>JBNLBY010000038.1:0-23825 GCA_050303535.1 Sideroxydans sp. | reverse complement strand
ATTCGTGAAGCATTCGAACGCTTCCGCCGAGCAAATTGCCTTGCATGTGAAAATTCATGGCCGTCCCGGCTTTAATTTTAATGGCCGGGACGAACCTCGAATAAAAAAGAAGCCATCGTAGGGGACACGATCAAGCCAAGCGATCAATTTTGCGTCAGGGAGCTTGGGACCGGACTTGGCCAGGGACTTGGCAAGTACCCCGGCAGCTTCAAAACGGAAGGCAGAAATTCCGCCAGAAAATATTTGAAGATCATCGAATTTGTTCATCATTCTGTACTCGCAACTATTTCAGGTGGCAACCTGAAATCGAATGAAACGACGTATGTAATATGTGCGACACATTATGATATAACCGACTATGATAGTCAAGTATTAACACCATCGTTTGAACGGATTTTCGTCGCAAAAAAATGCTTTCAGTAATTAATACAGTTGGTTGAGTTGAATACAGCGGTTAACCAAACAGCCGATATTGCATCGGCTCACGCCCTGTCCTGGCCAGTTTTTCCAGCGCCTGGCGTGCCACATCAGTAATGCCATGCTGTTTGCCCAGATCGAGCAATTTGTTCACAGCGCGATCGAACGGGTAATCCGCATCCGACCATTCTTCCACCAGTTCCCTGGCTGAAATTCTGGTCAGCTTCAGCATCCCGGATTTCACGCGTACAAGATGCGCACAAATCCGGCCTTTCTTTGCAACGATAGCAATATGCCGCTGCCGATCCATCAAAACCTGGCCGCAAGTAACATGCAACGCGGGTGGAATGAAATCTACGGTGCTGCAATCTGTCGGGTCTTTGGCCATAGGTCTGTTTTTCTGGTTATTCAGCCTGCTTGTGTTCTGCAATACACATACCGGAGCGTATCGTCCATTGCGTTCAAAGTGCACATGATATGCAGCCAAAGGCCTCTCAATTCGTTTCAAGAATAGGGTAGCATGACGGCCGCATGGCAAACCAGCGCTGCGCACTTGTTTTGCTTGAGTGCTATCGGAGGATTTATGGATCAGGCGTTAATTATCAGTTACCGGTTCATCTTCCCGGATAACCGGGAGGAGCTTATCGAAGTAAAAATTGACAGGCAGAACATGGAATCGCTTCCCGATGATTCCGATCCCCTTCCCGGTTGGTGCAAACTGGATTTTCACCAATGTCCGAATTGCCCGCTGCCGACTGGCCCGCAAACCTATTGCCCACTAGCTTCCAGACTCGTTCGATTGATGGCCACTTGTCAGAATGTACTCTCGTATGACAAGGTCAAAATGGAAGTTATCACTCCGGAAAGAATGGTCACGAAGAACACCACGGCCCAAAGAGCCGTAAGCTCGTTAATGGGGCTGGTCATGGCGACCAGCGGCTGTCCCCATATGACATTCCTCAAACCCATGGCGCGTTACCACCTTCCCTTTGCCACACGGGAGGAAACAATATTCAGGGTGGTATCGACTTACCTGCTGGAACAATACTTCAGGCATAAACAGGCACAGAGCGTCGACCTTGATCTCGAGGACCTGAAAAAAATCTATGGCGAGATCCAAATCATCAACAAGGCGATGACATCGCGCCTGCTCACTGTCAGCGTCAAAGACGCTGCCATCAATGCAGTCGTCCAGCTGGATATTTTCGCCAAAACACTGCCAAGCTCGATCGAGGATTCGCTGGAAGAAATCCGGTATCTATTCCTTCAACCCTGAGTTGTAGCATGTCAGATTCAGTTGCGTTATTACCAATCATGGAGACCACCTTCGTTCCATAAACTGCCCAACCCGGATATCTGGTTGAGCTTACGCATAAAACCTAGGAAAATGTCCCCATCCAATTCGCGTTGTTTCAATTTCAACGATGCGCCTGACCCGATTTCTCCCAGCCCTGCTCGCCCTGCTTGCCTTGAACGGCTGTGCCAGTCTCGTTTCGTCAGCCACCGGTAAACTGGCCGACAATCTGTCCAGCGCGATCCTCAATCAGAACGACCCGGAAACGGTAAAGGCCGGGATGCCTTCCTATCTGTTACTGGTCGACAGCCTGATTGAGGGCGATCCACAGAACGAAAATATGTTGGTGGCAGGAAGCAAGTTATATAGCGCTTATGCGGCGGCCTTCGTCAAAGAGCCGGAGCGTGCCAAACGGCTGGCACGCAAAGCACGCGATTACAGCGACCGGGCCTTTTGCGCCCATGATGCAACACTGTGCAATGTAATGGAAAAATCTTTCGACGAGTTTGCCACAGCCATTGCTGCCCTGAAAGTCAACGAGGTACCGTTGCTGTATGCCGGCGGCACCGCCTGGGCCGGGTGGATACAGGCGAACAGCAGCGACTGGAATGCGATTGCCAGCCTGCCCAAAGTGAAAACGATGATGACGCAGGTGGTGGCACTGGATGAGACATACAGCCACGGCGAAGGACACTTATATCTGGGTGTATTCAACACATTGCTGCCGCCGGCGCTGGGCGGCAAGCCAGAAGAAGGACGTATGCATTTCGAACGCGCCATCAAGCTCTCAGCAGGACGCGACTTGATGGCAAAGGTAGAATACGCGCGCCGATATGCCCGTATTACTTATGACAGGGAACTGCATGACCGGCTGTTGCATGAAGTGTTAGATGCCGATGCGATAGCACCCGATCTGACACTGAGCAATGTTCTGGCCAAGCGAGAAGCAAAGGAATTGCTGGAAAGTGCCGATAGCTATTTTTAGCAATCGCATCTGTTCGGCATGAAAACGCCTTTCGTGGTGATATTTAACGTATTCAGTACGAACGGATGAAATTGGCATAATATTTAAGCCAGAGGGAAGGAAATGCGTTCACTATTACTATCGATATTTGCTGCACTGCTGGTCATTGTGTATATGCCAGCCTATGCATTGACGCTGAAGATTGCCACGCTGGCGCCGGATGGCACGCAGTGGATGCAGGAACTGCGCCAGGGTGGTGATGAAATCGCCAAACGCACCGAAGGGCGTGTCACACTCAAATATTATCCGGGCGGCAGTATGGGCAGCGACCGCGTGATATTGCGCAAAATCCGCGCAGGCCAGTTACAGGGCGGTGCACTTACCGGCGGTGCGATGGCCGAAATTTCACCGGATGCACAAATCTACAGTTTGCCGATGTTGTTCCGTTCGTACGATGAACTGGATTATGTGCGTACGCGCATGGACAAAAAGATCGCGAAAGGACTCGAAGAACACGGCTTTGTGACGTTCGGCTTTACCGACGGCGGTTTTGCCTACCTTATGTCGAGTTCGCAATTGCAGCGCGTTGAGAACTTGAAAGACCAGAAAATATGGGTACCGGAAGGTGACGATGTCAGCCGCGCCATGTTCGAGACACTGGGCTCGCCCTCGCTGCCCCTTCCCCTTACCGATGTACTCACCGGACTGCAGACCGGACTGATCACCACTATAGGTGCAACCGCAACGGGCGCCATCGCCTTGCAGTGGCACACCAAAGTGAAATACCTGACCGATATGCCCACCATGTCGATTTATGGTTCGCTGGTCGTGGCCAAGAAGGCTTTCAATAAAATGAGCCCGACCGACCAGGCCGTGATGCGCGAAGTGATGGAACGCGTGTATGCGAAGATGAACCGCCAGACGCGAATCGATGACAGCAATGCACGTGATGCTTTGCGTAAACAAGGCATCGAGTTCGTCAAGCTGCCGACGGAAGAAGTTGCCAAACTGCGCACCGCCGCCGACCAGACCATAAAGCGCTTGAGCGACAAAGGTGGCATGTTCTCGCCGTCACTCCTCAAGGAACTGCGCAGCAATCTCGAAGCGTACCGCAGCCACAAAAGAGCCGCTCGTTGACGTATGCCTTCACACAATCTGCGCCCTGCCTTTAGCCGTCTGATCAACATCATCACCTGGACCGAGAACGCGCTGCTCATCGCGATGCTGGCCTTGATGGTGGGACTGGCAGCTGCACAGATCATTTTCCGCAATTTCTTCGATATCAGCATCCACGGCGCCGACCAGATGGTGCGCCTGCTGGTTTTGTGGGTAGCCTATCTGGGCGCCGTCGCTGCCAGCCGTGAAGGTAAACACATCCATGTGGACGCGATCACGCGCTGGCTGCCCGGTCGCATCAGGGCGGGCGTGATGGCAGTGACCGATCTGTTTACGCTGATCGTATGTTTGCTGGTAGCATGGCAATCACTGCGTTTTATGCAAAGCGCGCGCGAATCGGGTGAAATTGCATTCGGCTCCTTGCCGGTATGGGTGGCCATGCTCATCCTGCCGCTGGCCTTTACACTCATTGCCCTGCGTTATGGTCTGCGTCTCAGGCATCATGTACTGCAAGCCCTTGGCCGCGAGGAATTGCCGAAATGACAATGATCCTGATCGGCATCGCGCTTATCGCCATGGTGCTGCTCGGTGCGCCGCTGTTCGCTGTCATCGCTGCCAGCGTAATGGTGAATTTCGCACGTGAGGATGTGGACCTGACGGTCGTCATCATCTCAATCTACCGCATCGCGGAAATGCCGGTATTGCTGGCCATTCCACTGTTCACTTTTGCCGGTTATCTGCTGGCCGAATCGAATGCACCGAAACGTCTGGTGCGCATCACCAATGTTTTTGTAGGCTGGATACCCGGCGGACTGGCGGCAGTGGCATTAGTCATCTGTGCATTGTTCACCGCCTTCACCGGCGCTTCCGGCGTGACTATCGTGGCGCTCGGCGGCATGCTGTATCCGGCACTCAAACAAGCGGGCTATTCGGAACGCTACAGCCTGGGACTTGTTACCACCTCGGGCAGTATCGGCCTGCTGTTTGCGCCGTCACTACCGCTCATCCTCTATGGTGTAGTAGCGCAGCAACTCAGCATCGGTGCGCCGGTCTCGATCAGCGACCTGTTTCTGGCCGGCATCCTGCCCGGATTGCTGATCATTTTCATGCTGTCGCTTTACGGCTTGTGGCAAAACCGCAGCCAGTTGGCCAAACACCAGCCGTTTAGTTGGCATGAAGCAGGCGCTGCCCTGCGCGAAGCGATCTGGGAATTACCGCTTCCCTTCATCGTGCTCGGCGGCATCTACAGCGGCTACTTCGCCGTATCCGAGGCTGCTGCAGTAACGGCAATCTACGTGTTTATTGTCGAAGTACTCATCAATCGCGAGATCACCTTCACCAACCTGCCCAAGATCATGCGCAGTTCCATGGTGCTGGTCGGTGCAATTTTGATCGTGCTGGGCATGTCGCTGGCTTCCACCAACTACCTGCTCGACGCGGAAATTCCCAAAAAGCTGTTCACCTTCATCCGTACGCATGTGGACAACGCATACAGCTTCCTGTTGCTGTTGAATATGTTCCTGCTCATGCTTGGCATGATGCTGGACATTTTTTCCGCGCTGGTGATCGTGGTGCCACTGATCCTGCCCATCGCAGTGGGCTACGGCATCCACCCGGTGCACCTCGGCATTATCTTTCTCGCCAACATGGAAATCGCCTACCTGATGCCTCCCATGGGCATGAACCTGTTCATCTCCATGTTCCGCTTCGACCGCCCAATGCTGGAAATCTTCCAAGCTGTGCTGCCGTTCGTGGCCATCTTGCTGTCTGCCGTGCTGATCATCACTTACTGGCCTACGCTGTCACTGGTATTGATAAGTGGTTGAAGTCATAGTTTTATGGCAAATTTTGACCGCCAGTTAACCCTTGATTCCCCCGTATATCTGCCCATACGCAGCATGACATCTTCCGGCAAACCATATATCCATCATGCGGATTTTGCATAATCTATTGTTTAATAAAATTAACATATACGATACATACAACTTATCATACGTATGGCAAGCATTGGATAAAGTGATTTCCAAACTTGGAACAAGAAATCACATTTTTGATACTGAATAGGGATTAATTAATATACCACTTGCCTTCAAGGCCAATATCTACAACAATTTACGCTGGTACTTCCACCATAACCTTGAGAGAGAGCGAACCTACATGAACCGTAAAGAACTGATCGACGCACTGGCAGACAAGACTGGTAGCAGCAAGGCTGACGCAGATCGCAGCATCGCTGCATTGATCGATATCGTAACCTCCGCCCTGAAAAAGGGGGACAACGTTGCTTTGGTCGGCTTTGGTACCTTTGAAGTCCGCAAACGTGCTGCGCGCAATGGCCGTAACCCGGCTACCGGTGCTGCTATCAAGATCCAGGCTTCCAAAGCTCCTGCATTCAAGGCTGGCGCTGCCCTGAAAGCGGCTGTGAACGGTGGGTGACAAGTAGTAATCTCCGCAATTGAACTATAAAAGGGCCGGTGGGAACCGGCCTTTTTTGTAATTCTGCGCTTTCCCGAAACAATGCCAGCACTCATGTTGCTTCTGCTCGATTTGGACATTTCGGCGAGTATCAGCGAGTGCCTGCATACTGCCTGAAGAATTGTCTGTGGGATTTCTGTTGCTTAAAGGCTTGCACATTACTTGCGCCCTAACCGCCTTCACGCTGTTCCTGCTGCGCGGCATCTGGCAATTCCGCGGTTCGCCTGTCATGCGGCAACGCTGGATCAAAATCGTGCCGCATGCTGTAGACACGCTCCTGCTCGGTTCGGCCGTCACCTTGGCATTCAGCACCCATCAATATCCTTTTGTGGATACCTGGTTGACTGTCAAAGTAACCCTTCTGTTGCTCTATATCAGTTTGGGCTTCGTTGCATTGAAATACGGCAAGACAATACCTATACGCATATTTGCATGGCTAGGGGCACAAGCCGTATTCGTTTATATCGTACTAGTCGCGATTTTCCATGACCCTGTGCCATTTCTGCGCTGACCATAAACCGAAGAAGACGGACTAGCCCCCTCTGGTATCTTTGCACCTAGTTTGACCACGTTCTCCAAAACCATGAGCCATGAAGCCAGGACTGAAAGAACCATGCTTGCTCTACTTGCGCGAATCGAGCAATTTGTTGAGTAATGCTGCTGCAAAACCAGTACCGCCAATTCCAAAGGCCATTGCAAAAGTAATGCACAGCGTCAGGTACATCGCACCCAGTACAAAAGGTCAATTCTTATGGTGGCCAACTGCGATTTCACTCTGCTTGCTTCATTTCTTTTTTCACTATTTCGGGCGGGTATGCAACAAATTCAGTCATCCCCATCCTCGTAAAAAATGGTAATGGCTTTAGTGCACTTTTGATTGTTCCCTCGCGCGTTCCGTCTTCAGCCATCCATGCCCAGAATGGGCCGGATACCTTTTCATTTTGTTCCTGGTTTTCCCATATAACCTTGCCGAGCGACTTGGAGAACAATGACGTCTTCAGCACTACAGTCCTGTATTCAGGCGGAACAGGAATCTGATCATCCATCAGTTCAATTAACATCAACAACTCTGTTTCATTGCCGTACAGGGCTCGTGTGCTGGTTTGGCTGTTTTCTACAAGATCTTGCACCGTCCCGGTAAATTGCACGGTGGGATCGACCGGGGCGTAATATCCTTTGTCTTCGAGAAACCACCTGGCTCCGGCACGCATGTCCCGATCCAGAATGGCGTAATTATTCTTGTCCATTTTGGTTTTTCCGATCTGAACAGGCAATATTCCAACCTGTATGTCGTCTTGCATGGTTAATCGCGCTTTTGCCTCGTCCAGTACCTGGACGGCCAAACCGCTGACATATTCAATACCGGTATCCGCATCACGGTATTCGCCATAATAAATCCCGATTATGGCGTTAGCCCGCATAAGCCTGGCAGGTTCCTTCAATTCCTCAACCATATCTGTTGGTGGAATGGCGCGGTAATCCAGTTCTCGGACTGCTCCTGATCCACCTTTTTTATATGCCGTAACCTTGCCCAGAACAGCATATGGTTTGCCTGCTGGCTTGCCATACTCGTAAATAATAGCGATATCCTGGGATTTGACTGTTATCGGACTTCCTTGAGCAGTCTGAACAGAAAAGGCCTGTACTGGAAGTATCGATTCACAGCCGGAAAGTGAAAATTGTCCAATGACTACACACAGTATGACCAGCACCCTGTTTGGGTTGTACATTTTTCCTCCTTTCCGAATTTCAGTAAATCTGATAAGCCCCACCGATCCTGGATACAATTTCGTTCCAGGCAGTCTTCAATAACTGCGTGAGGTCGACATCAAGTTAATGGGAATGTAGCTTGCAATTACAAATGCTTTGCATTTTCAATGTGTGAAATCGCCAAGAATACGCGCTCCACAGGTAAATCCCATTGGATCATGCCTCTTGAAATTGCACTCGGGAAGTATAGAGACCCATCTTCGAAAACTCAACACATCACTGTACCGTCTTTTCTCAGATGTGGTTTACAGAACAGAATTCCAGGAGCATCCACAACGAAAACCGAAATGGAGCAATATGAAGGAATAGCTTTACATAGCAACTGCGGTCTACTCGTTGCTCTAGTCGAATATTGCCGAATGAACTTTATCTCGACTGCTGCTGTAAAGCAGTAAGCATGGGGGGTATTATTCGCAAGGTTTGGAAGTTTGTGAATTGCTGTCCAGACCGACAGCACTACTTTCGATCATCGGATCACATACTCTACTGAGGCGCTGCCTGGACGTGCCAGGACACTGATACCACTTGCGTTGAGTTCAACAACATCATTGTCCTGAATAGTAAATCGAGGCGGCACATAAACAAGGGCAAACGAGGCATCACCATAGGCGCCGTCTTTAATATCAACGACAGCGTAGCGCCCACCGGCTTCCTGCCCATATGGCAATCCTAGTTTGGATTTGAATTTCCCCGATGCTACTTTGGAGTGAACACCGAGTATGATGCCGCGATCACCCTGCCTCATGTCCTGTCTCATGGCTATGGTCGCTGCTATCAACAACAGCAGCATAGCCAAAGCCACGAAGAACATATTTCTAGTCGGAGTTTCCATGATTTGTACCTGTTAATTGGCCAAAGTTACCCAATCAAATTGAAAAATATGTTCTTTTTACCGATAACTTTGGCTACGGCTGCACTACCAGGTTTGGCCAGCACACTAAAGCCCTTGGTATTGAGTTGGACTACGGTGTCGTCCTGGACGGCAAACTGCGGTGGCACATAGACAAGGGCAAACGAGGCTTCGCCATAGACACCATTGTCGATCTGAACCACCGCATAACGTCCGCCATCCAATTGGCCTTCAGGCAAACCTAATGCAGCTTTGAACTTCTCTGTACCTTTCGCGGAATGGACACTTAAAATAGTGCCACGATCGCCACTTTTCACGTCTTTAGCCTTGGAGACAGTCGCCACAGCTATAGTTGTGGTTGATACCAACGCCAGAATTGCCAAAGTCGAGATGAGTGTTTTCTTGATTGGCTTGCTCATAATATTTCTCCTTTTCATTGCTAAATTAAGCACTTAACAAACTGCCACCTATGTCGATATTTCTATGCATCCAACTGGGTAATAGGTGCAGCAACTCAATTTACGTGGGAATTTATCCCGCGCTGATTGAATGCTAACGTGGGAATATTTCCCATGTCAAGCTTTTTGTGTGAAATTTTCCCGCGCGTGCTAAAATAACGTATGGAAACAAATAACAACACTGATGATTCCGACTTTCAGAAGCCAACATCTCCCCTGATTTCGGCAATAAGCTACATCCTGCATCCACTAGTAAAGCTGCTATTAACGCGTTCGATTACATATCCATATATGTCGAACTTGCTGAAATCAATCTATGTTGAAGTGGCAACAGAAGAGTTCCGGATAAAGGGGAAGCCACAGACAGATAGCCGTATCAGTCTATTGACTGGGGTACATCGCAAAGATGTAAAAAACTTGCGCCCTGAGAGAACAATGGGGCATCCGATCCCCCCATCGATTTCGCTAAGCGCAAAACTTGTGAAGCTCTGGGCCAGCGATCCCAAACGTCTTGACGAAACCGGCCGCCATCGCCCCTTGCCCAAACTGATGAGCGAAGGAGGTGATGCATCATTTGAAGGTCTGGTTAATTCGGTCAGCAAGGATATTCGTTCGCGTGTAATTCTGGATGAGTGGCTACGCACCGGAATTGCCAGAATCGATGAAGAAGGTCGCGTTTGCCTGGTCACTGAACCCACATCTACAAAAAAGGATTTTGATGAAAAAGCATATTACGTCGGTCTGAATTTGCATGATCACTTGTGCGCTGCCTCACATAATCTTCTTGAACAGCAACCACCGTTACTGGAAAGCAGCATTCATTGCGATAAGCTGACTCCAGAGTCGATAGCCGAACTCGATTCGCTAACCAAGAAACTTGGCATGCAGATGCTGAATGAGGTAAACAAACGCACATCAGAACTGGAAGTACGTGATTCGGGCAAACCAGACGCGCAAAAGCGCGTAAATTTCGGCATATATTTTTATAGTGCCAATAATAACAAGCGGATGCCCTGAACACCTCTGCAGTGTGCGAACAGGTCTAATCAACGCCAAGACTTATCTCTATCACATATAGCTACAGACTACTGAATTAATGTTGGAAGATCTTAATTTCACTATCCCCTCTGCAAAGCCCACATACAACTCAAAAGTTGCGCTGAAATATTTCAAAACTTCAGGAAGTATGATGAATGTGGCTGCAGGAAAGACCATTTTTGTCGAAAACAGGAAAAGTAGCTCGCTCCTGTTACAGCAAGATAAGATGTATTTTTTACTGGAAGGAGAAGTTGACCTGACTGTGAAAAAGAACCATGTGTGTTCGATACACAGTGGTGAACTATTTGGCGAAATGGGACTGATCACCGGTATGCCGAGAACGGCGACAGCCAAGACAAAAACAGATTGTCATCTCTTCACCTTGACCAACGACCAGCTTCATTTTGCTCTAAGTTCGGCACCCGAATTCGGTCTGCTGCTAATGAGCATTATGATAACGCGTCTACGCGATACGATTACTTTTTTGAAAACGCATGGCATGCTGGCCAACAACGAAGAATTGAAGGATGTTGAAATCTTCGATAAAAAAATGCTGGACACGCTGACTAATGAACTCGAAGACTCCGCGCGTTTTAGGTATGCAGAAGGCAAAACGATCATTCAGGAGGGACAGTCGGGCATATTCATGTACGTGGTTCTAAAGGGCATGGTAGAAGTTGCAGTCCAGAACAATGTCGTGGGTAAAATCGAGCGAGGTGGCATATTTGGCGAAATGGCGCTGATCACACGCGAAGAGCGAGTAGCTAGTGCCGTGGCAACGGCCGATAGTGAAGTGTTGGCAATCAGTCGCGATAGATTTCTTGATCTGGTCTGTGCAAATCCGAAGTTCGCGGTTTCCCTGCTTCGCGCTGTTGGAAATCGTGCTAGGTACATGGCAGCACTGCGCGTGTAAAAAGATTTTGATCCGGCACGAATAGTGCGTGCTTGCCGCAACACACCTTCCCACATTAGAATGAGGGATATTAACTCGCTTCAGGCTTCGTCCGGCCGTTTGCCCAGCCTGAGTCCCGCCATGATGGGATCATACAAAGAGGGAGAACCACAATGATCAGTAGGGAAACCGTACTGCAAACACTACGCTGCAGCCCGAACCAATATCCACAAATGCTCAGCGAAAAATTCCCCCATGTCCTGCAAAAAATAGTCGAACTCTGGGAAACCCCGGAAATAGAGGCATATTTCATTGACTTATTGCAGCCCAATGGGCGGGGTGGCGGCAGGTTTGACCGGGATGGTTTTCCGGAACGGGCCTGGGAGGAAATTCTCCAGTTACAAATTCTCTACGGCAAGACTCACTCGAAATAACACTCCTGACGCTGTACCGTTGAAAAACAGTACTGTGGAAATGCATATCTTCAATAGCAGCTTGGCTGCTGAAGCAAGATAACCAATACTGTATTTTTCAGGAGGTTATGTAATGCTCCAGTTGTTCAATGATGAAACTTTGATCCGATATTTTTGCCTTGACCAGATCTCCTATAGATACGATGCCAAGGATGTTCCGCTGTTCGTCGAGTACCGGAAGATGGCGTAAAAAGCGCTCGGTCATCAGAGCAAGACCCTGCGAAACTTCAGTGTCCAGCGTTGCATAGCATACTTTGGAAGTCATTACGTCTTTCACCTTAACCTCCTTTGGATTCAAACCGCAGGATGCAACTTTTTGCAGGCAATCGCGCTCGGAAAAAAGGCCTTTCAACTTGTTGCCATCAACAACCATGACAGAACCAATGTCGCGGTCACACATCAATTCCAGTGCTTTCTGGACTGTGGCATCAATCGCTACAGTAGTGAGTGGTTTTGTTTTTTCGGCCAGTATTTGTTTGATCGTTTTCATGTTTCTCTCCCTAATTTAATTTTATTAAACGGCCACTTGGCACTTGAACACATTGGCCTGATTCCTCCTGCCAATATGATAGAAACATGCGCAGCCGGATTTATACTGCCAGTTTATCAATCCAGCACAACTCGCGTCCTGAAACATACTTTCTTTGTCAATTCCCTGACAGAAAAATCAACGCGCACACAAAGTATCCTTAAACCGAACAATACAGTCAACTACACATTTCCATTACAAACGTAAAATCAAATTTCATTCCTGAAAATGCAAAAAACCCACCCTTGCGAGTGAGTTTTTGCAGTAAACGGGTAAAAAAATAAAAAACGTTTGCTAAAACAATCTCCCCCAAATCAATAAAGCATTAAACCGGCAACCAATGTTGTCACAACTGCATATGGCAACGCCATCCACAACATACGCCCGTAACCCAGCCGGATAAGCGGTGCAATCTGGGAGGTGAGCAAATACAGAAATGCCGCTTGCCCATTAGGTGTCGACATACTGGGTATTCCCGTACCCATGACGACTGCGACGGATTGTGCATCGAATAATTCTCGGCTGGTCAGTCCCGCATCGAATACGGCTTTGAGTTCTTTCATATAGATAGCCGCCACAAAGACATTGTCACTGATCGCAGACAGCAGGCCGTTAGTGACAAAAACCATGAATATCTGCATTTTGGGTTCGAGCGTCAGCACCCAGTGAATGACCGAGTCGAACATGTGCAAACTGCCTATCATGGACACAATGACATAGAACACCACGAGCAGTGAAGCAAACGGCAGGCCAGGCATGAAAGCTTCGGCAACATGGTGTTCGTCGGTGACACCAGAGATCGAAGAGACAAGAACAATGACCGCCAGGCCGATCAGGCCGATTTCGGCAATATGAAAGGCCAGGGCCACTACCATCAGAATAGCAACCACTGCCTGGGCGACCAGCAACATACGGTCAATGGGCTTGTGGTTCGCGCGTAAACGCCGGTCTTCATCCAATAGTATCTGGCGCACACCGGCCGGCAACTCGGCACCGTATCCAAACAGTTTGTACTTTTCAATTACCCAGCAAGTCAGAAAGCCAGCGAACAAAGTCGGTATGGTGGCATAGGACACCTGCATAATGAACTCCATGAAGTGCCAGCCAGCTTCGGTACCGATAACGATATTCTCCGGTTCACCGACCAACGTGCAGACCCCGCCTATCGCAGTTCCAATAGCACCATGCATTAGCATGCTACGCAACACGGCGCGAAACTGTTCAAGGTCGGAACGATGAATCTCGTCGACATATTCATCCGTCAAATCGGGATCATCGTGATAGCCCCTGGTGGAAACCGCACGGTGATAAACCTCGTAAAAACCGACCGTTACGGCAATCAGGACAGCCAATATTGTGAGCGCATCCAGAAAGGCAGAACAGACCGCAACGACCATGATCGTGACCAGATTCAGTGCAAGTCTGGAGCGTATACCCAGCAGGATATGACTGATCAGGCGATACAGCATGCCGCGCAGGAAATGCACGCCCGCCACCATGAAAATCACCAGCAACAGCACCGGCAAGCCGTGTTCGACTTCCCTGTAAATCGCATGGGAATCTGTCAACCCAAGCAAGGCTGCCTGAATGGCAAGCAACCCCCCAGGTTGCAGGGGGAAGCATTTCAAAGCCATTGCCAGCGTAAAAATGAATTCGGCAAGGATCAACCACCCCGTCACAAGCGGCCCGGCAGTCAAATATATCAGCGGATTAAGTAACAGGCAGGCAACAATGGCCTGTTTATACCAGCGCGGCGTATGCCCGAGAAAACTTTTTGCAAGGGCAGGAAATACGCCTTCATGAGGTTGGGTTGTTGTCATGTTCTATTTCAACTTAATTTATATGATTTCAGGATAATCGCGTAGTGTAAGCTAATTGCAAATACCTTTCGAGGGGGATATTCATAATTTTGTCATCAGTCCAGATGGTTTTCTCAGGCAGACATCGAAACTGGCTCACTGACTGCCATCCTCTGCCAGGCATGGGCGCAGGATCGTGTATGCAAGGAGGGAAGGAGACTGGCTGTGACAGGACGGCTTGGTCGCGAAATTACGGGTTACAGACGTACCCGATCTGGTTCGCAAGGCCTTAACAAAACCATCTGGAATTGAAACAGCAAGGCCAGATATCAGCTGGCAAACCGGAGAATCATGGCTGTTGCACTATCAACCTCTACTAATAGCCATGTTGTTTTTGCCATATTTCAGCGTCGCCATGTCTGCTTTCTCGCCTGGAATTTGCGAAATATGGCTGGCTTACATCATGAAGTATTTCTGTTGTCTTGATGAACTTTTTTTTTGCAAGTGCAATCTCAAGTGCCGTCTTGCCTTCTGAATTCCTTTTGCGAAAATCTGCACCATATTTGATCAGCAACCGCACTATGTCGGGATAGCCTCTCTCGGCCGCCAGATGCAATGGGGTTGTGCCATTAAAGATAAAATTGAGCTTCGCATTCATGGTCAGCATACGGTGGAGAGCTGCCTGATCTCCTTTCTCGATTGCTGCCATGATGGCCTCACGCATATCGTTTTCCCCTGTATATGACGCTTCTGACACTACCGGCAATACCTTCGTCGCCCGATTCAACAGGGCAACCGCAATCAGAATGCCCAGCGATACCATCAGCGCCATCTGGCTGATGCCCAGCGCAGATGCCAGATCTTGAGGGAGATTCACACCAATGGCCAGAATGGAAATTAATACCAGCAGGAACATCTGCAAATAGCGTACCAACGCCACAACGATCAAGGCGGTCAAGGCAGCCAAAAGCACTTTTTTGTCGATGATGTTACCCACGAAGGAATCTGGAAGATTGGCGAGGAAACTCATTACCGAAGCAGCCAACAAAATGAGCACTTCGCTGGTTTTAAATTGTATATTCACAATAACCTCGTATCGAAAACTCACGGCTGGGAACTGGCCGGGTTAAAAGCATACCCAAAAATACCGGCTAAAGGGAGTCCCGACTTCGACCGCTCATCCGGATTCTGACGAATGGCATATTCGAAGAAGTTACCGATTGATGGTGTTTTACCCCCCGCTTTTGTTCGGCCGGTTACTTCCCGGCACGATTTTGTATTCGAACAAGCGGCATTCGATCGCGCCGTTATAAAGCGGGGTGCGTTTGGAGGGTGCCAGCCGCATCAATTTGACAATACGCAAGTCGGCAGTAAAAAGGTAAGCGTTCCAGCCGCCGAAGCGTTGTTTCAGTACATCGCCAAGCTTTGGATACAGTTCGGCCAATTCGTCTTCATCGCCCATGCGTTCACCGTAGGGCATGTTGGCAACGAGAATGCCTTCTTTATCCGGCGGAGAAGTTTCAAGCACGTTGCACTGCTTCAGGTCCACCGTCTCGCGAATGCCCGCCTCTTCCAGGTTCTGGTGCGCGGCCTTGAGTGCATCGCCATAAAGATCACTGCCATAGATAGGTAGCTCGCTCACTGGCAGTTGTGCAGCAATGGCGGCTTCGCGCATCGTATTCCAGGTACCGGCATCGAAGTTCCTCAGTTTCTCGAATGCAAAATTGCGCGCGATACCGGGCTGGATGTTAAGCGATATCTGCGCTGCTTCAATAAGAAAGGTTCCTGCGCCGCACATTGGGTCGAGCAACGGAATACCTGGTTTCCATCCAGCCATCATCAAAATACCTGCTGCCAGATTCTCGCGCAGCGGTGCGATGTTGGTATGGATACGCACGCCGCGTTTGTATAGCGCATCGCCCGAGGTATCCAGATATGTGGTGAATTTGCTCCCCTCAAAGAAGGCGTGAATACGCATATCAGGATTGATTTTTTCGACACTGGGCCGGACATTTTTCTCGGCACGGAATTTGTCGCACACGGCATCCTTGATCCTGAGCGTGATGAATTCCAGACTTTTGAGCGGACATTTGATCGCGGTGACTTTGACCAGAATGGTGTCGTTCACATCGAACCAGCGCATCCAGGGCAGACCGAACACGGTCTTGTATACATCTTCTTCGTTACGGAACGGTGTGGCCTCTTTAACGCGCCACAGGATGCGTGAAGCAAGGCGGCTTTGCAGATTGGCGCGATAGCACAGCGTCCAATCGCCGGCAAAAGCAACACCACCATCGGTTTGACGCACATCGGCTGCGCCAAAGCCAATAAGCTCGGCGGCCAGCAGTTTTTCCAGTCCGCGCGGACAGGTAGCAAAGAAATCAGGCATGTCGGATCAGAACGGCTGGACTTCGACGAGGATCAGCACGGCCAACAACACCAACACCGGCACTTCATTGAAGAAACGAAACCAGACATGGCTTTTGATATTACGATCTTCGGCGAACACTTTCAGCAGATGGCCGCAATAAAGGTGATATGCCACCAGCCCGACGACCAGAATGGTTTTCACATACAGCCAGCCGCCGCTGAAACCATAACCAAACCAAAGCCACAATCCGGTGATGACGGCCAGTGCCCCGATTGGCGTAACGAATTTGTACAGTTTGAGCTCCATCATTTTCAGGCGGGCACGCACTGCCGGCTCTTCCGCCATGGCATGATTGACGAAAATGCGCGGCAGGTAGAAAAGACCGGCGAACCAGCTCACGACGAAAAAGATATGAAATGCTTTCAGCCACAACATGAACTACTCCTCAACATTACTTTCAATCAAGGATTCGGCAAAAACGAATCCACTCGCACCATGATCATGGCCCCGGCGTTGCTATTTCGACAACCTGCGTCTGAACAATACAAGCGATATGTAGAAAGCAACCACCGTATACGCCAGCAACACCCCGATATGCAGTCCCGCCTGCGGCGGAATCGTCCCGTTCATCAATGGCCGCGCCAAGTTTACCGCATGTGTCAACGGTAATGCGCCTGCGACGATCTGAAAACTCTGCGGTAATTGGGTAATTGGAAAAAAAACGCCGCATAGCAGCATCATCGGCGTAATTATCAATGTGAAGTAATACATGAAAAAATCGTACGCAGGCGCCAATGCAGTCGCAATCAGGCCGATGGCAGCAAAAGTCAGACCGATCAGCAACGCCAACGGAATCATCCACAATGACATCAGTGAATGCGACAGGCCGAGTATCCAGATCACGACCAATACCGCCACGCCCGACATCAGACTCTTGGTTGCCGCCCACAGAACCTCGGACAACACCACATCATCCAGTGACACGGGCGTATTAAGTATCGCCTCCCAGGTACGCTGCTCGTGCATGCGCGAAAAACCGGCATACAACGCTTCAAAACTGGCACTGTTCATGCCGCTGTAACACACCGTCCCGGCAGCCAGAAACGCTATATATGACATACCGCCCACCTCGGGCAACATGCTGCCCAGGCCATATCCCAGACCCAGCATGTAGATCACCGGATCAGCCAGATGCCCGAGAATGGACGGTGCTGCAAGCTTTTTCCACACCAGCCAATGTCGCTGCCAAATGGGAAAGAAACGGAAACTCAGTGCGGGCATTGAGAAGTAGTGGCTGCTCATTTCTTCCTGTCCTCCTCTACTGCGGCAAACGCCCGGTCTGGCGACACCACTCCGGCACCGCGCTCATACACGCAACCTTTGGACGTACCTTCGGCTGCAACGCGATCCCCGTGGATGAAAGTATGCGTCATGTAAAAATATTTCTCGTCCCAGCTTTGCACTTCCAGCTTCACCTCATAGCGCTGGAAGATATTCAGTGGTTTTTTATAAGTCATGGTGTGCTCGGCAATGACCGGTATCCAGCCGCGCTTGAACATCGCCTTCAGCAAACCGCTGCGCGCAAATACATCCACACGATTAAGATCACAGATAGTGAGGTAGCGCCCATTGTTCATATGAAAATTGATGTCGATATCGTTGGGCAGTACGTGCAGCGAGAGCGAACTTGCATAGCGTCCTTCCATGCGCTCCATAAAAAAGGAACGGACGATGATCCACAACATGCGGAAGATAAGATTCATTCACGCATCTCCCTGCCAGTTAGTTTAAGGAAAACGTCTTCCAGATTCGCAGGACGGTGCAGATAGCGCAATTCGTTTTGCGACTGCAAGTGCTCGACCAGCGGCTGGGCATCTTTCACGTAGCAAAAAACCGACTCCCCGCTCACCTCAAAACGTTGCGAGAATTTCGCAGCATGCTCGCTCGACCATTGCACAGTTGTCTCGCCGAAAACTTCAACCACCTGCGGCTCGATATTGCTTTCGATCAACTCGCGCGGCGAGCCTTCGCTGATCACCTTGCCGTTGTCCATCACCGCAAGGCGGTGACACAGGCGTTCCGCTTCATCCATGAAATGCGTGGTGAGCAACAGCGTCTTGCCCTGCTGCATAAGTTCGCGCAGGCGTTGCCAGATCAGGTGGCGCGCCTGCGGGTCGAGTCCGGTGGTCGGTTCGTCGAGAAATATGACCTCGGGATCGTTCACCAGCGCGCGAGCCAGCGTCAGGCGGCGCTTCATGCCGCCTGACAGCGTCGGTACCTTGGCATCGCGCTTGTGCGTCAGGCTCGCGAATTCCAGCAAATCCGGAATACGTGCCTTGATCTCGCTGTCGCGCAGGCCGAAGTAACGGCCATACACCAGCAGGTTTTCCGCTACGCTGAAGTCGGGATCGAGATTGTCCATCTGAGGCACGACACCAACACGAATACGCGCCTCGCGCGCTGCCTGCGGCACGGGCAGATCGAGCAACGTGGCCGTACCCGCATCCGGCACAACCAGACCCAGTAACATGCGCAGGGTCGTGGTCTTGCCTGCACCGTTGGGACCAAGCAGGCCGAAACACTCGCCTTTGCGGATGGCGAGATCGAGACCGTCCACCACGCGATGTCCGGCATAGGATTTTTGCAGGCCGGCGGCTCGAATCACTGCCATGATTGTTTACCTTCCACTAACAACCATTGTCCACCAAAGACACGAAACATCACGAACAATACCTCGCGCAATTTTGTTGCTAATGCCATTTCGTGCCTTTCGTGTTTTTCGTGGACTATCTGTTTTTCCTTGTTCACAACTCAACCCCGCTGAAGTGCCGCTTCACGATATCGCGCAATTGTGTCAGTCGTCCGTGAAAAAAGTGTTCGGCCTGCGGCAGGACCACGATGGGAAGATGCTGCGGGCGCGCCCAACCCAGCACGTCAGCCAGTGGCACGACATCGTCATGCTCGCCGTGGATGACCAGCGCGTCGGGCGATACGGCAGGCATTTCGAAACGCCCCACGGCAGGCGCAGCCAATATCAAATGCTGGGGATGCAACTGCTGCGCGGCACGCGCAGCAACGTAACCGCCGAAAGAGAATCCCGAAAGAATCAGGGGCAACGCTTCTCCGAACTGTTCCCGGGCAAAGCGCACGATGTCGACCATGTCCTGTTCTTCACCGTCTCCGCCAGTAAACTCCCCCTCGCTGCCACCAACACCACGAAAATTAAAACGAATGACCACGCAACCAAGTTCGGCAAAGGTCTTGGCCAGCGTCACCACCACCTTGTTATCCATGGTGCCGCCCATGGTAGGCAGCGGATGCGCGACCACGGCAAGCCCGCAGGGAACATCGTCCGGCATATGCACAATGCCTTCAAGTATCCCCGCACTGCCTGTTGTCGTGAATTTTCCCTGCGTGGCCGCCATCAGACTTTAAGCCGTTCCACCACGCGTCCGTTTCCCAGGTGTTCTTCGATGAGCTCATCCAGATCGGCCTGGTCGACATAGGTATACCAGACCGCTTCGGGATAGACCACCAGCACCGGCCCCATGTCACAGCGGCCAAGACAGCCCGCGGAATTGATGCGAATGAAATTGTCGTCTGTCGACAGATCCAGCAACTTGACCTTGGTCTTGACATAATCACGCGCGGCTTTCGCGTTATGGTTGGCGCAGCAGTCCTCGCCGTCAGGACGCTGGTTCTCACAAAAAAATACATGCTTATGGTAATGACTCATTGCTTTCCTTCTTCCTGATAACGCGAGGCTCGCGCCCACCACAGATATCCGCCCAGCAACAGCGGAAAAAACGACGATACGGCTTGCGACAGCCAGTTATAGTTGCGCAAATGCCCGTAACGCCAGTAATACAGCCGCATTGCAGCGGAGACCGTTCCACTGTCCAGCACCAGGAGCACCAGCACGAGGTAACTCAGCGCCGTCAGTGCGGTCAGCCAGAACAACCACTGGCGTGACAACCAGCCGAAGGCCGACATCAGCAACAAACCAGCGACAATACCCAGTATCGCTTCTCCATTAAGCCACAACAGCAACGCCCATGACTTCAGCAGCACCGCCGCCGCAATGAATTTTGCCAATGCCACCACGCTCAGTAAAAGCACGATACCGGCAACCACATGCCGGCGTATACGCAGCAACATCATCAGCAAGGCCCCCAGCATAAGCAAATTCAAAGCGACTGCCAGACTTTCCCAAATGCTGAACGGTTCTTCCGGTACCGCAATATACATCCGCGAAACAGGTTCGGTAATGAACACGTTGCCCAGCATCGGCAATGAAGGATTGATCTGGGCAAACATCCACAATAACACCAGCGCCAGTCCGAAATCGACTCCCGGCCCCTGCCGGAAAAAACCGATGCGCCATTCCGTAACGCGAATAAACCAGGCGCGTTGCACAATAGACACTGCCAGCAGCGCACCGCATAAAGCGCCTATGCTGTTGCTCAGAATATCGGCATTGGAACTGGCACGTGAGGGTAAATACATTTGCAGATATTCCAGCGCGATGGACAGCAGCAGCGTCAGAAGCATGGTCAGAATCACGCTGTGCCTGCTGCTGAAATAAGTACGTAAAGTAAGCGCCAACAGCAGTCCGAAAGGCAAATAGGCCAACAGATTACTTACCGCATCAAAGGCGGTATAAGTCAGCCTGAGCGGCGAGGTCAACACGGCCCGGAACTCAAGACCCTGCTCTTGCCACCCTGCAAAAGGAGACAGGCTGGCGTAAATGATGAGCATGGCGTAGCCAGCCACCAGATAGCGGCGCAAGAGACTACGGGTTTTTGAGACTGCTGTCGGGGCGCTCATACACAAAATCCGATTGATTTACTCAAACTAATTGTAGCCGATAGAATCACTCAAAAATAATGTTGTTGACTCGGGTGTTGTGCTACGGAACAATGCCCCTGCAAATAAAAAGGCCAAGCAAATTCTGGCCTGATTTGGAGGAATTATGGCATACCTGCACTGGTCCAGTGATCTGGATACCGGCATCGAAGTTATCGACAAACAGCACCGGCGCATTGTTGATTACCTGAACGAACTCAGCACGGCAAATGACGTTGGCGACCCTGCAGCGACGAAACACGTGCTGAACGAACTGGTCGACTACACACTCACGCATTTTGCATTTGAGGAAGAATTGCAGGAGCGCGCGAAGTATCCCTTCCTGAAGGCACACAAACGCGTGCACGAAATTTTCACCAAGCGCGTGACAGAATTCCTTAACCGTGCCGAAGCCGGAGAAGATGTCACGCCGCAATTGCTCTCCATGCTGAAAATCTGGCTGGTCAACCACATCAAGGGTGACGATGCAGACTATGCGGAATGCGTAAAAGAAAACCTGGGGCTCGAATCCACCGTTGACAGAACAGGCGGCTGGGTAGGCAGTGCATTAAAGAAACTCTTCGGCTAGCCTGACATTCTCACGAGCCGAGCAATATCGCCAAAATGACGAAAGCAAAATCCCCCGGCGATTCCCAACAAGTGATACTGGATCACTGGCGCATGAAGGAGATCAAAACACGCGAAGGAGCCCGCAGCCGCCACATTACAGGACATGACATCATGAACGATGTCGGACGCGCATCCACCGCGATCGTAACATTCGATTATTCCACCATGACCGCAACGACGCGAAGCGGCAGCCGCTACATATTGAAGGGCCCGCCTGGCAACTCCAAACTCGGCGCGGCTGCATGGGAAAAATGGCGCACCGAACACGAAACTGTTTCAGAGTCTGACGTCACCGAAGAATATCTGCAAACAGTCGGGCAAAATACAGACACCACCGTCACATTCACAAAACTCAAAAAAAGAAAAAGACGTCTGAGCGACAAACCGTGAATGGCGCCAAGTAGTGAATCAGCGCGCATCTTTTAATTCAAAACCAACACCGTCGGGGGTTGCCCGACAGCAAGCTACTTTCTTTTGCCTCGCCAAAAGAAAGTAGCCAAAGAAAAAGCGACCCCAGTGCGCCGCCCCTTCGGGGGTCCCTGCGTTGCTCGACTGGTCAGGCGGCTGCGGAACTCGCGCTACGCGCTCAGACAGTCCTCGCCGACTACCCCTGACCAGCCTGCGCTACTCGGCTGCGCACAGGGGAAGAAAGTCAAAACCTAAAACCACAGGGTGGGCACTTCGTGCCTACCCTGCCAGACAGATTAATTACGGAAACAGGTCGCGGACTCTAATAAAAGGCGAGCCTGTTTCTGCGGCCCGTCGTACCTTGCGCTCCAGAACATGATTAAGCGGAATTTCTCTGCTCAGTGTTTCATAAAGATCAAAACCATCCATGCAGATGACGCGCTTACCTCTTCCAAACGCTGCCAATCCGTCATCTGAGAAACCGCTATTGCTGACAAACAATCCGCGCGTCCAAGCGGCCTTTTGCTCAATCTTTCCGTGAAAGGTATGCAATTCGGCCACGCCGATTGGTTGCCCCTGCCATTTGGCTTCTACGAGGTAAATTTCATTTGCAAATTGGAAGCTACCGTCAATCTGTTCACCACGAAGCCTAAAAGGTTCCTGCGCTGCCAGCCCATAAACATCAAAAAGTTGTTTTAAAAACTTTTCGAAGGCGTAACCCCTCTTTTGAGGCTCAAGATCAGCAAGAGAAATAAGCTCAGTTTTGAGTTGCTCAAGCTTTGGTCGGTCGAAGGCGGGCACAGAAGATTGAGCTGTAACAGGTGAACTCTCTGTCCGGCCTTCAATCCTGTTAATCAGTGCAAGAAATAGGCCTTGAGCATTTTTGATTTTTTCTTCTTGCTCTGTGCGAATACGCAAAGCCTCACGATATTCCCAAAGGACCTTTAGTGTTCGAACAATAGTTGGCCTATCGACTGTTTGAAGGAAACAGCGTAAGCGTTTTGCCTTTGAGGTGCCATTTTTTGCATAGGCAGGATCATTGATGTCGATGTTAAGTTCTGTTGCAAAGAACTCTGCAAAAGTTCTGTCTGAAAAGTTCAGAACGTATCCGCTCCCCATATCGAATATGTCATCAAGAAACATCATGTCGATTGATCGGATGTTGCTCATTGTATGTCCCCTGAAGCCATTGTTTGTGGGTTCAATTGTAAATCTCAACCTATGCAATCCAAAATCTTGGTTGATAAGCGTTGTGGGCACGAAGTGCCCACAACGTGGTTATGACTTTCGCTTTTCCTTCCCCTGTGCGCCGCCGAGTGGCGCAGGCTGGTCAGGGGTTGTCGGCGAGGACTGTCTGAGCGCGTAGCGCGAGTTCCGCAGCCGCCTGACCAGTCGAGCAACGCAGGGAACCCACGAAGTGGGCGGCAAACCGGGGGCGCCTTCTTTGGGTTACCTTTCTTGGCAAGACAAGAAAGGTAACTTGCCGCCGGGCAACC
>JBNLBY010000037.1:0-24427 GCA_050303535.1 Sideroxydans sp. | reverse complement strand
ATGGCTGTGCTTATCCGCTGGTGGGCGATTTTTACGGGGATATTCTTTCTTGCGCATTTCGGCGGTTTCATGGCGATCCATTTCCTTTTCATCTATGAGCTTTTCCTGGGCGGTATGCAAAGCGGAATTCAGCCAAACGCGCTGGATGAACTGGTGCGGGTGTTTGGGCCAGTGCAACTAGCCTTGCTGGGATTGGTGTTGAGTCACGGTGTTTCGTTCGTGATGAATTTTCTGATGCGGAAAGAGTATGAGGGCGCACGCGTGAAAAACCTGACGAAGGCGCCATACAGCCGTGTCATCGTGATGCAATTTGTGCTGATTCTCGGCGGCGGGGTGGTGATGCTGTTGCACGATCCTGCGCCTGTATTGGCAATGTTGATCGTGTTCAAGATTATTGCCGATCTGCGCGGGCATTACAGCGAGCGGCAAAGCAAGCAGCAAAGCGAGCGGCAAAGCTTGCAGCAGTTAAAGGAACAATTGAAAGAACAGCTGCGCAGCTAGCGGGAACAGTCTTCGATTTGCTGTTTTCCGCTATTCATTCCGTTCAATGAGAACCTGACATGCCAGAGATACCCATGAATCCCAGAGCCCAGTCCCTGATCGCCGATCTTGATCTGCAGCCGCATCCCGAGGGCGGCTTCTATCGGGAAATATTCCGTTCCGAAAGCCGGGTGCGGCCGGAGGATCCCCGTGACGCGCGCAGCGCGCTGACGGCGATTTATTTTCTGCTGACGGCGGGACAGCACAGTTGTTGGCATCAGGTGCTTTCCGATGAGATATGGAGCCATCTGGAAGGCGATGTATTGGAGTTGTTGTGTTTCGATGCGACCCATTCTCAGGCCAGTACGATGACGCTTGGCCGTTTTTCCACCAACGATGCTGCACCGGTTCATGTTGTCCCGGCGGGTGTGTGGCAGGCTGCGCGTCCTTTGGGCGAGTATGCCTTGCTGGGATGTTATGTTGCACCCGGTTTCGATTTCAGCGATTTCCGGATGGCCTCGGACGATGCGAAGATGCGCCAGATCATTACGCAGCAGGGCGAGATATTTGCCGCCTGTCTGTAAATTCTGCCAGGAATTTGAAACGGGGAAAGAAGTGTTTGTTTGCTGCAAATTGTTCTGGAAAGTGGCATTATGTACTTAACCGTCATGTCCGAATTTATGCACATTTGTGCGACGGCATTTAAATTCTGGTTTTTATCGACTTTACCATTACAAGGGAGACAATGATGACGACAGCAAAGAAAACAACAGCCAGGAAGCCGGCAACCAAAAAGAAGCCCGCAGCCAGGAAGAAGCCAGCCCATAAAGCAGGAGTCGATATCATGTCGGCGGCGAAGCATGCGACTGCCGAAATCATGAAAGCCGTTAAAAAAGCCACAGCAGAGATCAAACCGGTCGCGAAGAAAGCAGGAACCGAAATCATGTCTGCAACCAAGATGGAAGCAGCCAAGGTAAAACCCGCAGCCCTGAAAGCCGAGAAGCAGATGGAAGCGGTAGCAAAAAGAGCCGCTGCCTCGTTCGAGGAGGCTGCCAGGAAGGCAAGTGCCAGAATACTGGCAGCAGCCGAAAAAGCGGGAATCCATATAAAGGCGGCAAGCAATGACAAGCCAGCTTCCGCGAAAAAACCGGCAGCCAGGAAAAAGACTGCGGCCAGAAAAAAACCGGCTGCCAAAAAAAGCTGACGCGGTCAGTATCGCAACAGTATTCACACATCGCCCGCAAGGGCGATGTGCTTTTTGAATCAGAGGCAGGTGCCATGGAGTTGACCGAACTTGGTCTGGATAGCCAGCTTCAGAAACTGGCAGGCGATCTGTGTGGTTCCGGCCGGCGCCTGGCCCGGGTGACCGCTGTTGACCGCGGACGGTATGTCGTTCGCAATGAACATGGGGAGGTACCGGCTGAACTGACGGGCAAGTTCCTTTATACAGCCGCCGCTTCCGAGGACATGCCTTGCGTAGGTGACTGGGTGTGTGTGCAGTGTCACGATGCAGATATGTCTGCGAGCATTCATGATGTTGTGCCCAGAAGGTCTTTTCTGCGGCGTAAATCTCCCGGCAAAAAAATCGATTTTCAGATGATCGCGGCGAACATCGATGTGGCCTTCATCGTCCAGTCGTGTCAATTCGATTTCAACCTGCGCAGGCTGGAGCGCTATCTGGTGATGGTCAACGAAGGGCATATTGAGCCGGTGTTGCTGCTGACTAAGACGGATATGGTCAGTACGGCAGAACTGGAGCGCATGCTCGCCCGGATTCGCGCCGCAGGTATTGCGGCCAGGATCGTCACGCTCAGTAACGTAACGGGAAAAGGTGTCGAGCAGGTGCGGGAGATGCTGCTGCCGGGCAAGACTTTTTGCCTGCTTGGGTCTTCGGGTGTCGGCAAGACTACGCTGATCAACGGGTTGACCGGCAAGCCGGAACTGGAGACACAGGCGGTCAGCGCGACGGGTGAAGGCAGGCACACTACGACACGCCGCCACCTTGTCATGCTTGATAATGGCGGGTTGTTGATCGACATGCCGGGAATGCGTGAACTGGGCATCCTGAGTGCGGGCGAAGGGCTGGATGGCGGTTTTGCCGATATCGGGGAGCTTGCATCCGGATGCCGTTTTGCCGATTGCAGTCATACCAGCGAGCCGGGATGCGCGATCCGGACGGCCATCGAAAACGGCGAGCTGGATTCGGCGCATTTCCAGAACTACCTGAAGCTCAAGGCGGAGTCCGAATTCAACGAGATGTCTTATGTGGATAAACGGAAAAAGGACAAGGACTTCGGGAAGTTCGTTCGTTCGGTTTTGAAGCAGAAGCGCAGGTGAGGCCGCAGTAAGTCAATAGAGCCGAGTTGTATTAAAACCAACGGAGTCAGCATGAATCCACGCGCCTGGACGATTTGATATATAGTCTCGCCGCTGAATATTGATGGTTGAAATAGATGGAACCTGTCCCGGTTTGTGCTGTCAGAGGGGCCGGCTGCATCGCATGATGTATTCAGTTCGTTGGTCTAACTTTATGGAGGTACTATGATTTCGATAAAGAAAGCAGCACCGTTGGTGGCATTGTCGGCCCTGTTCATATCCTTGCCGCTACAGGCAAAGGATTATGTTTGCAAGCATGGCGATCTGGAAAGACAAATCAGTATCTCTTATGACGTTGAGGGGGCCACCGTGCCTTGTCAGGTCGCTTACACGAAGGAAGATGGTTCTGTCCAGAACCTGTGGAATGCACAAAATGTTGAAGGTTACTGCGAAGAAAAAGCTGATGAATTCGCAGAGAAGCAACGCGGCTGGGGATGGGATTGCCAGACAGCCATGGCAGCGATGGAACCGGCAGCCATGAAACCGGCTGAATCTGCAATGAAGCCAGCTGAGCCAGCAGTGGAATCAACTGAGCCTGCAGCAAAACCAGCAATGTAATCAGCAGTACGTAAATAATATAGAACGCCGCGCTTTTTCAGGTCAGGTCGCATGGTCTGGCAGAAAAAGACGCGGCGTTTCAATAACTACTGTACCTTCAATAGCGGTTGTTTTTGGTCATCAGGATTTTTGCATTACCATGAACGGCCGCACATCTTCCTGAGTAGCGTAGTAATTACGCTTCATCACATTGAACAGCGATTTCCAGTATCCGTCCACGACGAGGTAGGGGTACTGATTGCGCGATGCCTCGAAAGCCTGCGGCAGGTATTTGTGCGACAGGTAGGGATACTTGTGATGCACCTCATGATAGTTGACGTGGCTCCATAGCCACTGCAGCCATTGTGGGGTCAGCACGACCCAGCCGCTGACTTGCTGGCGGGCCTGTGTACCATTTTCCACTTCTTCTTCGGATTCTTCCTTTGCATTGCCGACGGGTACCACGGGCGGGATGCCATAGTGATCGGCAAGTGCACGCACACTGAACACGAAGGGCAGTGCCAGTAGTGTGGGTACCCAGGTATTCATCAACGATATGCCGAGTGCGGGCAGCAGCACGAAATACATCGACAGTGCAGCGCCGACAAAGAAAATGTCTTTCAGCACCTTCACGATACCGCCGCGCAACAAAATGCTTACCAGAACCTGGTATTGGGCGAAAAGTGCGATGAATGGACCCAACACTACGGCGAACAGGAATGAGGTTTGATGCATCGGGTTTTCCGGGTCGAGGCCGGGTTGATGGGAGTAGCGATGATGTTCCATATGGAATTGACGGTTCGCTTCCAGCGGGATGAGTACGATGGCGGCCAGCAGCCCGCCCCAGAGTTCGTTCCAGAAGCGGGAACGGAACAACACTCCGTGTACGGCATCATGCGACAGCACGCCCATGGCGATCAGCAGCATGGCATTCCAGACCGCTGCCAGTGCGATGACGCCATACTTGATCCAGATGTTATCGACCTGCACGGCGATCTGTTGCATCACATAGAATGTACCCAGCAACATGAATACCAGGAATAACGATTTGAACAGATTCGAACCGGACGGGATGACCTGTTCCTTCGGATTCGGGATGCCGGCATTCGGCTGGTCTGTACTATTCATTTTGTCCTCTTATTGTCGTTGATATTTGTGCGTATGTGCCTTGTTGTAGCAGATTTGGCCTGATTACAGGATTATTGCATAGCGACCGCTGCGTCAGTAGTTATGGGGGGCAGGCCTGCAAACTGTGTTTTTGATGCCAGATGTAAAAACAGGGTTATCGTAACTGGAATATTCATCTTTTATTTGCCACCATAAGCAACTAAAATTCGCGCCAATAATAATTTACTTATCTTCATGCGCCAATCTCCTTAAACATGACCGAGACAGATGGTTTTCCAGTTCAATGCAGCGTAGTGCTGTTGCGCATATGCGATTATTCGCGCCGTCCAGTGGCAGAGCAGGCACGCCTGAGCGCCCAGCTGGATACTGTGCTGGCGCTGTTGTTGCCGGATATTCCGGCACGTTCGCGCCTGGTGCTGTCATGCAATGGCAGTGCGGCGGTGGCTGTGCTGGACAATGCCCCTGCTGCGTTGGCTTTTGCCGAGCGCGCGCTGTATGCCCATGATGGCGGCCTTGGTTTGTGCATCGGTATCGATCATGGACCGGTTGAAGTATTGAAAGGCGAAATGGGCGAAGATATTGCGGGCGATGGTATGGCGACGGCCTCGGTGCTGGCGGCCTCTGCGACGGAGACCGGTTTGCTGGCTACGCAAAACTTCCGTACCGCGCTGGCGTATATGTCGCCCGGTATGGAAAGTGCGCTGGTGCCGTCCGTCAGCCTGAGCGATGCCGGGTTGCGCACTTATGAGACATATGGCCTGGATCGCACGGCAATGCGCCGACGCCGGCGCAATTTCATGTTGACTGCAGTTGTGATGACCTGCGTATTGCTGGCCATTGCCATGTCGATTCGCCTGTGGGTGCCGGATCGGCCACGGCCTCTGGCGGATGAATTTGATCAATGGGTATCGACTGTTTTCAAGCACCCAGCGAGGTCTTTCCGTGGCAAGCCCTAAACTCAAACAATTGGGACGTTATCGTATTGTCGGCGAACTTGGTCGCGGTGCAATGGGTGTGGTCTACAAGGCGCATGACCCGGTGCTCGATCGCACAGTGGCGCTCAAAACCATTATGCTGGGTGAAGACGTGCAGGAGCGTGAAGAATTTCATTCGCGCTTTTTCCAGGAAGCAAAAGCCGCCGGGCGTCTGAACCACCCGGCGCTGATTACCATTTACGATTTCGGTGAAGAGGGTTCGCTGGCCTACATGGCGATGGAGTTGCTCAACGGCCTGGAACTTGCCGAACGCATGAAGAAAGGGCCTATTCCGCTGCAGATGGCTGTTTCGATTGCCGAGCAGGTGGCAGAAGGT
Source organism: Sideroxydans sp. (assembly GCA_050303535.1). Taxonomy (GTDB): domain Bacteria; phylum Pseudomonadota; class Gammaproteobacteria; order Burkholderiales; family Gallionellaceae; genus Sideroxyarcus. The sequence continues at coordinate 18,595 of JBNLBY010000037.1, read as the reverse complement.
CTGGCGTTTGCGCATGAAAACGGTGTGATCCATCGCGATATCAAGCCGGGCAATATTACGTTGCTGCCGCACGGACGGGTGAAGATCATGGATTTTGGCATTGCGCGCCTGAAGGTTTCCGAGCTGAAAACCCAGCTTGGCACGCGCCTGGGTACACCCAAGTACATGTCGCCCGAGCAAAGCAGCGGCGGAGCCATAGACCATCGTACCGATATTTTTTCGCTCGGCATCGTGCTGTATGAAATGCTGACTGGCGGCAGGCTGTTTCATGGTGACAGTGTGACCCAGGTGTTTCATAACGTGGCGACATTCACGCCGCCGCCGCCGAGCCGGATCAAACCGGAAGTCAGTGCCTTGCTTGATCTGGTGGTGATGCGTGCGCTGGCCAAGAAACCCAAGGATCGCTACGGCACCGCATGGGAGATGGTGGATGATCTACGCATTTGCCTGCAGGAAATTTCGGCAACTGCGATGGCTAATCAGAGTGGAGCAAAAGCTGCCAAGAAGGCCGCGCCGGAAGATGTAAACGACAAAACAGTGGCGCTCAAACCGCAACAGTTCGACGGTTCATCCACCATGCGTCGCATTTCTGTCGATGTGGATACCAGCAACCGCATGCCCCTGTCACGCCGTTTCGATTCGGCGGAAGCGCTGAGCCGTTTGCAATCTCCCAGTCCGCGCGACCGGAAACGTCTGGCACGTGCGCCCAGGATGCCTGGTGTGTTGCGCCGCCTGCTGTTTGATCGTTGCCTGACCTGGTTTGTATTTACGCTGGTGTTGTCTGTCGTGGTTGCCGGTGGGCTGGCATTGAGCTAATGTTTGCTGCGACAATGGAAAGCGATGAATTGAACGGGTCGTGCTCGAATATTTCTTTCAAGGCATTTTCCCGTCTACATTATTAAGATGCATGAGGAGCAGGGTATGAATTTGATAGCGTTGTTTGGTCACGAGACCAATCTGGAGTCAGTTGCTGCAGGCCAGACTTTGTTCAAGGAGGGCGATCCGGGCAATTTGATGTATATCCTCATGTCCGGCACGGCCGAGATTCGCGTTAACCGCAAGGTGGTTGAATACGCGGAAGCAGGGACAATTGTTGGCGAGATGGGGATGATCGATGAAGGTATCCGTTCGGCTACAGTGCTGGCGAGGAGCGACTGTAAATTCCTGCCGGTCGACCGTACTCAATTCGATCATCATGTTTTGCGTACCCCCGGATTTGCGCAGCATGTCATGCAGGTGGTTGCGGATCGTTTGCGCAGGGCAGATGCCCGTATGTGATCGAATGGAATTATCAGGTTTATATTAATTTCTTTTTTGCTGTTAACTTCACGCCTGCTGCGCTGATTGATGCGCAGTTTTTCCTTCCCGCAATCCAAGCACAATAAACACGGCGGCGATGCCGCAGTATCCCAGCACGAACGGCCAGGTGTGAGACGGGCCATAGGCGTTGATGATGGCGCCGTTGGCGATCTCATAACCATGCATCAGCCCGGTCGCGCTGACCGCTGCCGCGACTGCGGCCCATATTGCCGCTGCGCGATATTTACGTTCGATCAGGCATACGGTCATTGCGGCTAGGATCATGGAGGTGAAGATGAAGCCGCGTTCGAGCGAGATCATCCCGGCGATGGGTAACTGCATGGACAATGCTTTCATGCCTACGGCCTCCACGCTGGTGCCGGCTGCGCGCAAGGCGCTTTCCAGCATCAATAGTCCCCATGCTGCCAGTGCCGGGAAGAAACCGATTACCACTGCAGGCGCATGTTCGCGAGGCGTGGCCTGGAATGCCTGCGATGCGATGGTGACGCCTATCCACAGCAGGATGGCTGCCCCGGCCTCCACCGGGATCAAGGCGGAAACGAAACCGACCAAACCCAGCAGGCACAGCAGTGTGATGGCGATGCCGTTGGCAATGGAGTATCCCGCACCGGCGCCCATTTTTTTCCAGCCCGGATGGCCGATATAGATGGTGGTCGGAAATACACTGCCGAAACAGGCCGCCACCATGGTGCCGGCACCGTTGACGGCGAGTGAACTTTTTACCGGGTATACGTCGCCTGCCGCTTCCGCGCTTTCCAGGTTCTGCATGGAACCGAGCAGATTGAACAGGCCCATGGGTATGATCACAGGCAGGAAGGTGATCATGTAGGTGGAGAAGGTCGCGCCCAGCAGGTCGGTGATGAATAAGTGGGGAATTTGCACCTGGAGTTGCATCGCATGCGCAAGGGCGGCAGGGTCCATTCTGCCCATGCCCCAGGCTAGCGCACTGCCGCTGACGACGGCTACCAGTCCCGCAGGGACGCCCGCAGGCAATATGATGCGGCCGATGTACTGGATCAGGATGAAGGCCAGCGGGATGAAGCCAACCAGCGGATCGGCAAAGATGCGGAAGCAGAAATCCATGGAGATGAAGGTGATGGCAATGCCCGCCAGTGTGGCCAGCAACGCAGCACGCGGCGTGATTTTTTTCACGCGGCCGGCGACAAACGCGCCGCCGAGCTCAATCAGGCCGGAACCCAGGCAGGCGGCCAGTCCGACCTGCCAGGCCAGTTCGACATCGTGGGTCTGATCGAGCACCGGTTTCATGACGAACAGGATGTAGGCAAACAGCGAAACCGTGTTGACGCCATAGGGCAGTGCCGTGACTTGTTGCTGTCCGGAACGGCGGCACAGTTCGCGCGCCTGGAAGGCATAGAAGATATTGCCCAGCAGCAGGCTTACTGCCACACCCGGCAGGATGCGTCCATAAATCATCTCTCCCGGCATTTGCAGTATCGCGCCGCACAGCACAACAATGAGGATGAGCTGGATGAGATTATCCACGAACAGGCCGAAGAATCCATCCAGATCGCCTTTTTGCCACCAGCGGAATTGTCCCTGTGTTTGCATCATGCTCTCCCGGTATTTTTTGTTTGCAGCGCATCCGCGAAAAGTTTCTTGAGTTCATCCGGCAGAATGACGATTCCGGACGATTTCGATCAAATGGGATGGGCGGCCGCCAGAGTGCGAGTATAGACGAGCGGCTCATCGCGCAACAACAGGAAAAACTGGTAGCATGAGTCCATGTTCTTGAATAATTTCCGACAAATCAGGCAATGAGTTTGCCGGATCAACAACAGGATATGCTCATATCATGAAATATGTATGTCCCAGCTGCAATTTTCCGGTTTTCAATCGTCGAGTGAAAAACTGCGAGAAATGCAATGCGCTGCTTCCGGATGAGCTGCTGTATTCGGCAAAGCAGGTAGAGGATATTGACGCGGAGTTTGAAAAGAACAAGGCGAAGGTTGACGGCTTCAGGACAAGCATTGGTGATACCGGTGGCGGCGGAGGCGCCGGGGGTGGTTTCGACGGTGGTGATTGGGGAGGTTGTGATGGCGGCGGGGATTGCGACTGACTGTAAAATACCTGCCTTGCATCAGGCGTTTCTGATGGCTTCGTTCTTTCAAAGGTGAAATCATGAAATACAAAATTGATGAAAAAGAAAACGGCATCGGTATTTCTGTCACAGATGTGAAAGGCAGGAAGGATGAATTGCTGGAAGCATTCCGGGAATGTCAGGAGGGGCGCTGCTCTTGCCCGACAGATGAATACAAAAAACTGGATTCGCTGGAAATCGAACAGAATGAGGAAGGAATCCGGTTGCATCTCAAGTCCAGGCGCGGAGAGAAGATCGACAAGTCCGAGATCGAAAAATGCCTGGACCATACAGGCGAGCGCGTGAAGAAAACGCGTTAGCAGCCTGAGGAATTTTACATGTATAAGAAAAAAACATGGCTAAGCTGGAGCAGCGGTAAAGACAGCGCGTGGACGCTGCATGTATTGCGACAGTCCGGCGAATATGAAGTGACCGGGCTGTTTACAACCGTCAACACCACATTTGACCGCGTCGCCATGCATGCGGTGCGTGTCGAGTTGTTGCAACAGCAGGCGCAGGCGGCTGCTTTACCCCTGTATATGATCGAGATACCGTATCCCTGTTCCGACGAACAATATGCCACTGCGATGTCGGATTTTGTTGCGCGCGCCCGCGAGGAAGGGGTGCAGTGCATGGCATTTGGCGATCTGTATCTGCAGGATGTGCGCCGTTATCGCGAGGAACGTATGCAGGGCACAGGTATCGAGCTGGTGTTTCCGTTATGGGAGAAGCCGACGCGGGCGTTGCTGGAAGAGATGCTGGCGAAGGGGCTACGTGCCTGTCTTACTTGCGTCGATCCACGGGTGTTGCCAGCAGAATTTGCCGGGCGCGAATTGACGCTCACACTGCTGGAAAATATGCCACCCGGCATCGATCCCTGTGGCGAGAATGGTGAGTTCCACACTTTTGTGTTCGATGGGCCGATGTTTACCCAGCCGCTTGAAATCGAGATGGGCGAAATCGTGGCGCGCGACGGTTTCGTGTTTGCCGATTGTTGTCCACGGTAGCGAGTTGTAGTTTTTTCAGTTCCAGTCTCAATCACGGTTCGTCTGCAGTTTGCATGTCACTAAGTCCCTAATGGCATGGCATAAATCTGTCTCAATCCGGCAGTTTTCACTTGCCAAATGCCGGGAGCAGCTTTAGATTGAACTTACCTGTTATAGCTTGAGGCAATAATGGCCGAGACGACAGAGATTCAGTCCGCGACAAAAGATGATCAGGCTGCTATTGATGCGCTTTGCGTGCGGACTTTATTTGAGCGTCAGCATTTTGCGGCGTTGGTGGCGCCGCTGGGAACACTGTTTCTGGCCTGGTATGAAAAAGATTCCGTGAGTCTGTTTCTGCTTGCCGGATGGGTTGCCCTGAATTCCTTGCCTTATGCATTCACGTTCTGGAATACGGGACGATTACTGCGGCATCCACCATCCACTGAGAAGTTACGCTTCTGGTATAAATGGCAGCTTGTTGTTGCCGGCTTGCAGGGAACGTCATGGGGTGCGGCAACATTCTTTTTCAATTCCCCTGGGGAAGCCGGTCTGTTCAACGACATGGTGATATTGATGGTGATCATCGCCGTGACCTGCATCAGCATCATCAATCTTGCGCCTTCGTTTCAGACGTTTGTCGTGTTCATTGGCGGTGCGCTGTTTCTTCCGATCACTCATTTTATCTGGCTGGATCATGCGCAGAGTATCATCTATATAGTCAGTATTATCACGCTGTTGGTGGCTTTGCTGATATTCGGATGGGTTTCCAATCGGGAGTTCGTTGAGGGTGAGCGCAGGTTTTTGCTGATCCAGAAAATCTCGAAGCAGCTTGAGCAACGCAACCAGCAACTGGATGAACTGAACCAGGAACTCAGTAGTATGGCGATACATGACAAGTTGACCGGTTTGTATAACCGGCACTTTATCGTCGACCAACTGGAGATCCAGTTCAAATCGTTCCAGCGATATGGCAGTGTATGCAGCATCATTCTGGTCGATATCGATTTCTTCAAGCAGGTCAATGACGGGTACGGGCACGCAGTAGGGGATGACGTCCTTATTGCTTTCAGTCGAATGGTGGAAGGGATGTTGCGAAAGGGAGATTATATTGGCCGTTATGGCGGCGAAGAGTTTCTGCTGGTCTTGCCGATGACTTATCTTTCTGCGGCAGTACAGGTCGCACAGCGCATCCGCAGTGAATTGACGTCCACCCCTCTTCTCAAGCAGCCCGTGGAGTTGTTTGTTACTGCATCATTCGGCGTTGCACAGATCAGGAGCAACGAGTCCATCGACGACTGGCTGCTTCGGGTCGATCAGGCACTGTACAGGGCCAAGGAGAGCGGACGGAATTGTGTGAAGGAATGACGCTATCTGCGTGTGATATCGGATTACGCGCGGTGATTTGAGTTATTTGTCCGACAAGAATATAGTATCCATTCCGTCGGGCCTGTGTATGTCGAGGCTCTCGACGCAACCGTTTTCAATCCTTGTATACACTTTAGAACATGAAAACATTATCTTTTCTGTTGGCATTGTTGCTGGCTGGCTTTGTTGCAATGGCTGGAGCGGCTGATGCCAGGGATCGTACTTCGCATATCCTGAATACAGTTGATGATTTGTGGCGTGGTTCATCTTCCTTTGCCGTGGTAACCATGCGAGTGAAGACCAAGCACTATACACGCACGATGCGGATGGAAGGATGGTCAAAAGGTAAGGAGAAGACGCTGTTTCGCGTGCTGGAGCCGTTGCGCGAAAAGGGCACGATGACGCTGAAATCAGGTAACCATATTTATACCTATCTGCCCAGGACGGATCGTACGATCCGCCTGAGCAGCGGCATGATGATGGGCTCGTGGATGGGTAGTCACCTCACCAACGACGATCTGGTGAAAGAAGCACGGCTGGAAGATGACTACAATGCCAAGATCAGTTTTGAGGGAATGCGGGATGGCCGCAATATTATCGAATTCACGCTGATACCCAAGCCGGATGCGCCCGTGGTGTGGGGCAAACTGTTGCTGACCATCATGGCCGATGATTACACGCCGTTGCTGGAGCGCTATTACGATGAAGATATGAAACTGGCGCGCACATTTACCTTCAGCGATATGAAGCAACTGGCGGGTCGCAAACGCCCGTCAGTGTTTCGAGTCGTACCTGCCGACAAACCCGGCGAGTACACCGAATTCATCTATGAAAAGCTTGAACTGAATATTCCGGTCAGCGACGCCATGTTTTCCAAATCAAGCCTGAAACGCCGCAGATGAAAATTCTTACGCTGGCATCGAGAAATGTGCGCAGGAACTGGAATCGTTCGCTGGCAACGATGCTGGCAATGGCTTTTGCCTGTTTCATCATGATTTTCTTTGCTTCGCTGATGGAGGGGCTGGTACAGGGCAGCGAGCGCAGCGTGGTCTCCATGAACATGGGCGATATCCAGATTCATGCGCCCGGCTATCGGGACGATCCCGATCTTTATACCCGTATCGAAAATGCCCGGCAGCTGGTTGCCAAAATCGAGAAACAGGGATTCAGGGCAGCACGCCGTGTTTACGCTTACGGGCTGCTGGCTGCCAATCTGGCTTCAAGCGGGGTGCAGTTACGCGGCATCGATCTCAAGCAGGAGATGCAGGTCACCCAGCTCTATAAACATGTGAGCAGCGGACAATGGCTCGATGAAGGCGATGCCAAGGGCGTGGTGCTGGGAAAAAAACTGGCAGGCACGCTTGGCGTAGAGATTGGCGATGAGTTGGTGTTTGTCGGCCAAAGTGCGGATGGTTACATGGCCGATGAGTTGTTCAGGGTGCGCGGTATTCTCAAGTCGGTATCGGACGGTATCGACAGAATGGGGGTGTTCATGCCGATGCAGACGCTCAGAGACCTGATGGACATTCCGGAAGGGGCGCATGAGATCATTGTCCTTCGTACAGACCGGACAACAGACCTTGAAGTTGAAACAGCAAAGGTCGCGGCCCTGGCGCCGGGATTGGAGGTGAAGAACTGGAAACAGTTGATGCCGGTGGTTGCCCGCATGGTAGAAACCGCCGATGCGCAAACCCTGGTCATGCTGGTGATTTTTTATATTGCCGTGGCAACGGTCGTGCTGAATGCGATGCTGATGAATGTGTTCGAACGCATCCACGAGTTTGGCATCATGAAAGCGCTGGGTGTTTCACCCTGGCAACTGGTGGGGCTGGTGTTTGCCGAAACCTTTGTGATGGCCTTGCTGGCTGCCATTGTTGGCCTGGCCAGCGGCTGGTGGATATCCGACTACTATCATCACCACGGTATCGACATGTCCACCCTTGCCGGCTCCATCACTTATGGCGGCATTGCGTTCGATCCTGTCTGGTATGGCTTTGTCACTCCCGATGCGTTGATCTACCCGGTGGTTTTCCTGCTGCTCATGGCGTTGATTGCCGTGATCTATCCGGCGGCTAAAGCAGCACTGCTGAGTCCGGTCAAGGCAATTTATTTCCGATGAGTGTGAGTCACTTATGAATCTGAACAGTCTGGCATGGCGAAATATCTGGCGCAGAAAGCGGCGCACGCTGATCACGGCATTCTCCATTGGATTCGGTGTCATGCTGGCTGTGACCTTCACCGGCTCGGGCGATTACACCTATACGAATATGATCGACATGGGGGCGAGCATGGGCATGGGCCATGTCACGGTGGAACCGGTCGGCTACCATCTCAAACCGACGCTGGATAAACGGCTGACAGGAACAGAAAAACTGCGCCAGCGGATCGCGGCATTGCCGGGTGTTTCAGGAGCGACGGTGCGCATCACCGGGCAGGCGATGTTTGCCAGTGCGCGCAAAAGCGTTGGTGGTGCATTCATTGCGGTCGATCCGGCTTTTGAGACGCCGGACAACAATCTGCTGCTTCGCTCGCTCGTGGCGGGATCGCTTTTCGCGGACAAGTCGGGGCGGGGAATTGTCATCGGCAGCAAACTTGCCGAGAAGCTACATGTGGAAATCGGTAAAAAGATCGTCTATACCACGACTGATGCCCACGGCGAGATCGTCAGCGATATTGCCCGGATCACCGGTATTTTCAGCACCGGTATCGATATGGTCGATGGGCTCATGGCGTTGCTGCCGATGGGCAGTGTGCAGAAGACATTGAGTTATGCGCCAGACGAAGCCACCCTGATCGCCGTGGTGATCAAGGACCAGCGTTACGCTGAAGCGATGCGCGACGAGATTGCCGCCTTGCCGGAGGCAGGTAATGTTGCCGTCCTGACCTGGAAACAGTCGCAGCCCGATCTGGCCGGTGTAATCGCTTTTGATAAAGCAGGAAATTACATCAGCCAGTTTCTTGTCGGCTTGCTGATCGCGGTGGGCATACTCAATACCATGTTGATGAGCGTGCTGGAGCGCAAGCGCGAGTTCGGCGTGATGATGGCGGTCGGCATGTCACCCGGAACGCTGTTTAAACTGGTTATGGTGGAGTCGTTCTGGCTGGCCATTGTCGGTCTGTTGCTGGGCGTCGTCATCACGGCGCCGTGGTATTATTTTTTGTATAACACGGGCATTGATTTATCCGGCGCTTATGGTAACGATTTCAGTTACGGTGGCGTACTGGTTGATCCGGTGTTCAAGGCGCGACTGTTCAAGGAAAGTATCGAGGCGATCCTGGGCAGCGTGTTCCTGCTGGCACTACTGGCCGGTATGTATCCGGCATGGCAGGCAGGCCGGGTTCCTCCTGTGGAAAGTCTGAAAACGATATGAGGTCGGAGATGAGCGGAAATTCGTCAAGTGAGGTGAAACAAATTGTCCGCATGCGCAATGTCGTCAAAACCTACCGGCAGGGCAAAGTGGATGTGCATGCGGTCAACGATGTCTCGCTGGAAATTGAGAGTGGCGATTTTGCCGTGCTTTGCGGGCCATCCGGTTCCGGCAAGACCAGTATCCTCAACATGATCGGCGGGCTGGATGTGCCGACCTCCGGCAAGCTGTGGGTGGATGGCATCGATCTGTCGACACTGAGTAATACCGAATTGTCTCAAGTTCGCAAAAACCGGATCGGCTTCGTGTTTCAGGCTTACAACCTGATTCCCGTGATGACGGCTTATGAAAACGCAGAGTTTGTCCTGAATCTGCAGGGCGTGAAAGAGAAGGAATGTCATGAGCGTGTCATGCAGATACTGAAGGCGGTCGGGCTTGAAGGGCTTGAACATCGCCGCCCAGACGAGATGTCCGGTGGTCAGCAGCAGCGCGTGGCCATCGCACGGGCGATTGTTACCAATCCTGCGATCGTGCTGGCCGATGAGCCAACAGCCAACGTCGATTCGCATACGGCAAAGTCGCTGCTTGATCTGATGCAGCAGTTGAATCAGGAGCAAGGCATCACCTTTCTCTTTTCCAGCCACGATCAGCATGTGATAGACCGGGGCAGACGCATTATTCGGGTGCATGACGGCAAAATCGAAGCGGATGAAAGGCGCCAGTAAGTTTCTGCGACTGCTGCCATTGTTGCTGCTTGTTGTTGCACAGCCAGTCTGTGCATTCTATACATGGCAGGAAGAAGGGCGCGCTATGGAATTGCGCGGCTTTTTTCGGGGCATGGCAGTGACTTTGCGTAATCCTGATAACAATCAGTTCTATGATCGCAAAGACATATCAGCCGCGGCGCTGTCCGGCAGGCTGATGCTGGATGCCTCTCAGGATCGATTTTCATTCGAAATGCATGCGGAGCAAAATTATGTACCGCTTGAATTGCAGACTGGCGGTACGCGTTTTGCCACGCTGGCCGGGGTGGAGCGCAGTGATCTGCTGGACTGGAGTTTCGACAATAAACGGTCACACCTGATTCTCGACAGGTTGAATGTTCAACTGTCAACAGAACGTCTGAATCTGAAAGTGGGGCGCCAGCCGGTCAATCTTGCAGCAACTTCTTACTTCACTCCCAATGATTTTTTTGCCCCGTTTGCAGCCCAGACCTTTTTTCGCACTTTCAAGCCGGGCGTTGATGCGTTTCGCGCCGACATTCAATCGACCGGTTTGTCCCAGGTGACACTGCTTGCGGTACTGGGCTACAGCAGCAGCGCACAGAGCGATAACGGCTGGAGTAATACCCCGGACAGTGCCAGAAACGCTTATCTTGTGCGCGGCTCGATGGTCGCGGGTGATTTTGAATATGCCCTGCTGTCCGGGACGGTGAGGAAAGACAGAGTGTTCGGTGGCGATCTTCAGGGGGAACTGTTTGAATGGCTGGGTGTAAGTTGTGAAGGTCATAGGGTGTGGCCCGATTCTCCAGCGTTGAGTGCCACGACGGAGATTGCGCTGGGTCTGGATCATCGTTTTGAAAATACCCTGATCATCAGGTTCGAACAGTTTTATCACGGGAGTGGCGCTACTTCCGTGGCTGCCTATAATCTTGCCGCTTCCAGTAATGGAGGGTATCTGTCCAGACGTTACAGCGCTGTGGGCACTAGTTATGAATTCACGCCGCTGCTCGCCGGCGATGCGGCCGTGATCTACAACTGGGTCGACCGGTCGTCACTGGTCGCGCTCTATACACGCTATTCGCTTTCGGACGAATCCGAGTTCGCAGTCAATGTTACGCATGCAATGGGCGCCAGGCCGCAGGGGGCAGTGATTCAGAGCGAATTCGGTCTGTATGCGGATTCGGTCAGTATCGAATATCGGACGAATTTCTGATTGAGGGGATAAGCATGGTTTTTTTTCATAAATTGCTCGATCCACTGGGTAAGCCGCGTCCGCGCTTTACTGCATACGCCATCATTCTGTTGCTGTTGGCCTCTGCCTTTTGTGTCATTGCAGGCACGATGGCCATGCCGGATGGTTACATCTGGCTGAAACATTCGATCAGCGAGTCGGCGGCGCAGGGGATGGAGGCTGCATGGATCGCGCGCTTCAGTTTTCTGCTTTATGGATGTGCTGTGCTCTGGCTTGCGGTTTTCCTGCGATCTGTCTGGGCGCGCAGCGTGTACTGGATGCACATGGTATTTGCGCTTTCCATGATCGGTACCGCCGCTTTCTCGCATAAACCATGGATAGAGGGAGTTCCTTTTGATGCCTTCGAGGACTTTCTGCATTCGCTTACCGCTACCGGCATGGGCTTTGCTTTTTCCTTTGGTGTCCTGTTTCGTTTCCTGCAACGTAAAAGAGGCGAACAGCTGAATAAATTATTCGATATCGCCGCCCTTGCCGTTGCAACGGTATCGACGCCGATGGGGATCATGTTGCCGTCCATTCCTGGGCTTATCCAGCGCATCATGTTTGCTGTCGCCTATCTCTGGTATGCGCATGAAGCGTTGTCCGGAATAGCCGAGGAAAGAAAATCAAAGGGGTGAACCATCTGCCGGATTCAACCCATCATGCACTGATGTTCAGATCTTCCGCGTAGGGTTTACTGGGGAACTGGAAGGCGATCGGTCCGTCCGGTTCCGCATTCAGGAACTGGTGGACGAAGGGGTCCTGTGAGTTGCGCATTTCTTCAACGGTACCTTGCGCAGCCACGACGCCGTTGTGAATGAAATACAGGTAATCGACGACCTTGAGCGAGGCCATCAGATCATAGGTTACGACGATGGAAGTTGTGCCGAGCGCCTTGTTCAGCGTGCGTATCAGGTTGGCGATGGTGTTGAGCGAAATCGGATCGAGTCCCGCAAAAGGCTCGTCGTAAATGATCAGCGGGGGGTCGGTTGCGATGGCCCTCGCCAATGCCACGCGGCGTTCCATGCCGCCCGACAGATCGCCCGGCATCAAGTCCCTGGCATTGCGCAACCCGACTGCATGCAGTTTCATCAGCACCAGATCGCGGATGATTTCTTCCGGCAGATCGGTGTTTTCGCGCAAGGGGAAAGCCAGGTTTTCAAAAACCGACAAGTCGGTGAACAGGCCGCTGACCTGGAACATCATGCCCATCTTCAGGCGCATTTGGTACAACTCGTCGTTGCTGAGCTGATGGACAACCTGCCCCATGAATTTCACGCTGCCCTGCAGCGGACGCAACTGTCCGCCGAAGTGGCGCAACAATGTGGATTTTCCGCATCCGCTGGGTCCCATGATGCCGACCACCTTCCCTTGCGGGACAGTGAGGTTGATGCCCTTGAGGACCTTGAGCGGACCATATGAAAAATGCAGGTCGTTGACTTCGATGAGGTTATCCACGGATTGGTCCCTTGCTTAAGTATCCCTTTATAATTTTCACATGATGCGGGGCGAAAATATACGGGTTTCTGATATCCCATCTGAAATTATCGGGACTGGTTGAACTAATATTGAGTTGATGGACTCGTAACGGGACATTTTTTCTAAATTTATATTGAAGCAGCTTTGCAGGAAGTTGACAGATTCAGAAAGGTTTAACCATGCAAATATTACTGTCTGAATATGTGTCTCGACGTTTTGCCTGAAGCACATATACAATGAACCGACTATCGCCAATATGCAGGTAATAATTTAATGAAGTTACCCTCTTTCCCTTCTTTTTCCTGGAACAGATTTCCCCTTAATTCCAACTTCTTCAGATCGCATGCCAGGGCATTGCGCCTGATTGTACTGCTTTTTTTGCTGGGGCTGTCCGGCTACATACTCTATCTTGACATTACCATCCGCGAGGCTTTTGAAGGGCGCAAATTTGCGTTGCCGGCCCGCGTTTACGGCCGGGCGCTCGAGGTGTATCCGGGATTGAAACTGACAGCCGGGCAAATGGCGGGGGAGTTGAAGTCGCTCGGTTATCACGAAAGTCCTGAACCGGAAGAAGCGGCGACCTATAAATATACTTTGAACGGACTTGAATTTACGACCAGGGACTTTGTGTTTGCGGATGGTTTGCAAGCTGCACAGCATTTGCGCATCGAATTTGCCGACGGCATGGTGTCAGTGCTGCAGCAGCGCGGCAGCACTGATGCTGATCTGCCCATATTGCGTCTCGATCCGCCCCTGATAGGCGGTATCTATCCCGGTCATAACGAAGACCGGGCGTTATTGAAACTCAACCAGGTTCCGAAGCAGCTCATCGAAGCACTGATTTCGACCGAAGACCGGAAATTCTATTCACACTGGGGGATCGATCCACGGGGTATTGCGCGTGCGCTGTACAAGACGCTCAGCGGGCAGCGTATTGAAGGGGGAAGCACGCTGACCCAGCAACTCGTGAAGAATTTCTTCCTGACTTCCGAGCGCACGCTGACGCGCAAGGGAACCGAAGTGTTGATGGCCTTGCTGCTTGAGATGCATTACGACAAGGATGAGATTCTCGAAACCTACCTTAATGAAGTTTTTCTGGGGCAGGACGGCAGCCGCGCCATTCACGGCTTTGGTCTGGCCAGTTATTATTATTTTGATCGTCCGCTCGACCGGCTGGAATTGCAAGAAGTTGCCACCCTGGTCGGGATGGTTAAAGGGCCGGGTTTTTATGATCCGCGCAAACATCCGGAACGGGCACTCAAGCGCCGCAACGTCGTGTTGCAGGAAATGGTGAAACTGAATGTCATCACGCAGGCGCAGTTTGTCAATGCCCGCCAGAAACCGCTCGGTGTAGTACTTCGTCCGCCCACCGGCACTTCACCTTATCCGGCATTTCTGCAACTTGTGCATCGTCAGCTTCAGCGTGATTACCGCGAAGAGGATCTGCGCAGCGAAGGCTTGCGGATTTTTACCACGCTAGACCCGCGCATCCAGCATCAGGCAGAAAAGGCTTTATCGCAGCGCCTTGCGGCAATTGAAAAAGCACGCAAAATGACTGCCAATATGCTGGAAGGCGCAGTGGTGGTCAGCAGCACCCAGCAAGGCGAGATACTCGCTCTGGTGGGTGGGCGCGAGGCGCGCTATGCCGGATTTAACCGTGCGGTTGATGCGCAGCGTCCGATCGGCTCACTGGCCAAACCGATCGTGTATCTGACTGCGCTTGAAGATCCAGGCCGCTATACGCTCATTATGCCGCTGGATGACGGCCCGCTGGTGTGGAGCCAGCCCGGCACGACTGACTGGAAGCCGCAGAACTATGATCACGAGTTTCATGGGCAGGTTCAGCTTCGCACTGCACTGGCGCATTCCTATAATGTGGCAACCGCGCGGCTGGGTATTGAACTCGGTGTTGAAGGTATCCTCGACAAACTTCCTCTCTATGGCATTGAGCGTCGGCCACCGCCTTTTGCTTCGTCGCTGATCGGTGCTTTTGAGTTGTCCCCGATCGAGGTGGCGCAGCTTTACCAGACTTTTGCCGACGGTGGCTTTCGTACACCTTTGCGCGCCATCCGTGAGATCGTTACGGTCGATGGTAAGCCGCTGCAACGTTATCCGCTTGCCGTCGAACCTGTTGCGCCTGCTGCGCCAGTCTATCTGCTGACTACGGCCCTGCAGGGCGTGGTGCGCGAGGGAACTGCACAATCCCTGAAATACTGGCTGCCTGCCGAATTGAATGTGGCCGGCAAGACCGGTACTACCGATGATCTGCGGGACAGCTGGTTTGCCGGATATACCGGTGATCGCGTTGCGGTGGTGTGGGTCGGCCGTGATGACAACCAGCCTTCCGGGTTGACCGGTTCCTCGGGTGCCTTGACTGTATGGGGCGAGATGATGAAGAACATACAGCCCGAACCATTGCAGCCTGTTGTGCCGGAAGACATCGAAATGATTAATGTAGACCCGGTCAGCGGCGTGCGTTATAACGATAACTGCAAAGCAGGTGTATTACTGCCATTCATCAAGGGATCGGAGCCGACCGATATAGCGGCTTGCGCATTTGCATCTGTGGATACACAGAATGGTGATGATCATGACCCCGGCTCCGGGGTTAAAAAAGAAAAGAAAAGCTGGTTACAGAGGATATTCAATTGATAAATCGATTTTGCATATTTGTTATTGCCGTATGGCTGCTATTACTGGCCGGATGTGCCGGCGTGCCTTCACAACCTGAAGCGATACCCCGGCAACCCGGTGAAGCCATCACTATTGAGCCAGCACCAGCGACGGAAATCTCGGGCAATCCGGCTGTTGTCGCACTTCTGGGCAGGGCGCGGGTTGACTCAGCTTCCGGACGGCGCGAAGCGGCAGGCGCATCGCTGGAGCGTGCATTGCGCATCGAACCGCGCAATGCCTGGCTGTGGAACGAGCTTGCGCAGTTGCGCCTTGTCCAGGGTCATTATGGGCAGGCGATTACACTTGCACAGAAATCGAACAGCCTTGGCCGTCGCGAACACTCTCTGCAGGCCCTGAACTGGAAAGTGATCGGCAATGCCCGTGTCGCGCTTGGCAATCAGGCAGGTGCGGAAAAAGCGTTCGAACGTGCTGCAGACCTTGAATAGTATGTAAAATCAGGACAGGGCACGTTTGATTTCAACCTGGGGAGAAACGAATGCTGTGTTCTAAATGCGCAACCTCAAATGACGACGATGCAACAGTCTGTGTTAATTGCGGTTATGAATTTCCTACTCCCGCTCAGGGTGTTTCAAAGCCTCAGGCGAGAGTCGATGTTCCTGCGAGCGATGAAGCGTATTACAAAGCTATTCTGGGCTCAAGGAAGCAGGACTATTACCTGAGTCAGTTTGCACGTTTCGATGGCGATGGAAAAACAAGTCCCGTATGGCACTGGCCGGCTTTCCTGGTGACGTTTTACTGGCTGCTTTATCGCAAGATGTGGCTTTACGCCCTGATCTATTTTTTTCTTTCCTGGGTCATCATGATTCCGCTTGGGTTTCTGGGGGCATTAATGGGCAGTGCTGTGAGTACTCTGGGTTATTTATTGTATTTGGTGGCCATTTTTATTCTCATCCCAATGTACGCAAATGCGATCTATTACACCCACTGCAACAAGATTATTGCCGAGGTTAGAGCGTCGACGCATTACACACAGGTGCAATTGGAAGAACTCGACGAGAAAGGTGGTACAAGCCAGGTAGTGATCTTTATCATATTGATATTGTCATTCATGGGCTTTATCGGGATTCTGACCTCCGTTGCTATCCCCGCATACCAGGATTACACGATCAAGGCACACACAACTCAGGCATTGAACATCGGCAAATCCGCGGAGAAATTCGTCGATGACTACTATACGCAATACAGTTCGATTCCGCGCAGCCTGGAGGCGACAAATTTTGCATCGTCGTTGCCACCGTCCATCAAGGAGGTGGGTATTGACAGACAGACTGGTGTGGTCACGATCACGATGAATGGCCCTCCTGCGATTGATGCAAAAACTCTCTTGTTTGTTCCCGCAGTAAATGCCGGCAACCGCCTGAGTTGGACTTGTATGAGTGAGGAAATTCAGGACGGTTATTTGCCAGAGGAATGCCGTCGGTCGAGATAAACCAAAAAGAAGCGTCGATCAGGTTTCCATTCTGCATTTTGCCTGGTATTCAGGCGATGTCTGAGTGACATTTGTGACACAATTCGCCGGGTTTTTTACCTCAATTCGATATCATATGAACAACGTCATTTCAGCACTCGTTGAAGCACTCAAGACGCTCTTTCATCCAAAAATGTTGTCTCTGGTGATCTGGCCCATGCTGGTGGCAATGGTGTTGTGGGTGGGTGCGGCCATGTTTTTTTGGGGAAGCTGGGTTGAAGGCATGACCGGCATGGTGCAGGCGACACCGCTGGAACAATGGATGGCACAGGGTTTTTTTGCCGTTGTATCGCATTACCTGATCTCCATCATTCTGGTGTTGCTGTTACTCCCGGCGATCTATGTGACTGCGTTGTTGCTCACGGCCATTTTTGCAATGCCGATGATGGTCAATCACGTCGCCCAGAAATACTATCCGGCGCTGGAACGCAAACGGGGCGGCAGCAATACCGGTAGTGTTGCGAACTCGATAGTTGCTATTGCCATTTATTGCGTGGGCTGGATTATCAGTTTGCCTTTGTGGCTGTTTTCCCCGTTCGCGTTGTTGTTGCCGCTGCTGCTGATGGCTTATCTGAACCAACGCCTGTTTCGCTACGATGCGCTGGCCGAGCATGCGAGCAAGGAAGAATTTGCACTTGTCATCGAACGTTGCACGGTAAAACTTTATCTGCTGGGGACGGCCGTTGGATTGTTGCAGTTCGTGCCCGTACTCAACCTGTTTTCGCCCATTTATATTGCGCTGGCATTTATCCACCTGTGCCTGACCGAGTTGAAGGAATTGCGTCAGGCCGCTTAGACGCTGGGCCATCAAAAAATGCTTCGAGTTACCTGACGCAACGGGCGTAATTGCGATTCTTGCCTTAAAAAACCAGAAGAACGGAGTTTAGTGTTGGTAGCAAATAACGATCTGAAAGACCTGGATCCGCATATTGTCTGGGCACACTTCGCAACGTTGTGTGCGATTCCGCATTCCTCGCTGCATGAGGCAGCGTTGCGTGAGCATCTGGCCGGGTGGGCACAGGCACGCGGTATTGAGGTTGAAGTGGATGGCGCGGGCAACCTGATTCTGAGAAAGAACGGCAGCCCCGGCTGTGAGAGCATGCCCGGCGTGATCCTGCAAGGACATCTGGATATGGTGTGTCAGGCCAATTCCGGCACACAGCACGACTTTGAACACGATCCGATCCGTTGTGTAGCGCGTGACGGGTGGGTGGTGGCGGAGAACACCACACTGGGCGCGGATAACGGTATCGGCGTGGCACTCGCACTGGCTGTGCTGGAAGAACAGGGACTGGTTCATCCGCCGCTGGAAGTGTTGCTCACCGTCAACGAGGAGTCCGGTATGGACGGTGCACGCGGGCTGGCGTCCGGCACCTTGCACGGCAAGATGCTGATCAATCTGGATACCGAAGAGTGGGGACACTTTTACCTGGGTTGCGCGGGCGGTGTGGATGTGGAGGTGCGCCACGAATGCGAACAGGAAGTGTTGCCGCCGGACTTTGCCGTCCTGCGCTTCGATGTATCCGGACTGCAGGGGGGACATTCCGGCATTGATATTCATCTCGGGCGAGGTAATGCGATCAAGTTGCTGGTGGAAGCACTGCGCGATCTGAGCGCGCATACCGACATACGCCTGATCGAAATGAACGGTGGCTCGGTACGCAATGCAATACCGCGCGAGGCATTTGCCGTATGCGCACTGCCTGTTGCTGCTGTAGCGGGAATCGATGAGTGGACAGAGCACCGGCTGGCGGCGTGGCAGCAACGCTTTGCAGAAACGGATGCGAATATATTTTTCAAGTATGAGTTGGACGAGATGCCGGTGGGTAAAGCAGTTCATCAAGTTGAGCGTGATCGCTTGCTC
>JBNLBY010000036.1:0-24550 GCA_050303535.1 Sideroxydans sp. | reverse complement strand
GCAATGCTTCCGCATCGCGTCTGTGTTGCAGAATCGTGGTCGACAGGACGATCCCGACCAATGTCATGCTTATCATGAAGAGCCAGAAGTTTTCCAGCCCGGTGTTGATGTCGGTCGCAAAAAAACCTACACCATCAAGCGCGCCCAGTATTCCCTGCACGCCAGACAGCAGGAGGATCAGCATGACACCGTGGCGTCCAAATCGCAGTGCCGCCCAGATGACAAACAGGAACATCAGATAACCCAGGGAAACACCAGCGAGCACTTCCGGTGTCCAGCCGTGAAATGCCACCAGGCTGGTCAGAAAAGCCAGAAGGATGAACAGCGACAGTTCCTGCAATCTGTCTTTGCCTATTGCCCAACTCTTTGGCGTTTTGCGCCAGATCAACAGGGCTGGCGTCAGCAGTGAGATACCGAACAGGTTTCCCCTCCACCAGGATAGCCATCCACCTGCCACTGCGTCCGGCGGCAACATGCCGGCAAACGCCAATGTAGTTACGCCCATGAATGCCGCCACTGCCGCCGCCAACGCACCGAAAAAAATCAGCAACAGGTATTCACGCGCACGTTGCAGCGAGTAATCGAAACGCTTGAGCAGGGAGATCAGCCAGATTGCAAGCAAAGGTTCAACGACATTACTCAGCGTAATGAAGAATGAAACCGGGACAGGACGTCCCACTGCCAGATAAGCCGCCATTGCACCGATAAAAATACCAGGCCAGTATTTTTTGCCCCAGATGATCAGCGCAGCAAGCCCCAATCCGCTGGGTAACCAGATCGGCGAGATATTGCCATCAGTGGTCAGGTTATCAAGACAGAACAGAATGAGCAGTGCATACAGCAATGCCAGTCCCGACATCCTTGCGGTGTCCTGCCAACTGTTGATTGCAAACGGCTTCATCTGCCCGCCCAAAGTGTTTTTCCGATCACATTACCCCCACTCGATTATCAATAGCCTGCCTTAACCCAGTGACGACGTGAATTTTCCCGGTGACCAGATATCTCGATAGCATGGAAAATACCATGATCAACAATTTTCAGGATGGGAATTTGCTTTCAGCGAATGCTGCCGCAGGCGTCGTCAGCAGGATATTTCGTTTTTACCGGCTCCGATTGCTGTAGCAGCCGGGCAACTTTCAAACCCGGTCAAGCAGGCGCCGATACAGATCACCCACCTGGCGAGCCGTATGGCTCGTGTCCCATAGTCTCCGTGCCCTAATCTGCGCCGCGTCGGCCATGCGGTCAGCCTGCTCCGGGTAGTCCAGCACTTGCAGGATGGCCTGAGCGAGTTGCTCTACGTTACCGGCATCGATCAAATGTCCTACCTCGCCATTGCTCAGCACCTCTGGGACGGCACCTACCCGCGATCCCACAACCGGAGTCCCGGCAGCCATCCCCTCCAGAATGCTGATGGGCATGTTCTCTCCGTAGGAAGGTAAGATAAGCGCCCGACTCTCGTGGAGCAACTGAAGCTTTTTTTCGAATCCTACAGGGCCGAGAAATACGACCCCTTCCTCAACACCACGATCAGCAGCTAACTGCCCAAGTCGTTCCCTCGCCCCAAGGTCCTCCTCGGCACCTGCGAAGATCAACCGTGCCTGCGAATGCTTCTGACGGACAGTCACCAGTGCTTCGATCGAATCGTAGTGTCCCTTCCGTCTGCCCAGGCTGCCAAGCAAAAGAAGATCGGGCTGCCGACTAGCTACTGGTGTACGAACCTGAGGAGACAATCGCGCACAATCAATCGGGTTGTTGATGATCGTGATTTTCGCCGGATCGACAAAATCTTCGAGGTATTGCTTCCAGTACGTTGAGAGGGCGACAACGCTGTCGGCCCTGGCGTACAGGGCATCGATTGCCTTTCTGCCAAGCGCCCCTTGGGCCGCATAGTATTTATCGAAGTTACCTCCATGCAGGTGGTAGACGACCGGAATGCCATGCAGTTGGGCCGCAACGAGGCAGATGGCATGCTTCCAGAAATCGGTCTTGCTGCAGAAATGGATGTGTACCAGATCAGGTTGTTGTCGTCTGATTGCACAATGAGCGGAACACGCCAGCTGCGCCGCGAACATTCCCTTGTCGAGCTTCGTTCGCATGGGATTGGCCGTACGGAAAGTATCAAATATCGAGAATTCGAACTCCGACTTCAGCGACGATTCGAGCAAGGTATCGATGACGTTTTCGATCCCGCCAACATGGGGCAATGGGCCCAACGAGGCCGCCACTAGAATCTTGGGTTTAACCCGGGCGGGACGCATCATACTCGACCATACGTCGAAAAAACCATACTCAACAACCGTCCATGCGCTCCCAAAGCGGCGTTGAGGAATCGAAAATCGCTTCCAGCGAATGTTGCCGCATGAACCGAAAATCGGGTTGGGCTGCATATCAAACGTTTTCTGGATTCCATGGGCAATATCCAGGCAGGGAAATGTTTGTATTTCTCCGCTGGAGTTCGCATCATCGGATTGATTGATGATTTGATTGTGATGCTAGTCGATAACCGCGAAATCTGTGTCCAGATTCGAAGTCCAGTGTGGCAGGGCCATGACATCCCCGTGTATTTTGAGTTTGAACTCAATTTTTGTTCTTTAAATTTTTGTAATTAACGACTTCGGTTTATTTAATGGAAGCGTTCTCATGGTAGCAATACCCGTGCCATGGGCATTAATATCGACAGGATTGGGGAAAAACAGATATCCAGAACTAAAAGGAGTTCAAAGTGACGCATTTATGACACTTTGCGGCGAATTTACAACCGGAGCCTTATCCTTCAAGGCTGCGTGAGGAGAATTTTGACGGTATTAAGACAGTGCTGTATTTATCAAATAAAAGGTTGGATAAAACTGACATTTGCTTTCAGCAAATGCTGCCACAAGCATCGTCAGCAGGGCAAATCCCCCCGCCATTGCCTGTTTGACATAACCCCGGCACACTGGCGCAATGAATTCAAAGGCGAGGGACCAAACCTTGGTGTTACCCGCAGTGTAGCCCTCCTGCACGCCCGGGCTCTTGCCCCTACTCCCACCCAATGGTCGCAGGCGGCTTGCCGGAAATATAGTACTCCACCCGGTTGATGCCACGAACTTCGTTGATGATACGGTTGGATATCCTGCCCAATAAGTCGTACGGCACATATGCTATCGTCCCCTCCATGAATCGATTGCCTTACACACTTTATCGCGCAGCTGAAGTGCGGGAACTGGACCGCATAGCCATACAACAGTTCGGTATCCCCGGCATCGAGTTGATGAACCGTGCAGGCTCGGCGGCCTTCGACGAGCTGTGCAGCCGCTGGCCGGAGGCGCGCCGTATCGTGGTGATCTGCGGTGCGGGCAACAATGGCGGCGATGGTTATGTGGTGGCGCGTCTTGCAAGTGAGAAAGACTTTACGGTCATTGTCATGGCACTAAGCGATCCGCACGGGTTGAAGGGTGATGCAAAAACCGCTTGGGAAGCAGCCAAGGCGGCGGGATTAGGGATAAGTGAGTTTGATGCGCAAGACCTTGCGCAGACGGACGTGATCGTCGACGCCATTTTCGGTACCGGCCTGGCTCGCCCGGTGGAGGGGTGTTGGGCCGCTGCCATCGAAGCCGTCAATGCCGCCACTGCACCTGTGTTGTCGCTGGACATCCCTTCGGGTCTGAATGCCGATACCGGTACGATGCTCGGTCATGCAGTGAGCGCCGATGTGACGGTGAGCTTCATCGGCCTGAAACAGGGAATGTTCACTGCTGACGGGGTGGATTGCTGCGGGGTCGTCTGTTTCGATGATCTCGGTATAGATGAGGCTGTTTACCGCGATGTGCCGATCGCCTGCGAACGGATCGACTGGATGAAGCTGTGCCGCTCGCTGCCCAAGCGCCTGCATAGTTCGCTCGGGCATACATTGATTATCGGCGGCGATCACAATATGGCGGCGCAAGCAGCGCTCGGAAGTGGCTGCGGCTTGATCAGTGTTGCCACCCGTGCGCACCATATTGCCGACGTGGCCGCGGCCCGGCCGGAGGTGACGTGGCACGAGGTCGAAAACGGCACCCAACTGCGCCAAGTCATGCAGACCGCCACAGTGATCGCCATCGGTCCAGGCTTGGAGCAGGATGAGTGGGCCAGCGAGATGTTTTCCATTGCACTGAAGAGCGACCTGCCGCTGGTGGTAGATGCCGATGCGCTCAATCTGTTGGCCGATGAACCCTGCCAACGTGGCAATTGGATAGTGACGCCCCATCCGGGTGAGGCAGCACATTTGCTGGGCCTCTCCGGCAACGAAATCAACCGGCAGCGTTTTGATATGGTAAAAGCCCTGGCCAGAAAATACGATGCTATTGCCGTGTTAAGGGGGGCGGGTACGCTGGTCTGTGAGCAGAGCGGGCGGCTCGCTTTGTGCAGCGACGGCAATCAGGACATGGCGACGGACGGCATGGGGGATGTGCTGACCGGCATCATCGCAGCACTGCTGGCTCAGGGAGTCGAGTTGGCCGAAGCGGCCCGCGGCGGCGTGGCATTGCACGCAGCGGCAGCCGACAAGCTGGCACTGACGGGCGCGCGCGGCATGACAGCCGATGATCTGATTGCTGTGATAAGAACTCTGGTGAATTGACGACTCACAACTGGCGGCCGAAGTGATACCGATAGTCCCCGCCAGCTCAGAAAGTTCGGACAAAACCCAAAGTGTTCCTGTTCACGGACGCGGCCCCTCCCGCACCGGACGGCTCCGCCGCACCGTGTCGGGGCCGCTACTCCCACTCTATGGTCGCAGGCGGCTTGCCGGAAATATCGTACACCACCCGGTTGATGCCGCGAACTTCGTTGATGATACGGTTGGATATCCTGCCCAGTAACTCGTATGGCAGGTGTGCCCAGTGGGCAGTCATGAAATCCTGTGTCTGCACGGCACGCAGGCTGACCACCCATTCATAGGTGCGTCCATCGCCCATGACACCGACCGATTTCACCGGCAGGAATACGGTGAACGCCTGCGAGGTCTTGTCGTACCAGCTCTTGCCGTCGGCATCCCTGGTATTGTGCAGTTCCTCGATGAAGATTGCATCGGCGCGGCGCAGCAGATCGGCATACTCGCGCTTTACTTCGCCCAGGATGCGCACGCCAAGTCCGGGACCGGGGAAGGGATGGCGGTAAACCATGTCCGCAGGCAAGCCGAGGGCGACACCGAGTTCGCGCACTTCGTCCTTGAACAGTTCGCGCAGGGGTTCGACGAGCTTGAGGTGCATTTTCTCCGGCAGGCCGCCGACGTTGTGGTGCGATTTGATGGTATGCGCCTTCTTGGTCTTGGCGCCAGCCGATTCGATCACGTCTGGATAGATCGTGCCCTGCGCCAGCCATTTGGCTTGTGGCAGTTTCTTCGCTTCACGCTGGAACACTTCGACAAATTCGCGCCCGATAATCTTGCGTTTCTGCTCGGGATCGGTCACACCTGTCAGGTGCTTCATGAATTCATCGCTGGCATCCACATGAATAACTTTCATGTGCAGGTTCTTTCCAAACGTCTCCATCACCTGCTCGCCTTCGTGCAGACGCAACAGGCCGTTGTCGACGAAAACGCAAGTCAACTGATCGCCGATGGCGCGGTGGATCAATGCCGCCGCAACGGAAGAATCCACGCCGCCGGAAAGGCCGAGGATAACCTCCTCCTTGCCAACCTGCTCCTTGATCCTTGCAACAGCTTCGACGATATAGTCCGGCATGTTCCAGTCCTGGCCGCAACCGCAAATGTCATGCACGAAACGGCCAAGGATGGCTTTGCCTTGAGGCGTGTGGGTTACTTCCGGATGGAACTGCACTGCATA
Organism: Sideroxydans sp.; assembly: GCA_050303535.1. GTDB lineage: Bacteria > Pseudomonadota > Gammaproteobacteria > Burkholderiales > Gallionellaceae > Sideroxyarcus. The sequence goes on along the minus strand of JBNLBY010000036.1, from coordinate 18,743 downwards.
GTAATGGCGCGCTTCGTCCGCCATTGCGGCAAGCGGTGTGGCTTCGTTGGAAGCAATAGCAGTGAAACCCGGCGGAAGCTCCGCGACCTTGTCGCCGTGACTCATCCAGACGTCGAGCAAACCATGGCCTTGTGCGTTTGCCCTGTCCTGTATGTCTTTAAACAGTCTGGAATGTCCATGCGCGCGGATCTCGGCATAGCCGAACTCGCGCTTCATGCCGCTTTCGACCTTGCCGCCCAGTTGTGCCGCCATGGTCTGCATGCCATAGCAGATGCCCAACACCGGCACGCCCAGTTCAAACACTACGCCCGGCGCTTTCGGTGTTTCCTCTTCGTAGACGGAATTCGGCCCGCCGGAAAGGATGATACCTGCCGGGTCGAACGCACGTATGTCCGCTTCGCTCATGTCCCAGGGATGCAATTCGCAATAGACATGTGTTTCGCGTACGCGGCGTGCAATGAGCTGGGTATACTGGGAACCGAAATCGAGGATGAGGATTTTCTTGTGCATGTTTTTTTGAGGAGACGGGGTTCAGGGAAAATCAGACTGGACTGTATCTCGTATCCTGAATCCTAATCAATGTGGTAGTTCGGTGCTTCCTTGGTAATTTGCACATCATGCACATGCGACTCGCGCACACCGGCTGCGGTGATCTCGACGAATTCCGCTTTAGCATGCATGGTGGGAATGTCCGGACAACCGAGGTAACCCATACTGGCGCGCAAACCGCCAAGCAGTTGATGAATCACCGCCAGCACGCTGCCCTTGTACGGCACACGGCCTTCGACGCCTTCCGGCACCAGCTTGTCCTTGTTGCCTTCGGTTTCCTGGAAATAGCGGTCGCTTGAGCCCTGTTGCATCGCCCCCAAGCTGCCCATGCCGCGATAGGATTTGTAGGAACGTCCCTGATACAGTTCGATCTCGCCCGGCGCTTCTTCGGTACCGGCGAACAGGCCGCCCAACATCACGGTGTGTGCGCCAGCCGCAATGGCTTTGGAGATGTCGCCGGAAAAACGGATACCGCCATCGGCAATCAACGGCACGCCGCTGTCCGCCAGTGCGGATGCCACATTCTGGATAGCTGTAATCTGTGGAACGCCGACGCCGGCCACCATGCGCGTGGTGCAGATCGACCCGGGACCGATGCCAACCTTGACGCCGTCCGCCCCGTGATCCACAAGTGCTCTGGCTGCAGCGGCAGTAGCAATGTTGCCGCCAACCACTTCGACCCCTGGAAAATTCTTTTTAACCCACTGCACGCGGTTCAACACGCCTTGCGAATGACCGTGAGCAGTATCCACCACCAGCACATCCACACCGGCCTCGACCAGCAAGGTCACACGCTCTTCCGTGCCCTCACCCACGCCAACCGCCGCGCCCACACGCAAACGCCCGAAGTCGTCCTTGCTTGCCAGGGGATGTTCACTGGATTTCAGGATGTCCTTGACCGTGATGAGGCCACACAGCTCGTATGCATCATTTACGACCAGCACACGTTCAATACGGTGCTTATGCATCAGGTTGCGCGCTTCGTCGCGGTTAGCGCTTTCCTTGACGGTAATGAGGCGCTCTTTGGGCGTCATGATATTGGTGATGGACTGATCGAGATTGTTCTCAAAACGCAGATCGCGATTGGTCACGATACCGACGACTTTTCTGCCCTCAATCACCGGCAGACCGGATATCTTGTGCTGATGGGTCAGGTTAAGCACATCACGCACGGTCATGTCCGGTGCAATCGTGATAGGTTCCTTGACCACGCCGCTCTCGAAGCGCTTGACCTTGGCGATTTGCGTAGCCTGCTCTTTTGCAGTCATGTTTTTGTGCACGATACCGATACCACCCTCTTGCGCCAGGGCGATCGCCAGGCGCGCCTCGGTAACAGTGTCCATCGCGGCAGACAACAGCGGAATATTCAGGGTGATATTGCGGGTAAGTCGCGAACGAAGACTAACGTCGCGCGGCAAGACATTGGAAAGTGCCGGAAGCAGCAGTACATCGTCGAAGGTAAGAGCTTTTTGTGTAATACGCATGTAGAACCTTCCTCTGCAAAACGCGCATTATATCAAAATTTGTCCTGAGGCCAGGCAGCGATTACCCCTCGTTCTTGCTCTTGCTGCTCATCACATAGATCAGATATTCGAAGAAAACATCGCACCAGCTTTGATCATTATCCTTGAGCGTCATCAACAGCTTGTTCACTTCGCCGATGGGCCATTTTGGATTAAAACGCACAAGTGAATCTGCAGGATAGAGAGGCAGCAGTTTCAACAGTTGGTCGCCCAGTCTGTTGATCTCTTTCAGCATCAGGGCCAGATCCTTGTCAGAATCTATTTCGGCAGTAATATCACCATAAGTCTTGGGATGCTGTTTGGTGTAATTGATGAAATTACTCAATACAAAAAAGAACGCGCTCTTGTTATTTTCCGTTACGGAATCGCCAAGCATGAAAGGCAGAACGGTCAATTCCAGCCAGTAATAATTCAGTTTTGGATTTTTCTGCTTGTTCACACCGACGTATCCCTGGCGTTCCTGTGCCCGCTGAATACAATCATCCAGAATCAGTTTGTCGGACGTGCGCGTCGTCAAATCAGCATCTTTAAGCACGATAGGTTTGACCAGAAAAAAATCTGGCAAGTCTTCAAATATTTTTCCGGAATTCTGGTGTGCCCGGTAATAAAACCGGAACAGCCTGAGCACCAAATCCTGATTTTTGTCTATCCGGAAGTAATCCGGGTTGATGCCTGTCCCGGCCGGTGATTGTGTTTGTGACATTTCGGCTTACAACTCCGCTAGTTGCCGTTCCCGGGTTCCCGAAATTGGGAATCGGGGTATAAACTCAGACCGCTATGATAAATTGACGCGGGACAAATTAACAGCTAGTTTTGCATTTATTGTTTTCCGGGGGATACCATGAGACGCTATTTTACGATCATTGCACTGCTACTGATCTGTTTTGACGCCCATGCAGGGCTGAACAAATGGGTAGATGCCGATGGTAAGGTTCATTATTCTGACAGCCCTCCTCCAAATGTGGAGACAGAACACGTACGTAGTTTCATAGGCAAAGAACAGACAGATACTCCAGTCAAGTATTCCCCAAAAAGCATTGCTGAGCGTGATGCCGAATACAAGAAAGCCAAACAGGAAAAAGAAAAGGCCATGCAGGAGAAAACACAGCAAGATGCCGGGGCTGAAGCAAAAAAACGCAATTGCGCCGCCGCACAAGAGAATTTGCGCACATTGGAATCGGGCTCCAGAGTAGTCACCTACGATGCCAACGGTGAACGCGTCTATCTGGACGATACTGCACGTGCGCAGAAACTGGAAGAAGCACGCACGGCAATCAGCAAATCCTGCAACTAAGCCGCAACAGCGGCCTTGCCGCCTCCGTCTTCGTTCAGTTTCAACGCCTCTTCGATATCTACCGACACCACCTTGGAAACACCGTGCTCCTGCATGGTCACGCCAATGAGTTGCTGCGCCATCTCCATGCTGATCTTGTTGTGACTGATGAAGACGAACTGTGTCTTCTCCGCCATTTTCCGGATCAGCTTGCATAGCCGCTCGGTGTTGCTGTCGTCCAGCGGCGCATCCACCTCATCCAGTACACAGAACGGCGCAGGATTAAGCTGGAACAGCGAAAACACCAGCGCAATGGCGGTAAGGGCCTTTTCGCCGCCCGACAACAGATGGATTGAAGCGTTCTTTTTGCCGGGCGGATGCGCCATCACCTGCACGCCGCTATCCAGAATCTCATCCCCGGTCAGCACCAGACGCGCATCGCCGCCGCCAAACAGCACCGGGAACAACTCGGACAGATTACGGTTCACTTCTTCATATGTCGCCATTAACAGTTCGCGCGACTCCTTGTCAATGCGGCGGATGGCATCTTCCAGCGTCTCGATGGCTTCATTCAAATCCTTGGCCTGCGCATCCAGGTAAGTCTTGCGCTCATGCGCTGATTGCAATTCCTCCAGCGCCGCCAGGTTCACTGCACCCAGTGCAGTAATTTCGTTACTCAGGCGCGTCAATTCGTTCTGCAGTCCCCCGGCCTTGGCGCCTTCGATCAGCGGCAACAACGGCTCTTCGTCCACACCCTGCAACTGTTCGGCCCATTGTTCGAACTGGATGCGCGCTTCCTGTTCTTTCAACGTAATCTCATTTACCTTGTCGCGTAACGGATGCAGTTTCTGTTCGCAGGCCATGCGCTCCTGCTCCATCTGATTCAGGTTCTGTGTGGCGTTTTCCAGCGTATTACGCGCTTCGGCCAGAGCCTGTTCATGCGTCTGGCGTTTTTGCAAGGCAGCTTGCAGTTGATGGTCAGCCTCACCTTCGCTCAAATTCGCCAGTTCATTACGGCTGTGTGCCAGCGCTTCTTCCTGTTGCGTCAGCGTCTCACCCTGCTGTTTCAGGTTCTGTTCAAGGTCAGCCAGCTTCTCGGCACAGGTCTTGGCAAAAAAACGCGCCTCCTGCAATTCATGCTGCGCTTTCTGCACACGGTCGCGCTGCTCGCGCAACAAATTATCCTGTGTATCCGACTGTTGCCGCGCCTTGTCACTCTCCGCCTGCTGCATCGACTGCTTTTCGCGCTGAACTTCCATCTGTTCTGCAATCTCTTCCAACTGGCGTTGCTCGCTGGCAACACGCTCGGCCAGTTCTTCCAGTTCCTTTGCAATCTGTACGTTGCGTTCCTGTGTGCGTTCGTTGGCTTGAGCCAGTTTCAGAATCTGCATCTGCACATCGTGCTGACGTTGTTGCAGTTCGCTGGTTGAACTGCGCAGTGGTGCAATACGGCTTTCAATGGAGAGGTAGGCCTCTTCGGCCAGTGCAGCCTGCTGTTTGCCCTGCTCCAGCGCTGCGTTGCGCTGCTGGGCTTCCTGCTGCAATTGTTCAATCTCGCGCTGGCGTGCCAGCACGCCATGCAACCGGCTGTCCGGGGCATGAAACAATACGCTATGCGCCCCGACCAGATGCCCTTGCGCCGTCACCAGCCATGCACCTGACGGCAGGTCATTGCGCTGCATCAGTGCCTCGTTCAGGGTGGACACGGCATACACGCCAGCCAGCCAGTCTTCCACCACCGGTGCAGCCTGTGCATCCTGGCAGCGCACATAGTTCACCAGCGGTGTCAGTCCGGGTTGCGTACCCGCACTATTCGAACGCGACCCGTCTGCCGCATATACAGCCAGTTTAGCGGGCGGTGCATCACTCCAGCCGGCCGCATCTTCCAGACGTGGCAACGCCAGCGCATTGATGCGTTCGCGCAATACCGCTTCCAGCGCATCTTCCCAGCCCTGTTCGATGCGGATCGACTGCCACAGGCGCGGCGCGTTATCCAGTTGATGTTGCGTGAGCCAGGCTTTCAGGTTTTCATCGTTGTCGAGCTGGGCCTGCAATTGCTGCAAAGCATTCAGGCGAGCTTCAGTCTGCGCCAGTTGGCGTTCAAGGTCCTGCACTGAATCGCGCTGTTTATTGCGTTCTTCGTCGGCCAGTGGCAAACGCTCCTGCAACTCCGCCAGTTGCTGCTGCTGCATGTCGAACTCATTCTGCAACCCGGTGTTTTGCTGCTGCGCCTGTGCCAAACCCTCATTGTCGAGCTGCGGCAAACTGTCGCGTTCCTGCACCAGACGCGATTTGCGGCTTTCCAGTTGCTGCAGGTTACCTTGGACATGGCCGCGCTGGGTCTCTGCGATCTGCAATTGCTGCTGGATCAACATCAATTCGCGCTGCATTGCATTCAGACGCTCCTGCGCCAGACGTGCCGCTTCTTCGACCTGCGGCAGGCTTTGTGCCTCGGCATCGCTGCGGTTCTCGCTGACTGATACGCGCACCGTCGCATCTTCCTGCTGTTGCTGCCAGTGCGTGCGCAAGGTACGCAAGCCCTGCAACTGCGTCTGCTGTTGTGCGATCTGGCGTTCGCCATTCTGGATCTGTTGCGACAGACGATTACGCTGCTCGACCATGAATGCGATCTGCTGTTCCAGACGCGCCACTTCGGCATTGGTCTCGTATAGTTCACCCTGTCTGGTATGCAATGCATCGGAAAATCCGAAATGCTCACTGCGAGCGGTTTCCACTTTGCTTTCTACTTCGCGCAGTCTGGCGATCTCGGCTTCGAGATCGTTTTTTGTTTTTTCCACCTGCTGTGCATAGCGTGCACGCCGCGTTTCGGCTTCCCGCTTGTTTACCAGCCACAACAGTTTCTGGGTGGTCTCACGCCGCGCTTCCAGTTCGTGATAGGTCTTGGCTACTTCCGCCTGTTCAGCCAGATGCGCCAGTTGTTTGTCGAGTTCCTGCAGGATGTCGGAGACACGCAGCAGGTTGTCCCGCGTATCGCCCAGGCGCAGCTCGGTCTCACGGCGGCGTTCGCGATATTTGGAAACACCTGCCGCTTCTTCGAGAAAAACCCTTAATTCTTCCGGCTTGGCCTCGATAATCCGCGAGATCATGCCCTGTTCAATGATGGCATAGGCGCGCGCACCGACCCCGGTGCCGAGGAAAATGTCGGTAATATCCTTGCGCCGGACTGTCTGGTTGTTGATGTAATAAGTGGAGTCGCCGTCACGCTGCAGTACGCGCTTGATGGAGATTTCGGCATAAGTCGCCCATTGCCCGCCGACCTTGCCCAGCGAATTGTCAAACAGCAGTTCGACACTGGCGCGGGCTACCGGTTTGCGCGTGCCCGTGCCATTGAAAATCACGTCCTGCATGGATTCGCCACGCAAGGCCGAGGCGCGCGACTCGCCCAGCACCCAGCGCAACGCATCAATAACGTTGGATTTGCCGCAACCGTTGGGACCCACGATGCCCACCAATTGCCCTGGCAGCGAGATATGGGTGGAATCAACGAAGGACTTGAAACCGGCTAACTTGATATGTGCGAGGCGCAATTCGATTCTGACTGACGATATAATCGGCGCATTCTAACTGAAGCCGGGCACCTAAACCAAATGACTTCACAACCTACTAAGACATTGGATACTTTTCCCAACCCCCAAACCGGGCGCGACTACCATATCCATATGGAAATCCCGGAATTTACCTGCCTGTGTCCCAAAACCGGACAGCCCGACTTCGCCACCCTGATCCTGGATTACATTGCCGATGAGAAATGCGTGGAACTGAAAAGCCTCAAGCTTTATATCTGGTCGTTCCGTAACGAGGGGGCATTCCATGAGGCGGTGACCAACCGGATTCTCGATGACCTGGTGTCCGCCACCAACCCCCGTTTCATGCGCCTGACCGCCAGGTTCTATGTGCGCGGTGGCATTTTTACCAGCGTCGTGGCCGAACACCGCAAACCCGGCTGGCAACCTGCGCCGTTGGTCGACTTGACGCAATTCCAGACGCAATCCAACACGCGCGGCTAAACCAGGCTAATCCTTGATTGGGCTGACTGCCGCATGCCAGCACGCATCCAGGTTCGCCTCTACGGCTGCAACCACTTTTTCGTCTAGTTTGCCTTCTCCCGCTTCCAGCTTGAGCAGGGCCATGATGACCACTTTTTCCAGCGGCCCGCGGTAGGGCCGCTCCTGTGCCAGCGCCTGGAATACGTCCGCCACTGCAACGATGCGTGCCTCGAAAGAAAGATCGGGGGCTTTCAAGTGATCCGGGTAGCCTGTGCCGTCCATACGTTCGTGATGGTGCAACGCCCACAGGCTGACGCGCTCCAGGCCACGGATATTTTTCAGGATGCTGTAGGTGTCAAAACTGTGCCGGCGCATGATAATAATTTCCGCTTCATTCAATTCGCCCGGTTTTTCCAGCAGTTCGTCCGGCACGCGTAATTTGCCGATATCATGCAACAGTCCCACCAGTTCGAGCAGTTCGCATGTTTCCTGTGGCAACTGGAACAGGCTGCCAAGATAGCGCGCCAGATTGGCAACGCCGTCGGAATGCTGTTTGGTATAGGGGCTCTTGGCATCGACAATGCAGGAGAACACATGCACCAGTCCGCGCAATTCTTCGAATTCCATGGTCTGATCGGCGTAATGCGACAGCCAGGTCGCCAAGTAGCTATTAACATGGTCGCTTTCCAGCGTGAACCAGAATGTATCCAGACGCGAAACATCTATCGCCACATCGACCAGTTCCGGGCAAAACCAGTCGCCTCTACGCTCGGCAATTTTGCGCCTGATTTCGTCCCTGCCCAGCAGGATGTCCTTCCCCTCGATCTGGTAGCCAAGGGCGAGTACATCGATACGGTCAGCCAGATAGATGCAGTTCGCCCGCAGCTTGATTTCCATCGGCAGATCCAGATCCTTGAGTACGGACCAATGCGTATGATGATGCAGTATCGTATCAGACAGGTGCCGCAATAAAGGACTGGTTGCCAGCAATTCGGCACCCTGTTTGCAGTGATCCTCCTCATCCTCCCATGCGAGCTGAGCCAGATGTGCATGTACCGTGGTTTTGGAGACACCACAGTCGTGCAGGATGGCCGCCTGGAACAGTTCATCCAGGCGCGGGCCGCTCCAGCCCATGCGCTTGCCGCACTCTGCCGCCATGAAGGCAACGCGTTTGCCGTGATGGATATGCGTGACGCCCACCAGATCAAGCGCATCGGAAAGGGAATATATCGCCTCGTGCAGATTGACGTTATAGATAGTCATGCCACCTTCGTTCGCATATTTTTATTGATAGCCGCCGGTCAGAAAGTTGGCTACCTGAATCGCCACAATAGCATTCATGCCGGTTCGCTGTATTGTCTATCCCTCATGGTCGAATAGCCACACATCCATCGCCAGCATGCCAAATGTTGTCACCCGGTTCAAATGTTGCGCGTTTTCCGCCTGCGATGCCGCCCCAAGCGCCACGAACAAGGGCAAAAAATGCTCTTCGCTGGGATGATTCACCTCGGCATACGGTGCCAGTGTTCGATAGGCACAAAGCGCATCAATATCGCCTTCGCTGATTCTTTCCGCGACCCAATCGCAGAAATCCGTCACCCAGACCGGCACCGGTTTGCCCGGCGGATTACTGAAAATGGCACGCAGGTTATGCGTGATCGAGCCGCTGCTAATGATCAACACGCCCTGTTCCCGCAATGGACGCAAGGCACGTCCCAGCGCCAGATGCCAGGCCGGATTTTTTTCAGGTTGTAATGAAAGCTGCGCGACCGGAATATCCGCCTGGGGAAACATGATGCTTAACGGAACCCAGGCACCGTGATCCAGACCGCGCTTGTCATCAAGTTGTACCGGGATGTTTGCCTGTTGTAACAATTTTGCTGCTGCATCCGCCACCTTCGGGGCGCCGGGGGCGGGATATTTCAAACGGTACAGTGTTTCGGGAAAGCCGCTGAAATCGTGTATGGTCTCGGGTTGCAACGTGCGACTAAACGTCGGGACGTGCGATTCCCAATGTGCAGATATCACCAGAATGGCAGAAGGTCTGGGTAGTTGCTCCCCCAACCGCCGCCAGGCCTCCCCGGTCACGCCCGCTTCAAGCAACAGGCTCGGTGCACCATGCGAAAGAAATATAACAGGCATCATGATATGTAAATGCTAGCACGATGTCGGGATAAAATATCTATCCCATTTACCTTGAGGCAAGCATGGAATTCAGACAACTGGGCAATAGCGACTTGAAAGTGTCGGCACTGGCGCTCGGCACCATGACTTTCGGCGAACAGAACAGCGAAGCCGACGCGCATGCACAACTGGACTATGCCGTAGCGCACGGTATCAACTTCATCGACACCGCCGAGATGTATCCGGTCGCCCCGCGCGCCGAAACAGTTCATCGCACAGAAAGTTACATTGGTACCTGGCTCAAAAAACAACAGCGCGACAAACTGATCGTTGCCACCAAAATCGCAGGACCGTCACGCGGCTTCGACTGGATTCGCAACGGCCCGCAGATCAACCGCGAACACATCGCTGCCGCCATCGACGGCAGCCTGCGCCGCCTGCAGACCGACTACGTCGACCTCTACCAGATCCACTGGCCAGACCGTTATGTGCCCATGTTCGGCTCCACCAGCTACGATATCGCGCTGGAGCACGAGACCACACCCATTGCCGAGCAATTGCAAGCGCTGGCAGAGCTGGTCAAATCCGGCAAGGTGCGCCATATCGGTCTTTCCAATGAAACGCCGTGGGGTGTTACCGAATTCATACGCTGCGCCGAACAACTCGGCTTGCCCAGGATTGTCAGCGTGCAAAATTCCTACCATTTGATGAACCGCACCTTCGAGAACGGCCTTGCCGAAGTCTGCCGCCACGCCGGTGTCGGTCTGCTTGGTTACAGTCCGCTTGCTTTCGGCTGGCTCAGCGGCAAGTACACGGCCGACTCCAACGCGCACGGTCGTATCACCCTGTTTCCCGGATTCGGCCAGCGTTACGCCAAGATCAATGTGCCGCCCGCCACCAAGGAATACGTACGCATCGCCAGGGAGGCCGGACTCTCGCCCGCAACCATGGCACTAGCATTTGCCAGAACGCGCTGGTTCAGCAGCAGCGTCATCCTCGGGGCAACGACGCTGGAACAACTGAAAGAAAATATGGATAGTGCCGAAATAACCCTGTCCACGGAAATACTGGAAAAGATCGAAGCCGTGCATAAACAATATCCCAATCCAGCTCCCTGACAGCGAACACCACCACTGCGCATAGGGATTTATTGTTTGACAGGGTTAATTTTTTCCTTGATTCGATCCACTTCTACGAGGCAATATTCGCAAAATTTGGTTTATCATGTCGCAGGCGGAAGATAATAATATTAATAATTGGAGTGACGCATGCTGAAAAAAGTTGTTGCTGTTGTGCTGATCATATTGTCGGCTGGCACATGGGGCTATCTGGACTATCTGAACAAGCAGGAAATCAAGGCCGCTGCAGAGATGCGTGCCGCCATGGAACAAGCCCGCGCTCAGGCTATGGCAAGGGCAAAAGCTGCAGCATTTGAAGCCACGCTCCTGACCGAACTGGAGACTTGCAAGGCAACCGCAGAACAGGCAAAGGAAGACTTCCTGGTACAGAATCGAAAACCGGTACGCCGCAAACGGGGAGAATTCACCATTCCCCAGGCCGCATTGGACGAAGCCGATAAAAAACTGGAAGAAGCTAACGCAGCATGCCAGACAAATTACGATACGCGATTGAATAACGGTTCGTAAAATTCCCTGTCGCGCGCCTGTGCAATCAGGTGCACTTATTCAGTCAGTTTGACACCATGACCGAAATGCGGATGCCCCAGATACTTGCGGGTCTGCATCTCGGTCAAACGGCTCGCGATGCGCTTCGCTTCGCTATCGTTTCTGTCTTCCGCAAAAAGCCTATCCAGACCAACCTCGAAGGAAGCCACCAGCTTGACATGGTTGTCGTATAACACATCGATCAACCAGGCAAAACGCCGCGCTTCCGCACCATTCTCGGCCGTCATTTGCGGAATTCCGGATATGAAAACCGTGGCGTAACGATGGGCTATTTCCAGGTAATCATACTGATCATGATTACCCCGACACAATTCATCGAAATCAAACCAGACGACTTCGTGCGACGCACGCCTGACCGGAATTCTGATCTGCCTGACCTGAATTGAATCCACCTCGGCATGCATGCCCGCTGTAAGCCGCTGAAACAGGGAATTCATCGACTCTTCTGTAGATGCATCTGCAGACATCATGAACAGCGGGTCACGCTCCATTTGCAACAAGCGATAGTCGGTGTCGCCGTCCAGATGCAGTATTTTCAGCTCACGCTTGAGCAACGCAATGGCTGGCAGGAAATTCTGCCGCTGCAAACCATTCAGGTAAAGTTCATCCGGAGAGTAATTGGAGGTGGTCAGCAATATCACTCCGCGTTCAAACAATGCGTTCAGCAAACGTCCCAGAATCATCGCATCGGCGATATCGTCCACGTGGAATTCGTCAAGACAGAGCAGGCGCGTTGAGCGCCCGACACCATCTGCCAAGGCTATCAGGGGATCATGCTCATGCGCGAGCCGTTTCATCCCGTGATGAACTTCGATCATGAAATTATGGAAGTGGATACGGCGCTTGCGACGAAACGGCAGGCAATGATAAATACCGTCCATAAAGAAAGTCTTACCACGCCCCACCCCGCCCCAGATATACAAACCGTTAGGCACTTCTGGGCTGAGCAGGCTGCGACCGAGAAATTGATCTCGCTTGTTCTTGAACTCGATCAGCTGTTGCCAGAATGCTTCCAGTTCTTCAACGGCTTCAAGTTGCTTCGTGTCACTCACAAAGCCGGATTTCTCACATGCTGCCTGGTACCAGGTTTTCGGGCTGATACCAATATCAATTACGGGTTGCTGCATCAATCAGTTACCTCAACAAATTCCAGCGAGCGCGGCGAATACCTGCATCACACCTTGACCGGGATAATTTTGCCCGCTACCAGCTTGGCGCGTTTCCTCGCCTCAAGCGTGTCTTTTCCGTTCGCCAGTGCCACGCCCATGCGACGTTTCCTGAACGATTCCGGCTTGCCAAACAGGCGCAAATCCGATTCTGGCACATGCAAGGCATCTTGCACACCTTGAAAGGCGATGCCTTTTTCGTCCAGTTGGCCATAGATCACGGCGCTGGCGCCCGGTGCGCGCAATCCAGTATCCACCGGCAACCCCAATATCGCCCGCGCATGCAATTCGAATTCATTGAAGCGCTGCGTACACATGGTCACCATGCCGGTATCGTGCGGACGTGGACTGACTTCGGAGAACCAGACCTGATCGCCTTTGATGAACAATTCAACACCGAAAATGCCCAGGCCGCCTAGATCATCGGTTATTTTTCCGGCAATCTCGCGCGAGCGCTGCAGCGCCAGCGAAGACATTTCCATCGGCTGCCAGCTTTCAACGTAATCTCCATGCACCTGTACGTGGCCAATGGGATCGCAAAAATGTGTCTCTGTTTCACCATTTGCGCCGATTGCTCGCACGGTAAGCTGGGTAATCTCGTAATCAAAATCGATAAAGCCCTCGACAATCACCCTGCCCTGGTTTACGCGCGAACCGCTGGCTGCGTATTCCCATGCGGCTTTCACTTCTGTGGCACTGCCCACCTTCGACTGTCCTTTACCGGATGACGACATCACGGGTTTGATGATGCATGGAAAACCGATTACTTTGGTGGCTGCGACAAGTTCTTCCAGCGTATCGGCAAACTTGTACGGAGAAGTCGGCAAGCTCAATGTCTCGGCTGCCAGGCGGCGGATGCCCTCGCGATTCATGGTGAGTTGCGCGGCACGCGCAGTCGGAATGACACACGCCAGCCCTTCGCTCTCGATCTGCACAAGCATGTCGGTGGCAATCGCTTCGATCTCAGGCACGATGATATGCGGTTTTTCCTTTTCAACGAGGGCGCGCAATGCTGCTCCGTCCGCCATGTTGATGACATGCGCCCGGTGCGCGACTTGATGCCCCGGCGCATTTTCATAACGGTCTACAGCAATAACTTCCACCCCCAGACGTTGCAGTGCGATGATGACTTCCTTGCCGAGTTCGCCGCTGCCGAGCAGCATGACCTTGGTGGCGGAAAAGCTGAGTGGGGTACCGATGGTGATTGGTTTCATTATTTTTTTGACGAAAGTAAAGATCAGGATGCACAAAATTATACACAGGGAGTAAGATGGCAGCGCTATTCTGACCATCCGAGGAGCGAAAATCATGACGAATATCGTGCAAATGCTGGGCGAAGAAGCAGACCACCTGCTGAAACACCGTTGTGCAGGCATCCCGAAAGAATCGCTGCACCTGCCGGGACCGGATTATGTGGATCGCGTTGTCGCCGTGAAAGACCGCAAAACCGGCGTGTTGCGCAGCCTGCAGGCTTTATACGGCCATGGCCGTCTTGCCAGCAGCGGTTACCTGTCCCTGCTTCCCGTGGATCAGGGCGTAGAGCATTCCGGCGGCGCATCCTTCGCCCCCAACCCCATGTATTTCGATCCGGAAAATGTCGTCAAGCTTGCCATCGAAGGTGGCTGCAATGGTGTTGCCTCCACGCTGGGCGTGCTGTCCTCGATAGCACGGCGTTATGCCCACAAGATTCCCTTCATCGTCAAGATCAACCACAACGAAATTCTGACCTATCCCAACGTCTACAATCAGACCTTGTTTGCCAGCGTGGATCAGGCTTTCGATATGGGCGCGGTGGCCGTGGGCGCAACTGTGTTCTACGGTTCCGAGCATTCGCGCAGACAAATCCAGGAAATTTCCGAGGCATTCGAGCATGCGCACGAACTGGGCATGGCGACCATACTCTGGGCCTATCTGCGCAATTCCGCCTTCAAAACGCCGGAAAAAGACTACCACGTCGCCGCCGATCTCACCGGTCAGGCCAACCATCTGGCCGTCACCATCAATGCCGACATCGTGAAACAGAAAATGGCCGAGAACAACGGCGGCTACAATGCCCTCAAGTTCGGCAAGACCCATCCCAAGGTTTACAGCGAACTCACCACCGATCACCCCATCGACCTGGTGCGCTACCAGGTGGCAAACTGCTATATGGGACGCGCCGGTCTGATCAATTCTGGCGGTGAGTCGGGCAAGGATGACCTGCACCAGGCGGTGCGTACCGCCGTCATCAACAAGCGTGCCGGTGGCATGGGACTGATCCTTGGCCGCAAGGCGTTCCAGAAACCGCTGAAGGACGGCATTGCATTATTGAATGCGGTTCAGGATGTGTATCTGGACAAGACAGTAACTGTGGCATAACGCAAGCGAGCCGCCCATTCGCTCCTGCGACTGGGCGGTCGTTACCATCAAAAATTGTAGCTCCCCCCGAATGAGATATCCCATCCAAATATGCTCGTAGAGCTGCTCAAGTTACTATACATAGTCTTGCTGTAATTAATCCCGAAACGGCCATCAATGGTTAGATCTTTTCTCAACCTGTAACCTGTTCCTGCAGAAGGATTGATGGAATACGATTTGCCCGTACTGTAATTTTGTACACTCAGGCTCAGGGCTGTATCGAGTGTCTTTTTTTCCTGCAAATCAGCGTGGTTGTTGACCTGAAATGTCTTGGAAGTCGTTGTTGGACCTTTGCTGTAACTCAGGCTGAAATTCGTCACGTCACCTGTCTTGAAAACGCCCAAACCGGTCGCCCTCTCGGAAATTGTCCAAGTGTTTCCTGAAGATGGCGTCGCATCTACACACCCTTCCGTTGGACTGGGAATAATCAGGTTACTGTCGGAACAGGAAAGAGTGGTAATCCCACCGCTACGCGGCAAGCCCGAAGAATCTGAAATCGAAAAATCGGTACCGATGCTCCATTCTTTATTCAGGCGGTTGGTCATACCAAGTTGCGCCTGGCTTGAAGTCGCTGTTCGCAGTTTTGCATATTCGATCAAATCTTCCGTAGTCATACCATTCTCAGTCATGTAAGCGATCGAAACAGCCGTGCCATTGACAGCGTTTCTGACATCCAGCGTAGGACTTCTGCGGCGATCCAGTAAAAAATTAAAGTCCGTATCCTGCACAATATTATTTACAGTCCCTTGCACGGTAATCATATTCAGCGCCTTGAACAACACGTCGTAATCCACCATGGACATGACATTGAAATTCCGGTCAAAATATCTCAGGTTCCCGCCCACTGCCCTGCGGTCGGTAAATCCACTGATAGTCTGGTCAATGAAATATACAGAGCCGCCCAACGGGCTCCGGGTACCAAAATCGACACTGACGCCTTTAAATTTTGGCTGTGAATCAACCGAATAATCGTACAACTTCCCATATACCACGTTCGCTTTCCAGTCCCGGGCAAAACCATACCCCGCCAGAATGCCTTCAAACCGTCCCATCACGCCGCCACCGTAGGCAGACTGCCGTCCGATTTTCACCGAGTAATTCACGATCCTGTTTTTCATTTCATAGTAAGCTGAACCCACCCTGTCGCTGTTTCGCTGTCCTGGCAAAAAATTCCATGAATGAAACTTCTGAAACACCAGCCGATTATCGTATTCGTTATTACCTGCTCGTGCCGTTATAAAAATATTGGTCATCAACGTACTTTGATTGGTAGTATAAATCGGCGATTGAACACTCCCGGAAGTATCCGTGGCATCGGAACGATTCCCTCCATAATAGTAGTACGTCGAAATACTGCCAGATTCCGAAAACCGGAACTCGGTGTTTTGTATCCTGGTCGGCCTGGCAGCCGATTTGGGCGCATCCACGAAAAGCTCGGGCCGGGCAATTTTCAGTCTGCGAAGCCTTATCTCAACCCATTTCACCGACTCTCCTTTCGGATATATTTTCAAATATGCCTTGAATTCCAGGATGGCTTTCCCCGTCTGCCCTGACCTCCCCCTGGCTATCCCGATCCATAGCTGGGCATGTTGTGAATATTTATTGGGCGGTAGCCGAAGAACCTTGTTATATGCCTCAATTGCAGTAATCGGTTGGCCTGCCAGTATTGCCCGGCCACCCTTTTTCATTAGTGTGGCAGCCCGCAAATTCGTGTTCATGACCTGATCAGCCAGCGATAATTTCCCGGATGCTGTTGCTGGTTTTTTCAGACGGCCTCGCTCTATTAGCGGGTAATCGGGCAATCCGTCTTTTTGTCCGAGGGGAATGCGAATGGGTTTATAGCGGGACCGGGGCAACACTACCTTGGGGGGGGTGACGTCGCCTGACGGAACAACGGGCTTTGAAGGTAGCACGGGAGCCGTTTTAGCAGGTTCGACTTTTTTAGCTGAAGTCGAAGATACGGTTGGTATTGAGACCGATGGTTTGGATACCAGAGGTATCGCCGCTTTTTTCGGCGGCACGACAATTGGCACTGCCACCTTTTCTGATTCTATTGTTGCAGGTTCGCTTATATTCCTGCTTTGCGCTACACCAGGACTGATGCGAATCAATAACACGCGATTATTTTCCCCCATTCCTACCGCAAATCTGACGGGACGATTGAATTTGATCTTGATCATTGGGCCCGTACGTCGATTTTTAGTTGATACCGTAATATTCTGAATCAGGTCTGACAGGGTATCTTTTTGCCATTCGGCAGCAGGAACGCTGGCAAGCGTATTGAAATAAATCGAAGTGGTGGCCGATCTCCGCTTTGGATAATGCCTTTGATATTTAATGGGGACGGAAAATTTTATGGTCACCTCAACGTTGCCATTGGTATTTGTGTGAACATTGATGCCATCTACAATCCCGGCTGACGCATAAGATGATATGGCGCTCAACAACATCAGCGCAATAATGCGAAACATCAGGCGATGGTGGTTCCAACGAATCATAATCATTTCACTCGAATGTAGTTATCCAGGCCGGCTTCGCAAAAGCCAGCCTGGAATAGTGGTTTGGTAATCAGCAAATCAATCCCACCTTGTATAGGCTCTTCCCCTGCTGCCTATCGGCGCATGGCAACGGGAACTGGAGCAATCCTTGGAAGTGCTTGCCCCTTCATGCCGCTTTTTATCCATGCTTCCCAGATAGGATGTGCCGGAAAGATGGCAGGTAACGCAATAAATTGGCCCCCCGCCTTGCGCACCATTATGATTCATCGATTCAGGTCGCCAATCCGCTGCGCCTGACACCACATTGATATTCGCGGGTGTGAATGAGTTATGACAAGTCGTACAATCCAGGGAGCCGGTAATGTCTGTCGGTATGTGATTGGAAACCTTGCCCAGCGCACCGTACGTTCCCTGAGAAGTGTAGGGAGAAACACCATGACAGCTATCGCAACGGGCGGTAAGTCCGGTATGTTTCATTGTATATCTGGTCAAGGTACCAACCAGACCACTACCCGCAACAGCTGCAGAACTGAAGTCAATCGACCCCACTCCGTCATATGCCGGGTGGCATTGCTGACAATCAATGCTGTTGATCGGAATGTGGTTCGGGTTGGAAGAAAGCCCAACCGCAGTCGAACCATTGTGACAGGAAACACAGGTACCGTTATACGCCCCGGATGCGACCGTGTGCGGTCCCCCGGCTGCAGCCCCCAGGAAAGTTGAGCAATTCGGACACCCTGTACTGGCATTTGTGTGACATGAAATGCAATCCGATGATGTCGAAATATGCCCTGCATTTTTGCCGGTCGCTGTCGAGCCATGACAGGAATCACAACGCGGCGAAGCCGGCGCTTGTGTCGGGAACGACGGGTAAGTAGCCGAGTGCGAGAAAGAGGCACCTGTAAATGTAGTGTAGCCCAATGTGTTCGTTGCGGTATGGCACACGACACAATCCTCAGTTGTCACCAAGTGACCCGTATTCTTGCCAAGTGCATTTTGCGACACATAAGCTCCGGAATGGCAACTCGTGCATGTTCCTGTCGGAGGATCTCCAAGAGGGTTCGCGTGAAATACCACATTCAGGAACGTCGGGGTCGCTGAACCCGGCAACCCGGTGATAGCGTTGGTATGGCATGCGTCACACGCATTTCCTGATGACTGCGGAATGTGACTTGCAGTATTGATTGAAACTACGCTGCTATATTGTCCCTGATGGCAGGTGCCACAGGTTCCAGCAGCACTTCCGCTATGTTTGTATGTTGCATTCTGCCAGGTTGAACACAGGCCGGAGGATCCGCAACCTGTATCGGCAGGCGTGTGGCACGTTATACAATCATCCGTCGTTGAAATATGACCTGCATTTTTACCCAATGCAGTACTTCCATGGCATGAATCACAACGTGGTGAAGCCGGTGCTCCTATCGGAAAGTTGGTGTATGCAGCAACGCCTGCTACCGCATTCGTATGATCATAAGGCACGCCATAAAATGTCAGGCAATTGGGACACCCTGTAGTGGAATT
>JBNLBY010000035.1:0-24704 GCA_050303535.1 Sideroxydans sp. | reverse complement strand
TACATGAATTCCAAAACAAAACCAGGCAGATCAGTAACGAGTTAGTCATTACACCCAGCAACCAATTTTTGGTTGAGACGGATTTGCCAGACCGTAATTACCTGAATGTTGGATTGGGCGTGTCGGCAGCTCTCAATGGTGGTGCACAGCTATTTCTTGATTATGACAAACGCTCTCAGGACAAACTGTTAGGTAGTTGGGCAGTCAGTTTTGGGGCGCTGATAGAACTCTAATAATACTTTTGCGGGCATGCTGATGAAAGTAACGCTGGCAGTGAAGGCGTTCTTCTGTTTGTTTCTTGTGGTGCAAATGTCCGGTTGCACCAATTCATCTCTGCGTATGGATGAACGTGCCGCAGATCTGGGCTTTCGCAAGCTGATCGTGCGCGGGGATGGTTTTTGCCATGTCGCATATATCAAAAGGGGCCGCGCGACACCGCATTCAACATTGCATGTCTATTTGGAAGGTGACGGTACTCCTTGGGTGCGCAGGCGGGTGGCGGCTTCTGACCCTACACCGCGCACACCATTGATGCTGGAACTCATGTCGCTTGATCCATCGCCCACTCTGTATCTGGGGCGTCCCTGCTACCATGGATTGAACAAGGTAAAGGGGTGTACACCAGACATGTGGACGAACCGGCGTTATTCGGAAGCAGTCGTGGCCAGCATGTCCGCTGCTCTGGATCGTTTGTCAGTGGGCTATCAGGCGCTGGATCTTCTGGGTTATAGCGGGGGTGGCACGTTGGCAATGTTGATTGCAGCGCGCCAGCCAAAAACAAAAGCGGTCATTACGATTGCTGCCAATCTGGATACGGAACGCTGGGCAGCATTGCACAAGCAACAGCCCCTGACAGGTTCGCTGAATCCTGCAACCCGCCCGCCATTGCTGCCGAGTGTCAGGCAGATGCATTTTGCGGGCGCACTGGATGACAACGTGCCACCTTTTCTGGTGCGTGATGCGATCGCAAAGCAGTCAGGGACAACATATAAGGTATTCCCGGAGCAGGATCACAGTTGTTGCTGGCGGGATGTGTGGGGAGAAATACTTGGGGAAATACCGAATTATTTCCTTGCCGGTATTGAAAAAGACTACTTTCGTTCGTCTCCTCTCCCGCTTGCGGGAGAGGATTGAGGAGAGGGTACATCCGGAAGAGGGGCGGCATGTACTTGCCTTGATCAAGGGAGGCAGGGAGGGGTTAGAGTTTCAATAACAACTAACCCCCTCCAACTCCCCCTTGTCAGACTGAGAGTGAAAAACGGTAGCACTTTAAATTAATCTTGGAGGCAGTGATGAATGCACGTTTAACGACAACCAGTGTAATGCAGCAATTCCGCAAACTGTTGGGAGTGCTTATTCTATCCATGTTTTCGTTGCAGGCGATGGCGGCTGAGTCCCCTGTCGTTGTCAATGTCGATAATCGTGTGAAGGTTTCTTTTTCCAAGGTTAAGTTCAATGCAAAGAAGGGTATCTATTCCACTCTGGTGCGCATAAACAATCAATCAGACACTGCACTTTTTTCTCCGCTTCGGCTGTCATTTGATCAGAATGCGCTCAAGGCCAGAAAGGTGCGTCTGCTGAATGCCAGGAAAAAGGGTAAAGACGGGCAGCCATATTTTGAGTTTGCGTTACGTAAAGGAAAACTGGTAGCAGGCGGCACGACCAGGGCGGTCAGAGTGGTTTACTCGGTCAGGAAAGACAGGCGGAAACGTGCCAAAAGGATTCCGCCCAGGGTTGTGCAATCGCTTTTTGCATCTACCTACCATGTGAGCGCCGGGGTTAAGTCGGCGCTATTGAATCTACGTGCGAATCCCTATGCATTGCCTGTGAATACTGGCAAGCAGGCTGTTCGGTTCAGTGTTCTTGTCCGGCTAGCCAAGGCAAGCAAAACGCCAGTAACAGTCTTTTTGCGGCGCAAGGGAGATAAGCAAAGCATAAAGATGAACGATCTTGGTAAGGATGGTGATTATGTTGCCGAGGATGGCTTATATGGTGTGGGTGTGCAGATCGACACTAATAAAATTGAGCCAGACACTTGTTTGGTCTATGAGGCATTTACAAAGGAAGGCCGATCTGAATTAATTTCACCCAAGTTGCGGCTGTGTGTGAGCAGTTTTCCGGTGCGTGCAGCTACGCCGAATGTCGACGAACCTGTTGTTCTGGATGATGGTGTCAAGGCTGTAGCCGATGAAGTGCTTTTATATGCGAAGCCGACAACCAGTGCAGCCACCATCCGGGAATTGGCGCACAGTGTCAATGCCAGCGTTGTAGGCAGCATCATTCCGTTGAATTTGTATCAATTGAGGCTTCCTTCGCCTGTCAGTGCAGACAATTTGCAAGGGATTGTGGCAAAACTAAATGTGCGCAACGAGATTGTTGGGGCATCTGTGAATGCGCTGGCACGACCTGCGGGACATGTCGATGCTACAACCGACCCGGAGTTTGCCAATCAGGATGGGGTAAAACTAGTGCTTAAACACCCCACCTTGGCAGGTAATTATGTATGGGATGCTGATGCAATGGGTACAGGTGAAACCATAGTGGTGACGGATTACGGCCTGGATCGCGCGCACCCTGATTTTGGTGTTCCAGGAGACTGCCAGTTATCAACATCCGCTGCGCCGGGTGTGGCAAATACCAACTGTGGTGGTACGAATAACGATAGTGCAGCAGCGGGGGTTTATCAGTGGCACGGCACCCGTGTTGCAGGAATAATCGCCGCGAAGGCATACAACTCACAAGGCATAGCCGGTGTGGCTCATGGCAGCAAGATATATTCATATAAGATTGCAAGTTTTACGTTGATTGACATGGATCAAATCTTCATTGATGCCGGTGGCTATGTAATTTCGGAGAGTGCTTCTGTTATCAATGCCAGTATTAGTGGTGGTCCGTGGTCCGGTGTGGGATATGCCGCTGCTGTTACCGCACTTTGCACTGCTGTTAACACTGCTGTGACAAGCGGGGCTGGGGCCATTGCAGTAATTGCTGCTGGAAACTACGGTGCCGACAATTGGTATTACCCTGCGCGTTGCAACGAGCATGCGGCCGTACCTGTTGCAAACAGGAGTCGCATTATTGCTGTGGGGAACAGCACTTCGGTGATCACCGCCAATTGCGGATCAGTTGCCGTGGATCAGCGTTGTGCTGCTGCAGTTCCAGCCAATCCTGATTTATTGGGTAGCTGCTATGGTGCGTGGGTGGACATCATGGCGCCAGGTTCGGATATTCGCACAACAACATCGGGTGGAACCTACACTAGTTCAACTGGTACATCTTTTTCTGCTCCGATAGTTTCCGGTGCAGTCGCAATATTGAAATCTTGCGGTGTTGCACTTGATTCGATCAAGTCGACATTGATCAGCGGAACTGCTGTGACGGTGCCGTACCCCTCGTCCGGAAGTGTAACCACAACTCCTCGGTTGGATGTTTATGCTGCCCTGGATCAGGTCAGCAATGCCCCGACCGGTATTACGCCTTCCATTTTCAGCCTCAATGAAAACATCGATACGACCGGTGGCTATGATGTTGGTACGTTGAGCGCGGTCGATACCGATACGTGCGATAGCTACACGTACAGCATCAATGGTGGCGCCGATGCGGCATCATTCAGTATCAATCCGCCCAATACGTTGCGTATCAATGCAGGTGTGTTGGACTACGAGACGAAATCGAGCTATGCCGTGACTGTCCGTGTGACGGATTTCTTCGGCGATACTTTCGATCAGGCCATGACAGTGAATGTGAATGACCTGAACGAAGCGCCAACAGCTGTAGTGCTGACAAATCAGGTTCCCTCGACGCCGGAAAATGGCGGCAGTATCAAGGTGGCGGATATTTCGGTCACCGATGACGCGCTGGGAACAAACGTGCTGTCGTTGGGCGGTACGGATGCGGCATCTTTCAATATCGTAGGCACTGAGTTGTATTTCAACGGTGGTGCCAACTACGAGGTCAAGAGCAGTTATAACGTCGCGGTTGAGGTCGATGATGTAAGCGTTGGTGCAACGCCGGATGCCACGCAGGGCTTTACGCTGACGATTTCGGACGCGAATGATCCTCCGACCGGGCTACCAGTCATCCAGCCACCGGCAACTGCGGGCAATAGGACGGTTGGAGATACGATTACGGCCGACACTAGTGCCGTTGCAGATGAGGATGGTTTGGGTGTTTTTAGTTACCAGTGGCGGCGAGGTGTCACTGACATCCCCGGTGCGACCGCAAGCAGCTACGTTCTGGCCGCAGCCGATGTTGGCGAATTTATGAGCCTGTGCGTGTCTTACACGGATGGCGGCGGATACTCTGAAGGTCCGTTGTGCAGTGTCGCCGATGCGGTCGCCGTGGGAGATCCGCACATTACGACCATTGATGGTCTTCACTATGATTTCCAGAGCGCGGGTGAGTTCGTGGCTTTGCGTGATGCAAATGGTATGGAGCTGCAACTGCGCATGACACCGGTTTCAACGGCGACACCGCTTACCGATCCCAACAGCGGGTTGACTAGTGGGGTAAGCATCAATACCGCACTTGCAGCGCGCGTGGGTGACCATCGCGTGACGTATCAGCCGGATATCAGTCCCGGTGCTGCAAGCGGTGCACCCGTGCTGCGTGTGGATGGTGTGTTGACTACGCCGTCAGCGGATGGGCTGGATCTTGGGGACGGTGGCAGTGTGAGTTCGACGGGTAATGGTATCCAGATCGACTTCCCTGACGGTACAACAGTCATTGCGTCATCGAGTCTGTGGTCTTACTACAATGTGTGGTGGCTGCATGTCTCTGTATTTCATACCCCGGCCCAGGAGGGCATTATGGGTGCGCGCAGCAATGGAAGCTGGCTGCCAAAACTTTCGGATGGGTCTGCGCTGGGCGCGATGCCTGCAGCATTGCATGATCGTTATGTCCAACTGTATGTGACGTTTGCCGATTCCTGGCGCGTAACGGACAGTACCAGCCTGTTCGACTATGCTGATGGCACTTCGACGGCGACCTTTACCAACAAGGCATGGCCGACGGAGAACGGTCCGTATGTTGTGGATTCCGGCCCGGTGGTCAAGCCGCTCGGGCTCAAGGCTGCGCAACTTGCCTGCCGCCAGGTCAAAGGCAAGAATGAAAAGGCTGACTGTGTGTTCGACGTGAGGGTGATGGGACAAAAGGCCATTGCCAAACCCCACCTGCTTGCCCAGAAGATACGCACCGGGGCCACCTTTATCAAGGTGCGCGACGACCGCGACATGAACAGAAGGGTAGTGACGTTTACTGCAACGGTGGCCAAGCATGCAGCACCCGCCAGAGGCGTGATCAAAGCCAAAGCCAGGGCCAAAAATGTACCGAAAGGCTGGGTGCAGTTCACATTGAACGGCAAAAAAGCCGGAAGGCCGGTCAAGCTCAATTCCAAAGGACAGGCCACGTGGAAAGTATCGCGTCAAAAAGTCACCAAGCAAACGGTCGGGGCACGCTACCTTCCTGCCAAGCGCAGCATATTCCTGCCTAGCAGAAATCCTGGAATGGTACGTCTGCCAGTGGATGTAAAGAAAACGACGAATATGAGAGTGATGAAAAAATGAGTTTGCATTGATCTGCATCAAAGGAGATAGAAAATGAAATATCAAAATTGGATGACGGGTTTGGTTTTTTTGAGCGTTCTTTTGTCGCCGGCGATGGCTTCGGCTGCTGATGCCGTACCTTCCGCCGGGCAGGTGTCGAAGATGACGGGGAATAATGTTGCCGAGGCCCGGCAGCCCGATGGTGCTTCACGCAAACTCAGTGTGGGAGATGCCGTCTATTCCGGAGAACACGTCTGGACCGACCAGAGAACTACTGTCGACATCAATTTCGCCGACCAGTCGCGCTTTTCCCTTGGGCCGAATACGGAGTTCGTGATCGAGAAATTCAAGTACAACAAAGGAGCGAAGGAAGATGCATTCCACTCCCGGATCGTCAAGGGTATTTTCCGTTTCGTGTCCGGCCTGATCGCGCATGCGAAAGGCCGCGATATGAAAGTGCGGACCCGGGTTGCCACGATCGGGATTCGCGGCACGCAGGTTCAGGGTGAGGTGACCGACCGGGAAGAGAAGGACGGGAAGACGGTGGATGCCTCTGCCAAGATTGTTCTGCTGGAGCCGGAAGAGGCGGGCAAGAAAACATCCATTGTCGTTTCCAATGAATTCGGCAGCGTGGTCATCGACAAGCCGGGCTACGGTACCGAGATTCCGGATGAAAAGAGTCCGCCTTCGCCAGTGAGGAGGATGCAACTGCGTACCGTCGAGAATGTGCTGCGTGCACTGCGTAATTCGGTTCGACAAAGCAGCACGGCAAGGCCGAGGATGCCGTAATGTGATTTACCGGTTTTTTTAATAATTTATTTAACCTAAAGATAAAGGAGGAAACAATCATGCGAATTAATGTAGATAACATGAAGAGTTGCATCAAATATTGTTTCGTTGTTTTAAGTTTACTTGCTGTGTCAACCTCAAATGCAGAAGACATGAGGCCGGCAAAAAATGGTTTTTACATGAGCGTGTCTACCGTATCCAATAGCATCGGAGAAGAGTTTGACGATACAAAGGTTCTGACATCCAGCACAATGATCGTTGGTGTTCCCAAGATAAATAATGGCACCGGGTTAAGCTTATCCTGGGGTTCGCGCACTGGACCGAGCGCCTTTGAAGTTGACTATATAAGGACAACACACAATACAACCTCTACATTGTGGGGAAACAGCACGGCTACCTTTACCTCCTTGGACTTTAACGGCAAAATATATTTCAACGAAACCAGCAAAGTTCAGCCATTTTTTCTCTTTGGCGTTGGCTTGCAATGGCTGACAATAGAAAATAACACTTTTACTGCCGCGGGATTCGAAAGCACCGAATTTACCGGTGGCCGCAGCTTGAATATTGGCGGCGGCCTGTCGTATTACCTTACTCCTCAATGGTTCTTGAATGGGAGTGCGCTTTATCGTTATGGGAGTTTTGGTAAAGCTGAAGGCCTGACGATTCAGGACAGGTTAGGGCACAGCGGACTTACATACAGCTTCGGTATCGCATACGTTTTCTGATTTTTTTGTCAGATGTCAGTAAAGCTGGCAGCGGAATGATTTTTAGAACGATATAACGCTCGGATTCAGGCACGGCGGAGCGTAAGCGCCGACGTCGCCTGCAATCCGTTGTTGGGTTTCAGCTTCATTGGACACTCCTCCCGATAAAAGGATGAGTTTGCTCACACTCTCATCTTAATGTTTCGCAAAATGTGCGCCGGAAATATGGGCGTGAATATATATGACGATCGCAAAAACAATAAGACTGATCGCAATATATCGAATCTCGATTGCCAGACTGGGTGGAGCTGCTTTTACCCATTTGCCATCTCTCCGGTTGATAAAGATTATCTCGAGTATCGCCCAGATACCGAGCCAGCCAAACAATACGATACTTCTGGTATCCCCATTTTGCAGCAGATGCGCCACAGACCAGAGGATGACGCCGGTCATCTGGGGATGGCGAACCATTCTCCTGACTCTTGTTGCATGAGCGGATGCGACAAAGAGCATCAGAGATAGCAACATCAACAGGCCGGTAACCGGTTTAAGGGACACAGGCGGAGCATAGACAGGTACAGGTGCCGAACTGCGCCAGCCTGAAACGATCATAACGAGAGAACATACGATCAGAATAGCGAATGAAATAGCGTAGCCATTTTCACCCAGGCGACTGATCCACGCACGTTTGATACCTGGAGCCATTGCTGGCGTTGAATGGACCATGAACCAAAGCAGAAGACCAGTTATTAGCAGTGTCATTTTTCCTCCGAGTTAACGATGTGCAGGTTTTTGAAACTCAAGCTGCGTACCAGTACACCGCAAAGAAATGGCAAGTGGTGCCTGCCAGCACGAACCAGTGCCAGATGAAGTGACCAAAGCGCAGGTGCGAATCATAGACGAAGAATATGGTTCCTGCTGTATAAGCCAGACCGCCTGCGACCAGCCAGGCCAGACCGGAAACGGGCAAACGGGTGTACAGCGGATCGATCGCGACCAGGATGAGCCATCCCATGAGCAGGTATAGCACCGTGGAAACGATAGGATGGGTCATGCGTCTCAGGAATTTTAATGCCACGCCGGTCAGCGCCAATACCCAGATCAGTATCAGTAGTGTCCAGCCCCATGCGCCATACAATACGCCGAGTGTGAACGGCGTGTAGGTTCCTGCAATGAGCAAATAGACCGCGGAATGATCGATGACGCGAAAGATATGCTTGAGCCTGCCCGGACGGAATGAGTGGTAGAGGGTGGAGGCAAGGTATAGCGTGATCATGGTGGCGGAGAAGATGATTACGCCGATCAGGTATCCGATCTCCCCAAGCCGTACCGCATGCACGATCAGGAATGGCGTTGCTACCACCGATGCGACCAGTCCGGCACCATGGCTGATGCTGTTGGCGATTTCTTCACCTATGGTTTGAAGACGTCCATGCATTGTCAGAAAGTACTTGTGGCTGAAGGTATTTGCGCCGGCAAGTCGATGTGCGGTGTCCGGGTGAGGAGATTTTGTTCCTGGTCATGGCATTTGGCAATCCAATTTTTGCCCTACAATGTCGGGTATGAATTCCCCGGACACCGTTCCATCACAGAATATGCTTGCCCCCAGTGCTGCGGATGAGGGCTTTATGCGTGCGGCACTCGATCTGGCGCGGCAGGCTGCGCAGATGGGAGAGGTGCCGGTCGGCGCGGTGGTGGTGAAGGATGGGGAGGTCGTTGGGAGCGGTTTTAATGCACCCATTTTGCGGCATGATCCCTCCGCGCACGCGGAAATCATGGCTCTGCGTGATGCAGCGCAACATCTCGGTAATTATCGGCTGGTAGATTGTGAACTGTTTGTTACGCTGGAGCCTTGCGTGATGTGTATCGGGGCGATGTTCCATGCGCGCATTGGCAGGGTGGTATTCGGCGCTCGCGATCCAAAAACGGGAGCGGCGGGGAGTGTTATCAATTTGTTTGACGATACGCGCCTGAATCACCATGCGCGTATCGAGGGCGGGCTGCTGGCGGAGGAGTGCGGCAGGGTGTTGAGCGATTTTTTTGCGCTGCGGCGCTCGCAGCAGAAGGCACAATGAAGATCGTCATCCATATTCCGACACAGACGCTGGAGTTGTTCGATGACAACGGTCTGTCCTTGCGCCGTTATATTGTTTCCACCGGTGCGAACGGAGCGGGCGAGGAGAGCGGCAGTTTCTGTACGCCGCGCGGCAGGCATATGATCCGCGCGAAGATAGGCGCAGGGCTGCCGGAAAATGCGGTATTCGTGAAGCGTCGCCCGACTGGCGAAATATACACGCCGGAACTGGGGGCCATGCATCCGCAGCGCGACTGGATATTGGGACGTATCCTGTGGTTGTCGGGTTGCGAAAGTGGTTTTAACCGGTCAGGTTCTTGCGATACCATGCGTCGCTACATTTACATTCATGGCACACCGGAGGGGATGGAATTGGGCAGCCCGGGATCGCACGGTTGTATTCGTATGCGCAACAAGGAACTGGTGGAGTTGTTCGATCTGGTGCGGGCAGGAACGGAAGTCGAAATCGTGGCATGAAATATACATAGCGACATAAATCTACTGCGCGAACCGGCATTGAAATCGCGCGGTGCTCGGCATCCGGGGCCGTGTAGCGGCAAACTACTATGTACACTCCGGTGCCAGCGCTTCGGGCTCCTTCAATGTCGGCTCGCTCGCAACGATTTCTGACGCCATGTTGTTTGATCAATAACAATGTTTCTTTCCTCTTTTCGCCGAATGGCGGGAATGCGGGAAAAGGGAGGGAGTTATGACTACACATTTCACAGTCAGTCTGGTGAGTTGGCATGATGGCGAGCCTTTGCTGCGCGCCATACGCGAGGCGGTGTTCATCCGCGAGCAGCATGTCCCGGAAGAACTGGAGTGGGATGGTCAGGATGAGGCAAGCCGTCACGCGCTCGTTTTGAGCCAGAATGGGGATGCCATCGGTTGCGGGCGCATATTGCCGAACGGACACATCGGCCGCATGGCGGTACTGCCGCAATGGCGCAAGCAGATGGTGGGCACGGCAATCATGGAAGCGTTACTGGAAGAAGCGCGCTCACGCGGCTACAAGGAAGTCGATATTGATGCCCAGACTTTTGCAATTCCGTTTTATCACAAGTTCGGTTTCGTCGAGCATGGCAAGGAGTTTATGGATGCCGGGATGCCGCATAAGAAAATGAAGCTGAGTTTTTCTTCCTGAGTTTATTTCCCGTTTATATTTTTCTTCGCCCGCCGGCAGGTTTACGTTAATGGATAAGGTAAAGCCTGAAACTGTAATTTTGGACCGGTCAGTGAATCCAGATGCACAGGGAAAGCATCATGGCTGGCGATTTGTACTACGGCCAGCAGGTCGAAACCGCCGTCCGGCGAAGCCTGTGCATTGACAACCATACCGCAGGCCTGGCCTTCCGATTCCATACTGAACAATTCAGTACCCGCTTGCGGTGCTGTTTCTGCATGGACTTGCGCGAGATACATGCGGCGTTTGTTTTTGCCGAGATATTGCATGCGCGCCACGATTTCCTGTCCCGGATAACAGCCTTTTTTGAAACTCACTGCCCCGATGAGTTCGAGGTTTATCATTTGTGGCACAAACTGTTCCTGTGTCTGCGGCAGGATGACGGGAATGCCGGCGCGGATGTTGAGCCAGTCCCAGCATGGGGATCCAACCGGGCGCGCTTCGGCACTGAGCTGTTGCCACAGGGCGGGAGTATGTTGCGCAGTGGTAGTGATCAGGAAACGTTTTGAGGCAAGGCGAATCAGGCTGCTTTCATCGTAGTGCACGACATCCAGTGCATTTTGCGGCAACGTCAGGAAGTGTGTTTGCAGTATGGTTGCCGCATTTGCACCGGACAGTCCGAGGCATACGATATTGTCGCTTGCGTCTTCGATTTTCACCTTGGCGCGAAGCACGTACATGGAGAGTTTCTTCCGGATCGGGGCGACCAGGCTGTATGGCAGTAGCAGGAAAAACTCTGCCGGGTTACGCCAGATGAACAGGGTCGTCAGCGCGCGCCCTTTGGCTGTATTAAAACTGCTGGGCAATGCCTGTTGGGGGGTGAGCGCATTGACATCGCTGCTGAACAGGTTGTGCAGAAATCCCTGTGCCTCTTCGCCAAAGACCTTGATTACGCCAAATTGCGACAGATCGCATACTACTGTGCCATCGCGTGTGGCGATACGTTCTGCGGCTGCATCACCAAAATGCTGCACGATGCCGTCGTGTATTTGTGCGCCTTGCGTTGTGAGGAATTCCTGCCAATCCTGGTTCATCATCTATACCGGTTTGTGAATGCGTGCAATCTTACCGCGAAGCGGGAGGTTTCGGCTAAACTCTTGTGTATGAGAGTCTTGCTGCTTGTCATATCATTTTTGTCACTTACTGCCTGTGATGGCGGGCTATGGAACGATCCTTATCCGGCAGCGGAAGAGGGGAAGTCCATTCTTTACACCGCGTTTACTGTTCGGCCCAAACATCTGGATCCGGCGCGGGCTTACAGCAGCAACGAGTACGATGTCATCGCGCAGATTTATGCGCCTCCCCTGCAATATCACTATCTGAAGCGACCGTACCAATTGGTGCCGCTGGCGGCCAGTGCCATACCAACTATTATTTATGAGGATAAAAATCGCCGCCGTTTGCCTGCCAATGCAGCGCCGGAACGTATCGCTTATAGCGTGTATGAGATACATATCAAACCGGGGATGCGCTACCAGCCACATCCGGCTTTTGTACCGGCCAATCTCAAGCTCAAGCCCGGCGATCTGGACGGTATTTACGGGTTGAATGATTTCGCCAGTACCGGTACACGCACAGTAACGGCGGCGGATTTTGTTTACCAGATCAAGCGTCTTGTTCACCCACAGTTGCATACGCCGATTGCGGGGGTGATGAAAGAATATATCGTTGGTCTCAATGAATATGCCGCCATGCTGCAGCAGGCCGCCAGGGCGCATCCGGATGATTTCCTCGATTTGAATCTGTATCCACTGCCGGGTGTGGAAGTGGTGAACGACACGACCTATCGCATCACCATTCGCGGCAAGTATCCGCAATTCGCCTACTGGCTGGCCATGCCGTTTTTTTCACCCATGCCGCCGGAGGCAGAGCGCTTTTATGCGCAACCCGGTATGAAAGAACGTAATTTGTCGCTGGACTGGTGGCCGGTTGGCAGCGGGCCGTATTACTTGTCCGAGAACGATCCGAACCGGCGTATGGTGCTGACGAAAAATCCGTATTACGACAGTGAAAGCTATCCGGAAGAAGGCGAACCGGGCGATGCACAGGCCGGATTGCTGGCCGATGCCGGCAAATCGTTGCCGCTTACCGACCGCATCGTGTTCTCGCTGGAAAAGGAAACCATTCCGTACTGGAACAAGTTCCTGCAAGGCTATTACGATGCTTCCGGGATCAGTTCGGACAGCTTTGACCAGGCAGTACAGGTGAGTGTGAACGGTGAGGCCAATGTGAGTGATGCGATGAAAGCACAGGGCATAGTGCTCTCTACATCTGTCGCCACGACAACCATGTACACGGGGTTTAACTGGCCGGATACGACGGTCGGAGGCAGTAGTGAACGGGCAACCAGATTGCGGCGTGCCATTGCCATTGCCGTGGACTTCGAAGAGTTCATTTCCATCTTTGCCAACGGACGCGGTATTGCTGCGCAATCACCCATCCCGCCGGGTATTTTCGGTTACCGCGAAGGGTGTGCCGGTATCAATACTTATGTGTATGACTGTGTGAAGGGGAAACCGGAACGCAAATCGGTTGCGGAAGCACGACGTTTGCTCGCCGAGGCGGGCTATCCGGGCGGTGTGGATGCCAGGACCAGACAACCGCTGGTCATTCACCTGGATACCACAGGCGGCGGCGTTGGCGATAAATCGCGCCTGGACTGGATACGCAAGCAGTTTGACAAAATTGGTGTGCAACTCGATGTTCGCAGTACTGACTACAACCGCTTTCAGGACAAGATCAGACGCGGCGATACGCAAATGTTCTATTTCGGATGGAATGCGGACTATCCTGATCCGGAGAACTTCCTGTTCTTGCTGCACGGTCCGCAGGCAAAGGTGGGCAAGGGCGGCGAGAATGCGAGTAATTACAGCAATCCGGAATTCGACCGCCTGTTCGATCGGATGAAAAACATGGACAACAGTCCGGCGCGGCAGGCGATCATCGATCGAATGCTGGAAATACTGCGCCGGGATTCACCCTGGTTGTGGGGGTTCCATCCCAAAAACTATGTGTTGCAACACCAGTGGCTGCATAACATCAAACCCAACATCATGGCCAACAACGAGCTCAAATACTGGCGAGTGGATGTAAAGCAGCGCGACATTTTGCGCAGGGAATGGAACAAGCCGGTGCAATGGCCGTTGTGGCAGGGCGGGGGAGTGTTGCTGCTGTTCGGATTATGGATGTGGCGGGTGTTGCAGAAGCGGGAGGAGGCGCGATAACTCACGCAGTATATGATTCTTCCCAGGCATGCTGTATTGCACTGGCAAACACTTCGACTGACTGCGCTCCTGAAATGCCGACATTGCCATCGATGAGAAAGCTTGGTACGCCTGTAATGCCCAGACTGTCTGCACGCGCTTCATCGGCTCTCACTTCTTTGGAATAGGCATCGCTTTCCAGTACGGTCAGCGCTTCTTTTTCGGAAATCCCAAAATCGGGGGCGAGACGGGCCAAAGCGGCATGGTCGCCAACCTGCAGCGATTCCGAAAAGTAAGCGCGCATGAGACGCTCCGAGGCGCCGTCGTCCAGTTGCTTCGATGCAGCGAAGTGTAGCAGGCGGTGCGCATCGAAGGTGTTGCCGGGGTGGGCTTCAGCCAAACGATATTCAAGACCGACTTCCTTGGCAGCTTCGGTTACACGCGCATTCATTGCTGCTGCTTCCTGCCTGCTGACGCCGTATTTTTGTGCCAGCAATTCTTCCTGGGTGCCCTGCGGGTAGCGGGGAGCGTCGGGGTCGAGTTCGAAGCTGCGCCAGATTACACGCACACTTTCCCAATGCGGGAATTTCGCCAATGCCATTTCCAGACGCCGTTTCCCGATGTAACACCAGGGGCAAATCACGTCTGACCAGACTTCTATTTGCATGGTGTTCTCCTTAATTATTGAATTGGCGGGCGATACAGTTACTACCGGGTTATTTCTGGCAAAGTTTCTGCCATGCGTTGTACTGTCATTCTCTGCTTTACCCCGGTGTTTGGCAAATGGGCGTTTGCCTTACAATAGCGGTACTCATGATTACCTATCTTATCCGCCGCATCCTTTACGCCGTGCCCATTCTCATCGGGGTGAATCTGCTTACCTTCACACTGTTCTTTGTGGTGAACACGCCTGACGATATGGCCCGTATGCAGCTCGGCATCAAACGTGTCACGCCGGAAGCAATCGACAAGTGGAAACAGCAGCATGGCTATGACAAGCCGTTGCTGATCAATAGCGATGCAGGCGGCAAGTCAAAGCTGACGGATACCATTTTCTGGCAGAAATCCGCAAACATGTTTGTATTCGATTTCGGCTATTCCGACGACGGGCGCAGCATCAGCCGCGAGATCGTCACCCGCATGGGGCCCAGTCTATCCATTGCGCTGCCGACTTTTTTCATAGGATTGCTGGTGTATGTCAGTTTCGCGCTATTGATGACGCTGTTCCGCGCGACGGCACTGGATATGGCAGGGGTAGCCTTATGTGTGGTGCTGATGTCAATTTCTACGCTGTTTTACATCATTGGCGGACAGTTTCTTGTGAGCAAGTTGTGGCACCTGGTGCCCATTTCCGGCTATGCAGGCGGGACGGACAGTCTCAAGTTTGTGCTGTTGCCGGTTGTTGTCGGGCTGGTGGGCGGCGTCGGGTCCAGCAGCCGCTGGTATCGCACCATTTTCCTCGAGGAAATCGGCAAGGATTATGTGCGCACGGCACGTGCCAAGGGTCTGTCCGAACTGCGCGTGCTGTTTACGCATGTGCTGAAGAACGCAATGATCCCTATCCTGACCGGCGTGGTGGTGGTCATCCCGTTACTGTTCATGGGCAGCCTGCTGACCGAGTCATTTTTCGGCATTCCCGGCCTGGGCAGCTACACCATCGATGCGATCAAGGCACAGGATTTCAGCATCGTACGCGCCATGGTGTTTCTGGGATCGGTGCTGTACATCGCCGGTCTGATTCTGACCGATCTCTCTTACACGGTGGTTGATCCCCGGGTGAGGCTGCAATGAGTTTCATGCCGGTCATTCTATGGAGCGATGCGCTCGTGTTTCTGCTGCTGGCAGCGGGCATTGCTGCAGCCTGGTACATCCGGCGCCACGAGCATCTGCTGTTGCCGTGGCGGCGCGTGGCACAGAACGGTGTGGCGCAGTTGTCGCTGCTGGTACTGTCGTTGTTTCTGCTGGTTGGTTTGCTGGATACGCTGCACTTTCGTATTGCCTTGCCGCAAACGAATGATGGCGAGAAAGTTTATTCGCCTGAAGTACTGAGCGTATTCGACAAGCTCGTCGATTCCTTGCGCACGCACAATGAAAAGACTTATTCCGCACCGTTTGCGCTGACGTTATATGCCAAGGAGACGATAACGGATGCACAGGGCAATATTTTGCGTGACTACCCGAGGCTGCAATATGGCGGGGCGCATCTGACCGATGCATCACAGCGCGACGCGGATGTGTTGAAGCGGGGAGCGATTGGTGCGCTGTCTGGATTGCTGGCTGGAGTGTTGGTGGTCATGCTTGCCAAACGCAGGCTGAAACGGCGCGCGGTGTTTGTCACTGTTCTTGCTCTAGCTACAGTCATGGGTGCGCTGTTCAATCTCGCCTCCGTCTATCACGTGCTCGGCACTGACAAGGTCGGGCAGGATGTGCTTTACCTTTCGCTCAAGAGTATTCGCACCGGACTCATCATCGGTACGGTAACGACGCTGGTGACGCTGCCGCTGGCTTTATTCCTCGGTGTGGCTGCCGGCTATTTCCGCGGCTGGGTAGATGATGCCATCCAGTATATCTATACCGTGTTGAGCTCCATTCCCAGTGTGTTGCTGATCGCCGCAATGGTGCTGATGTCGCAGTTGTTCGTGGATATGCATGCCGACTGGTTTGATGTTGCATCGAAACGTGCGGATGTGCGCCTCGTGAGTTTATGCCTCATTCTGGGCATGACGAGCTGGACCGGGTTGTGCCGCCTGTTGCGCGGCGAGACATTGAAGCTGCGCGAGATGGAATATATCCAGGCAGCCCAATCCTTTGGCGTCTCCTCGATGCGCATTCTTGCGCGCCACATTGTGCCCAACGTGATGCATATCGTCCTGATCTCGCTGGTGATGGATTTTTCCGCGCTGGTGCTGGCGGAAGCAGTGCTGTCTTATGTTGGTGTGGGCGTCGATCCGACAACGATCAGTTTCGGCACCATGATCAACGCCGCAAGGCTGGAAATGGGACGTGAGCCCATGGTGTGGTGGGCGCTGGTTGCGGCTTTTGGTTTTATGCTTGTGCTGGTACTGGCGGCGAACCTGTTTGCCGACGTGGTGCGCGATGCCTTCGATCCGCGCCTGAACAGAACGGAGGCCGGCACTTGAGTCTGCTTTCCGTCGAAAACCTGGTTGCAAGCCTGCGCAATGGTGCAAACATTGTCGACGATATTTCGTTCGAAATTGCCGAAGGAGAGACTTTTGCGCTGTTGGGCGAGTCCGGCTGCGGCAAGTCCATGACTGCGCTTTCCATGATGCGCCTGTTGCCGGATGGGGTGGTACATGCGGGAGGCGAAGTGCGCATGGGAGGCACCCAACTGTTCGACTTGCCGGAACGCGAGATGCGCGATATGCGCGGCGGAAAAATGGCGATGATATTCCAGGAACCGGGACTGAGTCTGAATCCGGTGATGACTGTAGGCGGACAGATCGCCGAGGCGCTTGCGTTGCATCAGGGTTTGAGGGGGGCTGCTGCCAGGAAGCGTTGTGTCACGTTGCTGGAACAGGTCGGTATTCCCGATGCGCTTCGTCGCGTTGACGAATATCCGTTCCAGCTTTCCGGCGGTTTGAAGCAGCGCGTCATGATCGCGATGGCGCTGGCCGGCAATCCCAAGCTGATCATTGCCGACGAGCCGACTACCGCACTGGATGTAACGATACAGGCGCAGGTTTTGCAATTGTTGCGCGATACGCAATCGCAAACTGGTATGGGGATATTGCTCATTACACACGACCTGGGTGTGGTGGCAGAGAACGCCCACCGCGTCGGCGTGATGTACGCAGGGCAGATCGTTGAACAGGCACCGCGCGATCAATTGTTTTCACAACCTTTACATCCCTATACACGAAAGCTGTTTGCCGCACTGCCAAGTGCCGAGCGTACGGGTCAACTGTTGAGTGCCATTCCTGGCAATGTGCCACCACTGGGCAGCATCAGGCAGGGTTGCCGTTTTACCGCGCGCTGCGACAAGGCCTGGGCCTTGTGCCATGAACAGGTGCCGGAGTGGACGGTGGTAGCAGAGGGGCAGGGGGTGAGATGCCATTTGTATCAGGATACGGGATACAGGATACGGGATACAGATGCCAGCATATCCCGCCCGCTTGCGGAAGAGGGAAACATAAGTCTGAATCCTCTGTTGCAAGTTGAAAACCTGCAAGTTCATTTCCCCATTCGCAAAGGCTTACTGCAACGTGAGGTCGGGCAGGTGAAGGCGGTGGATGGGGTGTCTCTGGATATTCCGCAAGGTCATACGCTGGCGCTGGTGGGTGAATCCGGTTGCGGCAAGACGACGCTGGGCAAGGCATTGCTTGGATTGATCAAGCCGAACGCCGGGAGTGTGTGTTTGAATGGCATGGAGGTGACTGACAAGCGCAGCAGGATTTTACGCGGGCATTCGATGCAAATGGTGTTCCAGGATCCTTATGCTTCGCTCAATCCAAAGATGCGCGTGGCGGAAATATTGGAAGAAGGGATGACTGCGTTGAATATCGGCGGTGACAGTGCATCGCGCCAGGCACATATTGATGAGTTGCTGGATAAGGTCGGTCTGGCACGTGATAGCAAGTGGCGTTATCCGCATGAGTTTTCCGGAGGACAGCGCCAGCGCATCGCTATTGCCCGTGCCCTGGCGGTGTCGCCGAAATTGCTGATTTGCGACGAGCCGACCAGTGCGCTGGATGTGTCGGTGCAGGCGCAGATACTGAACCTGCTGAAAACGCTGCAGCAGGAAATGGGGTTGAGTTATCTTTTCATTACGCACAACCTTGCGGTTGTGGAATATCTTGCACATGAAGTGTGCGTGATGTATCTGGGACGCATTGTCGAACGCGGCACGACGGAAGAGGTCATTCGTAGCCCCAAACATCCATATTCCAAAGCGTTGCTTTCTGCAATACCGCGTATTGATGGCAAGGGCAGGGCATACATCAAACTGGAGGGTGACCTGCCTTCCCCTGCGAATCCGCCACAGGGGTGTCATTTTGCTCCGCGTTGTTCTCATGCAATGAGTGCTTGCGAGACATATCCTGAAGCGCGCAGATATTCGCAAACTCATACTGTGAATTGTCATCTTTATCCCGATTCGCAATAACGCTTGTTGACGTTCCCGGGACTTTGGAGAAGAATGCACTTGGGTGTCGCAGCAGCTTGATTCTGCCAGACATCGTTTGTAAATCCTTGTAATCTTTTTCATCAGGAGAGAATCATGGTCACAAAATCAGCGAAGGCAGCAAACGGCACCATCAACGACAAACTCGTGAATGATATGCAGGCCGTAGTGCGCGATGCCGAGGAGCTATTGAAAGCAACCGCTGGGCAAGCTGGCGAAAAAGTTGCAGCGGCGCGTGAGCGTATTCAGGCTAATCTTGCCGTCGCCAAGGACAAGCTTGCAGATGCAGAATATGATATGACCGAGAAGACAAAGCAGGCGGCTAGGGCAACCGACGATTTTGTGCATGAAAACCCGTGGCAGGCAGTAGGGATCGCGGCTGGCGTGAGCCTGATCCTGGGCATGCTCATTTCCCGCGGACATTAAAATGCCTGAAGCATCCGGTTTGCTGGTATCGGTCAAAAGGCTGCTGGCCACTTTGACCGGGATTGCGGCTACCCGGCTTGAATTACTGTCGAACGAATTGCAAGAAGAGCGTTTGCGTATGGTGCAGATACTCCTTTTTGCCTTGTTCGCTGTATTCAGTTTTTGCATGGGAATGCTGCTGCTTGTCCTGTTTTTTGTCGTGTTGTACTGGGACGAACATCGTCTTGCGGTGCTTGGCGGTTTTAGTCTGGGATTCCTTGTTTGTGGAAGTTTGCTGATCATTCTGCTGCAAAGCAAATTGCGATTTGGTCCGAAATTGTTTTCTGCCAGTCTTGCCGAACTGCATAAGGACAGAAAATCACTGGAGGAGCACCATGAATGACCGCCTGTTCGTTTTGAGACAGCGTCGCATTGCGCTTCTTGCAAGAATCGATGCACAGCGAGGTGAGTTGGCCGAGTTCGCTACGAGCTGGAAAGGACCACTGGCACTGGCTGACCGGGGGATGTCAATAGTAAGTTTCCTTCGTGCCCATCCACTGCTGGTTGCCGGCGTATCAGCAGTGGTTGTGGTGCGCAACAGGCGACGTTTAGCCAGGTTGGCCAGCGCCGCATTGATGATACGGAAGATGCTGAGAAATTACCGTTATATTATCGGTTTGTTGCAAAAGCCGTAGCTTTGTATCGATTGCGGGATCGTCATATTCGGCGAGCGACGCCGGGTCCGGAAATTCAGTTAGAGGTTGTTACCGGTTGACGCTTGAAAGGGAACGTTACCTTGGTCGCTTTGGCTTTGCGGACGGTTCTGGACTTTTCTGATTTTGCCTTGCGAGCTCTGATGCTGCGTTTGCTGCGATAGACGCGGCGATCAGCCAGCACAATATTGAAGCGCTTGCCGATGCGCAGGAAGTTACTGCCGTGGTTTGCTTCGCGCAACTGGGCTTGGCTTACGCGGAAGCGGCGTGCGATGCCAGAGATAGTGTCTCCTTTGCGTACCGTATAGCGGACTGCACCATACATTTCGGCAACGGCTGAAGGATGCATGTTGAAAGCAGTGAATTCTGCAGGCGATTCATCATCCAGTATAGGAACCAGCAGGGTCTGTCCGCTGCTGATCTTCGCGTATTTTGAAAGACCGTTCGCCTTGCGTAATTCCGAAGCAGTCAGTCCGAAACGCGATGCGATCTGGGTAAAGCTTTCACCTTTCCTGCTTTCATAGGGTTGCCACGACACCAGTCGCTGGTCTGTTTTAGCTAGGTTTTTACGGAATGTCTCGACCTTGTCTATCGGCAGCAACAATACCTCAGACATATCTTGCAGTATTACAGGGCGGTTATTGCTGGGATTGAGCGCCTTGAATTCTTCCAGCGAGATGTCGGCCAATTCGGCTGCAAGTTTCACATCAATATGTTGTGGCGTGGCAACGGCCTCAAAATAGGGTTCATCTGGAATGTCATTCAATACCAGATCGAAGCGCGCCGGATCGCTCACGATGTTTTTGATGGCCATCAGCTTGGGAACGTAGTTACGTGTTTCGCGCGGCAATCT
This sequence comes from Sideroxydans sp., assembly GCA_050303535.1. GTDB lineage: Bacteria > Pseudomonadota > Gammaproteobacteria > Burkholderiales > Gallionellaceae > Sideroxyarcus. The sequence goes on along the minus strand of JBNLBY010000035.1, from coordinate 4,097 downwards.
GAGGTTGGAGTAATTGGTGGGTTTGCGACGTTTGCTGTTCCTCTTTATTGCACGTGCTACACCATTCTCACCGCAGTTGTAGGCGGCCAGTGCCAGTTCCCAGTCGCCAAACTGGTCATGCAGTTTTTGCAGATAGTCCAGCGCACCGTTGGTGGCTCCGATGATGTCGCGACGTCCATCATGCCACCAGTTTTGTTCCATGCCAAAGTGCTTGCCGGTGGAGGGGATGAACTGCCAGATACCGGAAGCGCTCGCCACTGAATTGGCACCGGGGTTGAAGGCGCTCTCGATGATGGGGAGCAGCGCAATTTCAGTTGGCATGCCACGACGTTCTACTTCCTCCACAATGTAGAACAGATAACGTTGCGCGCGCTCGGACATGCGCAATACGTATTCCGGGTTGCGCGCATACCATTTCTCAAAACGCTTGATCCGCGGGCTTTTCAATTCCTTCATGGCGAAGCCATCGCGAATGCGCTGCCACAGATCACCAGAAGATTGTGCAGGGGCGACAATCAGTGCTTCACGTATAGGGGCGGGTGCTTGTATTTCGGGTTCTGAAGTGGCAGCTGCCGGAGGTGTTGTGTCCTGAGGCGCTGCAAGCAGGGGAACTGATTGAGGTGAATCGGCCTGTGGAACCTCAATCTGGGAATCAGTTGTCTGTAACGTTTCCGACCCTGCAGGCAAAGATTGCAGAGTTTGCGGAGAAAATTCGGGACTATTAGACGCCAAAGCCGTTTCTGCGATGGAAGTTGTGGCGGCAGCAAAACTGAGCAAGGCGCCAGTAATTAACAGTAACGGTTTGCGGATATGCACTATAGGGCGACCAAAAGTAAATTGAATGGCGCGATGGTAACGGAGGGGGGGGGAAGCGTCAATCCAAAGCAGACATGCGTTATGCCGCGGATTTGCGATCTAACGTTTTTATTTCAGTCAGTTATAAGCTGTTCAAGGATGGCCGGATTTTGGTTCCGGCCGCTGCTTTACAGCTTAACTTGCTACGCAAGTTAGCCTACACCGCAACTTCGTTGTGGTTCCGGCCGCTGCTTTACAGCTTAACTTGCTACGCAAGTTAGCCTACACCGAAACCCAGCTCATTAACGAATGACTTCTTTGAGTTGTTCCAGAATTGCTGGGTTTTCCAGGGTTGAAACATCCTGGGTGATTTCCTCGCCCTTGGCGATGGCACGCAACAGGCGGCGCATGATTTTGCCGGAGCGCGTCTTGGGCAGGTTTTCACCGAAGCGTATTTCTTCCGGCTTGGCGATGGGGCCGATTTCCTTGCCCACCCAGTTACGCAGATCTTCGACAAGTTTTTTGGCTGTTGCGGCATCTTTCGGGCGCACACCCTTCAGTACCACGAAGGCGACTACAGCTTCGCCCTTGAGTTCGTGCGGCTTGCCAACCACGGCAGCCTCGGCCACCAGCGGGTTGGCGACCAACGCAGACTCGATCTCCATAGTGCCAAGACGGTGACCGGAGACATTCAGCACATCGTCAATGCGTCCCATGATCCAGAAGTAGCCGTCCTCATCGCGGTGTGCCGAGTCGCCGGCCAGATAAGCGCCGCGCATTTCTTCCGGGAAATAGTTTTTCTTATAACGGTCAGGATCACCCCAGATGGTACGGATCTGCGATGGGAAAGGTTTCTTGATAACAAGGAAACCGCCATGTTGGTCGCTGACTTCATCACCGGCTTCGTTGACGATGGTGGCCATGATGCCGGGTAACGGCAAAGTGCAGGTACCGGGTTTGATCGGCATTGCACCGGGCAGCGGGGCGATCATGTGACAACCGGTTTCTGTTTGCCACCAGGTATCGACGATGGGGCAGCGTGACTGACCGACGACAGTGTAGTACCACATCCATGCTTCCGGGTTGATCGGTTCACCTACGGTACCGAGGATACGCAAGGACGACAGATCATATTTCTTTGGCTCTTCGCTGCCCAGTTTGATCAATGAACGAATCGCGGTTGGTGCAGTGTAGAAAGTGGTGACCTTGTGATCCTGGACCATTTTCCAGAAGCGTCCGGCATCCGGATAGGTGGGTATACCTTCAAAGATGACCTGGGTTGCGCCCATGGCCAGCGGGCCGTAGGCGACGTAACTGTGGCCGGTGATCCAGCCCACGTCGGCAGTACACCAGAAAATATCTGAAGGTTTGTAATCGAACACCCATTGCATGGTCATTATCGAACCCAGCAAGTAACCACCGGTAGAATGCTGTACACCTTTGGGTTTGCCGGTAGAGCCGGAAGTATAAAGGATGAACAGCGGGTGTTCGGCTCCTACCCATTCCGGTTCGCAGACGGACGATTGCGAATTGAAAAGATCATGCCACCACACATCGATTTCATCGTCCCATTTCACTTCTTCGCCGGTACGGCGATAGACAATAACGGAATGCACTGCATCACAACCATCGAAGCTGAGCGCTTCATCCACCGCCGGTTTCAGCGCCATCGTTTTGCCACCCCGGAATTGACCGTCGGCAGTGATGACAGCAACGGCCTGTGCATCAGTGATGCGTTCGTGCAGGCTCTTGGAAGAGAAGCCGCCGAACACGACTGAGTGAATGGCGCCGATACGGGCACAGGCTTGCATTGCGACGACAGCCTCCACGCTCATCGGCATATAGATGATCACACGATCACCTTTTTTGATGCCGCGAGATTTCAGACCATTGGCGAATTGACAGACCCGGCCATGTAATTCGCGATAACTGACATGAGTTGTCTTTCCGTCATCGGCTTCAAAAATGATGGCGGTCTTGTCTGCTTGCGTATCCAGGTGCTTATCCAGACAGTTATAGGAAGCATTCAATTCGCCGTCTTCGAACCATTTGTAAAAAGGTTTCTTGCTTTCGTCCAATATCTTTGTGAAGGGTTTGTGCCAAAGAATATTTTCGCGTGCAAGGTTTGCCCAGAACCCCGGGTAATCCTTGGTAGCCGCATCGCACATTGCCTTGTATGCATCCATTCCCGATACATTGGCCTGTTTGACGAATGCCTCGGAAGGAGGGAATACGCGTTTTTCGTGCATGATGGACTGGATATTGGACATTAGTGTTCTCCCAAAATGGTAATTTCAGTTAATTCAATAACCCGTGACCTGCTCAAGTTTATCATTTTCGGCATGATTGGCTCATCGGACTTTAGCCGAGAAAAATGCTTTGCCAATAGGGCCGAGCAGGCTTACATCGGACTATTCTATAACTATAGTCAATTTTCCTGACTCGAGCCTTACTAAAAGTTCAGGAGAGGTAGACATCAATGGTTTTGACCAAGGTTGTGAATAGAGTTTTCAGGTGTTTGTGTATTGCCAAACAAAAATTCAAAAATTGAACTGACTTGATCAATTTGTGCCGCCGGGTGGATGCGTGCAGACAGCCGGCAAGTTCAACCTGGTAGCGGACTGCTGTTGACGGAAATGCTTAATTTCTGTAAAGTTCGCCCCCTTCTCTGACGCGGGGTGGAGCAGTCTGGCAGCTCGTCGGGCTCATAACCCGAAGGTCGTAGGTTCAAATCCTGCCCCCGCAACCAAACATCAGGAAACGGTTTTAAGCTTCAACAATACAGTGCGAATAAAACGAGTTGACGGAAATTGTCCGCTCTTTATCGCACCTCTTTGCGGCCTAGGCGGTGGAGGGGTAGTTGGGGATAGTTCTTTAAAAGCTAGAAGAAACAACTGATTAGTGTGGGTACCTGTGTTTGGGCAGGCGAGATCACTTAGGTGGTTGAGTCGAACTCAAAGATATACAGAAGTACTCACGCAATCGAATATACGAAAGTAAATTCGCTTTGAGTGAGATCAGCGGATCCGAAAGGATTTGCAAAAAATTAGCTAGATTGAACTGAAGAGTTTGATCCTGGCTCAGATTGAACGCTGGCGGCATGCTTTACACATGCAAGTCGAACGGCAGCATGGGTGCTTGCACCTGATGGCGAGTGGCGAACGGGTGAGTAATATATCGGAACATATCCGGAAGTGGGGGATAGCTCGGCGAAAGCCGGATTAATACCGCATATGCCCTGAGGGGGAAAGTGGGGGACCGAAAGGCCTCACGCTTTCGGAGTGGCCGATATCAGATTAGCT
>JBNLBY010000034.1:0-25367 GCA_050303535.1 Sideroxydans sp. | reverse complement strand
CCCGATGGCGAGCAGCGCCGTGACAATCCATGTCAGCACTGCATCGTAGTCTGCAATAACGCAGCGGCGGCGCATATTCAGTGTCGTACTGTACATGCCGCCTCCATTTCCAGTTTCTTCACCACCGAAACAAAATCCTCGGCACGGTGCAAATAGTTCCTGTACATATCAAAGCTGGCACAGGCGGGCGACATCAACACAGCGTCCCCTGCGCGCGCGTTCTGCGTGGCTATCCGTACCGCCTCTTCCATGTCGCGCGCCTTCAGGATCGGTTTGCCGCAACCTTGCAATGCTTTTTCGATCAGCGGTGCATCGCGCCCGATCAATACCGCGGCTCGCACATGTTGCGCAACTGCATCCTTCAATGGAGAAAAATCCTGTCCTTTGCCATCGCCGCCGAGTATGACGACAACAGGCTTGCCCAAACCTTTCAGGGCCGCTTCTGTCGCCCCCACATTGGTTCCTTTGGAATCGTCGTAATAGGTAATGCCGGCAACTTCCGCAACTTTTTCCACGCGATGCGCCAGTCCCTTATAGGTGCGCAGCGCCTGTACCAGCGGCGTCAACGGCAGATTGAGCGCACGGCACAAAGCCAGTGCAGCGAGTGCGTTCGCCACATTATGCAAACCGCTCACCTGCAATTCGTCCGCGCGCATGATCTTCTGCACACCCTGCATCAGCCAGGTAACAGCACCTTCTCTTGTAATGCCCCAGTCATTCGGACCCACAGGAGGATTCAACCCGAAACTCGTTTGCCTGCGCCCGGCGATCTTCATCGCTGCGCTACGCACATCATCACGGTTAAGCACTTGCACTCCACTACCGCGGAAAATGCGCGCCTTGGCAGCGGCATAACTGTCCATGTCGTCATAGCGATCAAGATGATCTTCGGTCACGTTGAGTACGACGGCCGCATCGGCATCCAGCGTGAAGGTGGTTTCCAGCTGGAAGCTGGAAAGTTCCAGCACCCAGACTTGCGGTTGCTGCTCGCGCTCACGCAATGCATCCAGCACTGCGGGCGAAATATTGCCTGCCATTTGCGAATCCAGTCCGGCTCCCGCACACATCGCGCCGACCATGCTGGTCACTGTCGTCTTGCCGTTGGCGCCGGTAATCGCGATGACTTTGGTCGTGCGTCTGTAATTGCCGCTTTCCAGCTGCTGGGCCAGCAATTCGATATCACCCACGACCGAAATACCGCGGGCAATAGCACGCTGTACAAACGGCTCAGCCAGCGGAATGCCGGGACTGATGGCAATACGATCGATGCCCTGCAGTAATTCATCCTTGAATGCGCCGCAATGTACTTCGGTCTGCGGCAATTCCCTGCGCAGGATTGCAATACCGGGCGGAGCATTCCGGCTGTCGGCAACGCGCAAACGCGCGCCTTGCGCGCTGAGATAGCGCGCAAGCGACAACCCGGTCTCACCGAGACCTAGTACCAGCACAGATTGTCCGCGTAATTGATTCATCCTTTACCTGAGCTTTAACGTAGCCAATCCAATCAAGACCAGCAGCATGGTGATAATCCAGAAACGCACCACGACCTGGGTCTCTTTCCACCCTTTATGTTCGAAGTGATGATGCAACGGCGCCATCAGCAAGATGCGTTTGCCCGTGCCAAATTTCCACTTGGTATATTTGAAATAGGAAACCTGCAGCATCACCGATACCGCTTCCACCACAAACACGCCGCCCATGATGAACAGCACCAGTTCCTGCCGGATGATGACCGCCACCGCCCCCAATGCCGCACCCAGTGCCAGCGCGCCGACATCGCCCATGAACACTTCCGCCGGATAGGCGTTGAACCATAGAAATGCCAGACCCGCGCCGGAGATGGCTGCGCAGAATATGGCCAACTCCCCTGCGCCGGGAATCGAGGGCTCACCCAGATATTTTGAAAACTCGGCATGCCCCGCAACATAAGCAAAAATCGCCAGCGCACCCGCCACCATCACCGTCGGCATGATGGCCAGGCCATCCAGACCATCGGTCAGATTTACCGCATTGCTGCTGCCAACGATCACCAGATACACCAGCACGATGAAACTGATCATCCCCAGCGGCAGCACCAGGTGTTTGAAGAAAGGCACGATAAGTTCGGTTTGTGCAGGCAAGGTGGCGTGCGACCACAGAAAAGCACCAACAGAGAGTGCAATGATCGATTGCCAGAACATTTTTGCCCGGGCCGACAACCCGTCCGGATTGCGATGCACCACTTTGCGGTAGTCATCCACCCAGCCGATCGCGCCGACGCCCAGGGTAGTGAGCAGAACGACCCATATATATGCATTACGCAAATCACCCCACAGCAATGTTGTGATGGCGACCGACACCAGAATCAGCGCGCCGCCCATGGTCGGCGTACCCGCCTTGATCAAGTGCGTTTGCGGGCCGTTGCTTCGCACCGACTGGCCGATCTTCAATGCAGTCAGCCTGCGAATCATCCAGGGGCCCAGCATGAATGAAATAATCAGGGCCGTCATCGCGGACATCACCGTGCGCAGCGTGATGTAATTGAACACGCTGAACGTTCGCACGTCCTGTGCCAGCCATTGGGTTAATGCAAGCAGCATGTATCCTCCTTTTGAAGCGAGCAAAATTGCACCACCCGCTCCATTTTCATAAAGCGCGACCCCTTTATCAGGACGGTGGTCTGCGCATCCAGCTCTTTGTCAATCGCATTTTTTATTTTTTCGATTTCGGCAAAATACTCGGCGCCGCCACCGAACTCGCTTACTGCTTCCTTGCTTAACGTACCTGTTGCAAACAACTTTTCAATACCCAGCTCTCGAGCTGCAATGCCAATTTCACGATGAAACTGCGCTGCAGCCTCACCCAATTCACCCATATCGCCCAGCACGAATATGCGTTTGCCGGATGCTTGCGCCAACACTTCCAGTGCCGCGCGCACCGAAGCCGGGTTGGCGTTGTAGGTGTCATCGATGAGCGTCGAGCCATGCAACCCCTGCTTGCGTTGCAAACGTCCGGCTACACCGCCGAAATTCTCCAGTGCGGTTGCAATGGTGGACAACGGGATTTGCAATACCAATGCAGCAGTCGCTGCAGCCAGCGCATTGCGTGCATTGTGCTCGCCCGGCACTTGCAACTTCGCATGCATCTCACCCGCCGGCGTGCGCACATCCAGCACACCACCATACCCGTCAACCCTCCATTTACCCTTCACCGCAGCCGCATGCTCCATTGCAAAATCAATCACGCGATGGGTTCCAGCCAGCGTGCGCCACAGCCCGGCATATGCATCGTCGGCATTGACGACTGCTGTGCCGTCGCTCGTCAACCCCGCAAATATTTCCCCCTTGGCTTTGGCAACACCTTCTACCGATCCCAAACCTTGCAAATGCGCACCCGTTGCGTTGTTGACCAGCGCTACATCCGGTTTGGCAATACGCGTCAGATAGTCAATCTCGGTCGAATGATTCATACCCATCTCAATCACTGCGTAACGATGAACCGCCCGCAATTTGAGCAATGTAAGCGGCAAACCGATATCGTTATTGAGGTTACCCTGTGTCGCAAGAACACCATCTTCATCGCCCGCATGAACACGCAGGATTTTCGCCAGCATTTCCTTCACAGTGGTCTTGCCGTTACTGCCGGTAATTGCAACCAGCGGAATATCGAACTGCGCGCGCCAGTACGCAGCGAGCTTACCCAGGGCAAGGCGCGTATCGTCAACAACCAGAAAAGAAGACAGGGGATCGAGATCCGAACGGATCTGTTCGAAACTTTGTGCATTAACCACAGCAGCCACTGCGCCACGCTTGAAGGCATCGGCTGCAAATTCCGCGCCATCGAAATTCTCGCCCTTCAGCGCGATAAACAAGTCGCCCTGCCTGATCGTGCGCGTATCGGTGGAAACCGTGTCGAAATTCACGTCCGCACCTTCCACGCGTGCTCGCAAAACACTGGCGGCCTCGGATAGCATCATCATTGCATATGCTCCTCATGCATCCACATGCTCAGCGCACGATGAGCGATTTCGCTGTCAGAAAACGGATAACGTACGCCGTTGATCTCCTGATAATCCTCATGCCCTTTACCTGCCAGCAATACAGCATCTTCCGGCATGGCCGTGCTGATCGCATGATTGATCGCCCTGGCTCTATCCTCGATCACCTGATATTCACCTTGCATGTCCGAGATAATGGCATCGATGATCGAACGGGGATCTTCGCTACGCGGGTTATCGCTGGTAACAATGCACGTATCCGCAAATTTGGCGGTAACCTTTCCCATCATGGGACGTTTGCCGCGATCACGATCGCCACCGCAGCCAAATACGCAGACGACTTTTCCACCCAGAGGGTGTATCACTTCGCGCAGGGTCAGCAGTACCTTTTCCAGCGCATCCGGCGTATGTGCGTAATCAATGACAACAGTCGGAACATCACCGCCACCCATCGTTTGCATGCGCCCGGCCAGCGCTTTCTGTTTGCCAAGCTCGCGCACTGCATCATTGATGTCAGTTCCACTGACCAGCAACACGGACAAAGCACCCAGCAAATTCGAAGCATTGAAACGTCCGATCAATTTGCTTTGCATCTCCCCTGCCCCCCAACTGGTATGCAATGCCACTGTCAGACCTTGCGCATCCATCCGTGAAATATTGCCGTGAACCATGCGGATGCCAAGACGCTCGGCCAGTTTCAGCGACTCGTCGCTCAGACCGAAACCGACAACCTCGAGACTGCCTTCCTGAAGCTGTTCCGCCAGTTCCGCACCGAACGCATCGTCCAGATTCAACACCGCAAACTTCAACTGCTCCCAATCGAACAAACGCCGTTTTGCGGCAGCGTAACTCTCCATGTCACCGTGGTAATCGAGATGGTCGCGCGTCAGATTGGTCAGCAGTGCCACATCGTATTGCACGCCATTGACACGGCCTTGCGTGAGCGCATGTGAAGACACTTCCATCACTGTGACTTCCGCACCTTTTTGCGCGTACTCGGCCAACAGGTTTTGTACGAGCAATGCATCCGGCGTGGTATTGACTGTCGATTGCAGTTCATTTGCAAATCCGTTACCCAGCGTGCCAAGTATTGCGCTCTTGCGGCCCAATGCGCTGAATGTATTGGCCAGCCAGTGGCTGATCGATGTTTTGCCGTTGGTTCCGGTCACACCGACCATCCACAGTTTTTGCGAGGGATGATCGTAAAGTTCACTGGCGATCAAACCGGCCTGATGGCGCAAATCTTTCACCGTCAGGTACGGCAAATCCCAGTCAGGATTCCATTTGAAATCATGCTCATCCAGGATCACCGCATTCGCGCCACGTTCAATGGCCTGTGCGATGAATTTGCGCCCATCTGCCTGCGTACCGGGATAGGCGACAAATGTATCGCCGGGTTGCACCGCCCGGCTGTCAGACACCAGTCGCGTGATGTTCACACCCAGTGCATTTAATTCACTCAGTAGAGAGTTATTCAAACTTCCTCCCCGATCAAATCTGCAGGTGTGGGCTGCATTACATTGTCCAGCGGCGCATCGTTCGGCACGCCGAACATGCGCAATGCGGAACTCATTACATTGCTGAAAACTGGAGCCGCCACCAGACCGCCGTAGTAATCACGGCCACCGGGATCATTGATCATCACCGCAACGATCAATTGCGGATTGGACACGGGCGCCATGCCGACAAACGAAGCCACATAGCGATCGACATATTTTCCATTCTCGTTTTTGTGTGCCGTACCGGTCTTTCCCGCGACCCGGTAGCCGGTAATCTGCGCCAGTGGCGCTGTACCGCCCGGCTTTACCACATTTTCCATCATGCTACGTACCGCCTGCGCGGTCGCATCTGAAAAGACTTTTATGCCGGCAACCGGCTTTTCGCGTTTTAGCAGGGTGGCCGGTATCAGTTCGCCGTTGTTGGCAAAAATGGTATAAGCCTGCGCCAATTGCATCAGACTGACCGAAATACCGTTACCGTACGACATGGTTGCCTTCTCGATAGGCCGCCATGTCTTGTAGTTGCGCAACTTGCCTGCCGCCTCCCCCGGAAACTCGCTTCCGGTTGGTGTGCCGAAACCGCTTTCGCTCAAACCTTGCCAAAGTGTTTCCGACGGTAAGCTCAGTGCAATCTTGGCGGTGCCAATGTTGCTGGATTTCTGGATGATCTGCGCCACCGTAAGCGAATGCTCCGGGTGTGTATCGTGGATCGTGCGTCCGTCCAGTTTGAAAAACCCATTTGCAGTATTGATGACCGTTTCCGGTTTGATCTTGCCCGCCTCCAGCGCTGTTGCCACGGTAAACGGCTTCATGGTTGAGCCTGGCTCGAATTGGTCCGTCACGGCATGGTTGCGCAGTACCGACATTCCCGGTTTGCTACGATTATTGGGATTGAAAGAAGGCCAATTAGCCAGCGCCAGCGCCTCTCCGGTCCTGGCATTCAGCACAATGATGGAACCACTCTTTGCGCTGTGTTTTATAACGGCTTGCTTGATCTCGCGGAAAGCAACGGATTGAATCTTGCTGTCGATACTTAACGCGACATTGCCACCCGCTTTGGGGGCGCGCAAACTGCCTGCATCCTCGACAATATATCCTCGTCTATCCCTGATAACTCGCTGGCTGCCCGCATTGCCGCCAAGTTGCGATTGAAATTCAAGCTCGATTCCTTCCTGCCCCTTGTCATCCACATCGGTAAAACCAATAAGATGCGAAGTGACTTCTCCGCTGGGATAGTAGCGACGGTACTCGCGCTGGAGTGAAATTCCGGGAATGTCCAGCTTGACCACCTTGGCTGTCTGCTCAGGTGGCAATTGACGTTTGAGATAGACGAACTCGCGCGAAGTATCACTGAGTTTGTTCTTCACCTCGGCGATGCTCATCCCGAGAATCTGTGCAAGTTTGGTAGTTTGCGATGAAGAAATGACCACATCAACCGGACTCGCCCACACGGACGCAACCGGCGTGCTTACTGCCAGAGGTTTGCCGTTGCGATCCGTGATCATGCCTCGATGTGCGTGGATTTCAATGATGCGGCCATAGCGTGCATCACCTTTCCGTTGCAGGAAATTGTCGTTGATCCCCTGCAGATAAACCGCGCGTGTCTGCACCACCACCAGCCCTGCCATCAACAGCACATACAGCACGCGCGATCGCCACGCCGGCAAAGCGATCTGCCCTGTGGTCCGGATAGCAGCAGCGTAATTCATGGTTGCCTCACCATTTCTTTGCCAAGATGGATATATTTGATCTGGTCAGGCTGTGGAATTTTCATTTTCAATTGGCGGCTGGCAAGTTTTTCCACGCGAGCAGGCGTAGCCAGCGTACTTTGTTCAAGCTGCAACTGCCCCCACTCCACATCCATTTTTTGTGTCCTGTCTTTTTCTTTTTGCAACTCCACGTACAGATTGCGCGCCTTGTGTTGTGAAGTAACAACCCCCAACGCGCACGCAATAACAAGAATGAGCAGCATGACATTGAGCCTAGCCACCCAAACGCTCCGCCACCCGCAACACCGCGCTGCGAGCGCGTGAGTTTGCGGACACCTCTTCGTCCGATGCATAAACCGGCTTGCCGATGATGCGCAGCTTGCCCTGAGGAATGTCGGCAGCCCGGATGGGCACGTTCTTTGGCAGCTTGTCGCCCTGAGCCATGTCACGCATGAAATTCTTGACCATGCGATCTTCCAGTGAATGGAAACTGATCACCGCCATACGTCCGCCCGCCCTCAGGTAATCCACGCATTGCGGCAACACGTTCGCGAGCTCTTCGAGCTCACGGTTGATATGAATCCGTATAGCCTGAAAGGTACGCGTAGCCGGGTTTTTGCCGGGTTCGCGCGTGCGTACACATTGCGAGACAATTTCACAAAGCTGTTTCGTTGTGAGTATTTTGCGTTCCTTGCGCGCAGCAACAATCTTCCCTGCAATCTGCCTAGCAAACCGTTCTTCACCGTAATCACGTATCACCTCCGTCAGTTCACCCTCGTCCGCGACCGCCAGCCACTCTGCAGCTGTTTGTCCCCTGCTGGTATCCATACGCATATCCAGTGGCGCATCAAACCGGAAACTGAATCCACGCTGCCCATCATCCAGTTGCGGCGATGACACGCCCAGATCAAGCAACACGCCCTCTACCTTGGAGATGCCGAGCTTGTTCATCACTTCGCCCAAATGCTCGAAACCGCTATGCTCCAATTGAAAGCGCGTATCGCTGATCGTGCGCCCCACTGCTACTGCAGCCGGATCCTTATCCAGCGCAATCAACCTGCCACGTTCTCCCAGTTTTTCCAGTATCAAACGGCTATGCCCGCCACCTCCGAATGTGCAATCCACATAAATGCCATCCGGCCGTACTTGCAAAGCCTCAACTGCCTCATTCAACAGGACGGTTGTATGAACCAAGTCCTGGCTCACAACGTAAAGCCATCCAGTTCTGGCGGCAGATTATCTACAGTGAAACCTGTCATCTTCTCGTTCTGTGCCTGCCACCGCGCCTCATCCCACAACTCGAATTTATTGCCCTGTCCCACCAGCATCACGCGTTTATCCAGCACCGCGAACGTGCGTAGCGTAGGTGACACCAGCACACGACCGGCGGCGTCCATCACCACATCTTCAGCATGTCCAACCAGAAAACGTTGCAACGCGCGAATGCGCGGATCAAAAGCGGAAAGTTTCATTAATTTTTCGCGGATGGGTTGCCACTCGGGCTGCGGATAGACCAACAGACAACCATCGGCATCGGCAGTCAGTACTAGCTGACCCGCACAATGCGCAAGCAAAAAATCGCGATACCGGGCCGGTATTGCGAGTCTGCCCTTACTATCCAGATTTAGTTGTGTCGCCCCTTGAAACATCCCAGCCCCCCACCTTTACCCACTTTTTACCACTCGCACGCACTATATTGAAAAACAACAGGGTGGTCAAGCAAGAAAATGGGATTTTTCTTTACGGGACAAGGGGTTAGAGCACGAAGTTGATGTAAATCAAATGTACTTATAAAGCAAAGGATTGCACTTGCAAGCTAAAGTTATTTATGATGGATGGTTGGATATTCAGGTGGTTTAACCCTGTTTTGTACCTGAATATATCGATGATCAACTGAACTGTAAAAAGGGTGAAGCCAGCCGATAAGCCGGGTTCTGTCGTGGACAGTCATTCCTCTAGGCGTTTCGTTACCTGACGCTCAAGCAACCTACCCGCAAGCGACGCGAGCAACGTCATAGCTTGCCTATTTGGTCTTGCTCCGGATGGGGTTTACCCTGCCACTGATGTTACCATCAGCGCGGTGAGCTCTTACCTCGCCATTTCAACCTTGCCGTTTCCCGAAAGAACTTGGGCGGTATATTTTCTGTGGCACTTTCCATCGCCTCACGGCGTCCGGCCGTTAACCGGCATCCTGCTCTGTGGAGCCCGGACTTTCCTCTACGCAGCACAAGGTGCGTAGCGACTGTCTGGCCAGCTTCAAAACAGAGTTTAGCATGCCGAATACAGAACGTCCGGGACCCGGACTTTAGTTCCGACATCACGCGCTTCGCGCATGAGTCTCCACTGCAACTGACGTTTTGGTTTCGGCGTAACATGCTGCGCATGTGAGCCTTCACCGCAACTTGCCTACGGCAAGTTGTCCTCTACGCAGCATAAGGTGCGCAGCGACTGTCTGGCCAGCTTCAGGACAAGTCTACCACGCCGGAGAAGTTGGTTTACTTCGCTTTGTCCTGCAATGCCTGCCCGGTCTTTTCCAGCGCCTTGCCGCCCTGTTCCAGCGTTTCGCTGCCCAGTTGTTTGACGCGCTCCTTCAAGGAAGGCTTTTCAAACGGATTGGAAAGCAGCGGTTTGTCGCGTCCGATATTGACACCCAGGGCCAGGCCGATGAGCAGGCCAACCACCAAGCTTAAAAGAATATTTCTGATATGTTTCATTTTAAAATCCTCCTTTTTATCGCTGTATCAACAGAGTGAATTCTGCCTCATCCTTCGACGACTTGCATGTTTACGCCGAGTTTTTTCCATTGCTTCATTTCTTCCAGCAGCGCAGCCTCGCTGAGTGGATTTTGAATCAGCCAGCCGGGTGCAAGCGCAAGTTGAAATTCACTGCCGTTAAAATGGCCTTGCATGGCCGGCAACTCGACATCGCTGCGGCTGCGATAAATGAGCGCAGCCAGACGCAAGGCCAATACTTGCGCCAATTTGCCCGCCATGTCCAGCTTATCATGCAGTTTCTCCAGATTTCCGCGATGTGCCAACGTCAGGAAACTCAGATGAGTCTGTTCCGTCCTGGAAAAACCCGGCATATCGGCATTGGCCAGAATGTAGGACGTATGCTTGTGATAACCGCTGTGTGCAACGCTGATGCCAATCTCGTGCAATCTCGCCGCCCATGCCAGTAGGTTCGATTCTTCGTCGCTGACCTGGCCTTCCAGAAATTGCCTTACCAGCGTATCAGCCAGTCGTGCCACGCGTACCGCCTGGCGGGTATCCACATGATAGCGACGCATAAACTGTTGCACGGTGACTTCGCGCATATCGTTGTGATGGAAACGCCCAAGCAGGTCATACAACAAACCTTCACGTAATGCGCCAAGCGCCGGCTGCATATGTACGATACCCAGTTCGCAAAACGCGGCGTACATAATGGCATATCCGCCCGGTAGCACAGGAACACGTTCCGATTTCAATCCGGACAGTTCCAGTTTGTTCACATCGCCGGCTTTGAGAAACTGTTCGCGCAACCGTTCCAGTCCCTCGCGGGTAATTCCTCCATCGCTGAAGCCATTCTGTTCAAGGATGTCACACAGTACGCGCGATGTACCGGAAGAACCGAACACAGCATTCCAGTGTCCTTGGGAAAATTCGGAAGCGATGGCCTGCACTTCGCTGCGTGCGGCAAGCTCGGCCTGTTTAAGGCTGGTTTTACTGATCTTGCCATCCGGGAAATAGCGCATGCTGTAACTGACACAGCCCATGTACAGGCTTTCCAGCTTGAACGGTCGCATACCGCTCCCAATAATAAATTCAGTGGAACCTCCGCCAATATCTATTATCAGCCGCTTGTCAGCCGTCTGGGGCAGAGCATGTGCAACACCAAGATAGATAAGACGCGCTTCTTCGCGCCCGGCAATAACATCGATGGGGAAACCGAGCGCAGCTTCGGCATGTTGCAGAAATTCGGAAGCGTTCCTTGCGACACGCAGGGAATTGGTACCGACCGCACGTACCGCCTCGCGCGGCAAACCGCGCAGACGTTCACCAAAGCGATGCAGACAGGAAAGTGCGCGTTGCTGGGAAGGTTCGTCAAGGCATCTGTCTTCGCCTATTCCGGTAGCAAGGCGCACGACTTCGCGCAAACCATCCAGCATGTACAACTGGTTATTTTCCACACGGGCGACTTGCAGACGAAAACTGTTGGAACCGAGATCGACTGCAGCAAGAATGGATTGTTGTTGCACAGAAAATTATTCTAGAACTTCACGCTCAATTTCTTCCACAGCAACGTGACGCACGTCACGGCCTTTAACCATGTACACAACATATTCGGACATGTTCTTGGCATGGTCGCCGATGCGCTCGATCGCTTTGGCCACAAACAGAATTTCCAGCGAGGTAGAAATAGTGCGCGGATCTTCCATCATGAAAGTGATGAGGTAACGCATGATGGCACGAAACTCTTCATCCACTTGCTCGTCCTGGCGCACAACCTGCGCAGCATTGCCCAGATCCAGGCGCGCAAAGGCATCCAGTGACTTGCGCAGCATATCCAGCGCTATATCGGAAGCATGCTTGATCTCGTTGTAGCGCGGCAAATACAGGCGATCCTTTTTCGATAACAGTTTAGCCATGCGTGCAATTTTTTCGGCCTCATCTCCGATACGTTCCAGATCAGTAATGGTCTTGATTACCGTCATCACCATGCGCAGGTCGCCCGCTGCCGGCTGGCGACGCACCAAAATTCGGTTGCAACTTTCGTCGATCTCGACTTCAAGCGCGTTCACGCGATGATCGTCCTCGACCACGCGATTCATCAAAGCCACATCTCCTGAAATCAGCGACTCAACTGCCAAACGAATCTGGCTTTCCACCAAGCCGCCCATTTGCAATACACGAGCCCGGACCGCTTCCAGTTCTGCATCAAATTGTCTTGAAGTATGTTCGCTGCTGGCCATGACTGTTCCTTAAAATTAATGTTGCAAATGATTAAGTATATCGGTCTGTCGTTAAACTATTGTTACCGTATCATGCTGTGATCGTCTGCACACCATCCGGCGTCCCCAGCAGCAAAACATCTGCCGCGCGGCGTGCGAACAGACCGTTAGTCACCACGCCCGCCAACTGGTTCAAAGTGGTTTCCAGTTCCACCGGATTCATGATCTGCAAGTTATGCACGTCGAGGATAACGTTGCCGTTATCGGTCGTAAAACCCTCGCGCAGCTCCGGCTGCCCGCCCAGCTTCACAACTTCGCGCGCAACATAGCTGCGCGCCATCGGAATAACCTCGATCGGCAAAGGGAATTTGCCCAGCACGTCCACCAGCTTGCTGGCATCGCACACACAAACGAATTTCCTGCTGGCCGCAGCCACGATCTTCTCGCGTGTCAGCGCCCCACCGCCGCCCTTGACCATATGCATATGGCGCGTGATTTCATCCGCACCGTCCACATACACCGGCAGATCGCCCGCATCATTCAGCGACAACACCTCGATACCACGGCCCTGCAAACGCTTGGCCGACGCCTCGGAACTGGCGACTGCACCGCGAATCTTGTCCTTGATCCCGGCCAACTCATCGATAAAAAAGTTAGCAGTCGAGCCTGTACCCACACCCACGACACAATCATTCGGTACATGGGCGATTGCTGCCTGGGCGACCGCGCGTTTCAAATCATCCTGCGTCAAAGCCATGGTATCTCAATTCGGTAATATTGTTTTGTGCAGCGATTATTGCAGGAAATGACATATTTAGAAACCTTCCGGGATGTTTCCGTCATTCTCTTTTCAAACCGGAGTTTTGCCTTTAGGATGCACCTGCCGTGGGGGTGTAGCTCAGTTGGGAGAGCGTCTGGTTCGCAATCAGAAGGTCGTCAGTTCGATCCTGATCACCTCCACCAAATCGAATATGCATCCTGTCTTCTATATTGACAAGCACTGCTGGGTCTAACATTTTCGACCAACCCCTGCATATCTTAGAGAAAGAGAACCATGGGATGATTCAGCACAGAAATATGCTTCAGCCACCAATTACGGTATCGAATATCGATACCTGGTGGCTAATTTTCAGAGACCCCGGCGATGCATCATTGAAATTCCCGTTTCGTCGGTTATTCTGATTCGGTAAGCAAAACCAACATTGTGGCGCTGTGCATTGAAAGTACCTGGATAATTGAAAGGAGCAGACCAGATGAAAGATGAACGCGATCAGGCAACTACTGCTTCCACCCTTGACACCTCCAACCTTCACGCTAAAGTAAAACAAAAAAATCTGTCGCCATCAAATTGGATCGGCTTTGTATATTGCATTCTGGCTGTCCTTCTTACAATTTCCGCCGCGCTTCTTTCCCGCCAACCCTTAAGCCCCACATGGCTGCTAGGACAAATATTGTTCGCACTGGCATTTATGGAATGGTTTTTGATCATGCATGAAGTCGGGCATCGCACCCTGTTCAAAAGCAGATGGCCCAACAAGCTGGTCGGCACTATTGCCGGATTTTTCGCATTGATACCCTATTCAGCCTGGTGTCACATTCATGCCAGACATCACGTATGGATCGGCTGGCAGGACAAGGATGCGACGACTGCAACCCTCGTCCCCAGACCGCTTTCCAGTTGGGAAAAAGGAACAATCAATTTTGCCTGGCGAACCGGACTGCCGCTGTTCTCTATACTCTACCGGCTACTGAACTATTGGCATGTAGGACGACTGAGCCAGTTCCTGAGTGCCAGGGTGCTATCGCGCATTCGGCTGGAGTGCACATTGCTGCTGTTGGCCTATACTGCCCTCGCAATATGGGTTGGCCCCTGGCAACTTGTCAGTTACTGTGGATTCGGGCTTTTTCTCGCACTTGTGGCCCAGGATATTATTCTGCTTGGCCAGCACACTCACATGCCCCGTCATCATTCCGAAGGAAAAGCAGTACGCCCTTTCCCTCCCCGCGAACAGGAAGCCTATACCCGCTCGGTTCGCTTTCCATACTGGTTTTCGTTGTTCATCATGCATTTTGATGCCCACGCACTGCATCACATGTTCATCCGTGTTCCCGGCTATCGCTTGCGCCGCATCGACTACGCCCCGCAAAATGAAGTCAATTGGTGGTCATGGATAAAGGCGGTAAAACGTCTTTCCGGTGTCGAGTTTCTGTTCGGCCGGCGCGACGAATCCGGATTCCCTTACTGATGGTCGCACCCGCACCTTTACCTTGCGCCGTATTTCTCCTGCTCGCTATCGGCCTGGCAGGTGTTGCACACGTGCTTTGGCTGCGTAGCTCGTGGTCCATGCCCTTTGCGCTGCCTCTTGATGGCGGCATACATTTGCGTGGACATCGCCTCTTCGGTGAAAACAAAATGCTGCGCGGTTTGATGATGATGCCGCCAGCCGCCGCCATGACTTTTGCCCTGTTTGTCGCAAACCGCGAATACCTGCCCGCATGGCTTGCCGGCGGCATTTGGGAAATATCGACCGCGCAAGCGGCAGGTACTGGATTCGTCTGCGGCCTCGCGTTCATGCTGGCTGAACTCCCCAACTCTCTGTTCAAACGTCAACTCGATGTCTCGCCCGGCGAGGCTCCGTCATCGCCATTGCTGCGATGGCTGTGTCTGGTGATAGATCGTAGCGACTCCACGCTGGGTGTATTGATCGCCCTGTCCATCATGCTGCCGCTACAACCCATAACCTGGTTCTGGGTCTTGCTTCTCGGCTCCAGCCTGCATTGGTTGTTCAGTATCTGGTTGTACCAGTTGAAACTCAAAAAAAGGCTTTCATGAGCCGACTAGATGCAATCCTCATTCCGTTGATTGATGCCAACGATGCGGCAATGTTCGGCGCCAAGGCCGCAACACTGGCGCGCATGCTGGCTGCCGGGTTTGCGGTGCCAAATGGATATGCCATTCCCGCTCACGGCATGGACTCCCATCTGCAACGCGCACAAACTCCCGAAAATATATGCGACACCCCACTTGATGCTGTACTGCAAACCGCTTTGCGCAGTATCGCCGCAAGCGATATCCCCTATGCCGTCCGCAGTTCGGCCATCGGAGAGGACTCCGCAGACCATTCATTCGCCGGACAACTCGACAGCCAACTCAATGTGCGCGGCGAACATCAACTCAAGGATGCAGTAGCGGCAGTCTGGTCATCGCTGTGGACAGAGCGTTGCCTGCACTACCAGCAGTTGCGCGGGATCAAACTCGATGCCATGGGCGTCATCGTGCAACAGCAAATCGATGCGCGTCACGCCGGCGTATTGTTCACCCGCGCGCCGTCCGGCATGCACAACGGGCGACCCGCCGCTATCATCGAATACTGCAACGGCCTGGGAGAGGGACTGGTTGCAGGCGAGGTCGATCCGGGGCGCATCCTGATCGATCTGCAACATGGCAATGTGGTGTCGCACGAAACAGGCGAGGACACTGCCTGCCAGCTTGACGACGACGCCATCGCTGCCCTGTTCAACCAGGCCATGTTGCTTGAACAGCATTTCGGCCACCCGCTCGACATCGAATGGGCTTTCGATGGCGACGGCAAGTTATGGTTGCTGCAGGCACGCCCGATTACCGCGGGTACAAGCATTTCGCCTCGAGTCACCTGGACCAACGCCAATATCGCCGAGAATTTTCCGGAACCGGTATCGCCTTTCCTCTACTCCATTGTGCATCGCGGCTATGCCGCTTACTTCCGCAATCTCGGGCTGGATTTCGGTATATCACGCCGTCGTATCGCAGCAATGAACGATGCGCTTGAACACATTGTTGGCGTACACGGCGGCCGGCTTTATTACAACCTGAGCAACATCCACACCTTGATTTCGCTGGCACCCGGCGGACAATGGCTGACGCGCGCCTTCAACGAATTCGTCGGCGCATCGCAATTCCCGTCGCCGCAGAATTTGCCCGCGCAAAGCGGGCTGGAAAAGGGGTTCGAATTGCTGCGAGTTGCCATCACGACCGCCTGGCGTTACCTGAATGTGAAACGTGGGCTGGTTCGTTTTGAAACAACCGTCGATGAGTTTTGCTCGCGTACCCGCCTGTCCGCACTATCGGCCATGTCCGTCGCAGACCTGCGCGTCTGCCTGCACGGATTCATGACCATCCGCTTGCAACGCTGGAACGATGCCGCACTCGCCGATACCGCCGCGATGGTGTGTTACGGCCTCTTGCAACGTCAATTGCGCCGCTGGTTGCCGGACTCGGCCAACACCAATCTGCACAACGATCTGCTCATCGGCCTGCCCGGCCTTGCCAGCCACGCTCCGGTGGAAAAACTATGGCTGCTGTCGCGTCAGATACGCAACGATAAAACATTGGCACAGCTCTTTGCAGAGAACAGCAACGCAACGATCGAGCAGCAGCTTCGTGAACAAAAGCGCTTTGCCGCCTTTCACGATGCTCTGCATGAATACCTGGAACACTGGGGCTTCCGCAGCTCCGGCGAATTGATGCTGACCCATCCCAGCCCGCAGGAAGACCCGCGCCAGACGCTGGCGTTGCTGCGCAGTTACGCCGCACTGGAATCCCCATCCCCGCAGCAGCAACTCGAACAACAGGCGGCATTGCGCGAAGCGGCAACACAGCAAATTTGCCGGCAACTGTCCCTCGGCCGCGTCTGGCAGTTCAGGCGATTGCTCGCGGCAACACAGGGCGCCATTCGTTTGCGCGAACGTGCGCGCCAGAAACAGGCAAAACTTTATGTGCGGCTGCGCCATATCGTGCTGAACAGCGGGCAGCGACTGGTCTCAGCCGGATATCTGGAAAATGCCGATAATGTGTTGTATCTCGAATACGAAGAACTCGATACCCTGCTCGCGGGACATGCCATGTATCCCTACGACACCAAGACCCAAGTTCGGCAACGGCGCGAAGCACAAACGCACCTTGCTGCCATGACCCCGCCCGACAGTTTCGAGCTTGAAGCTGGCGAATACCTGTCCCCGCAAACCGACATATCCGCAACGCCAGATACAGATTCCGAAGTAACGCAGCGCATGCAAGGCACCGGCGCATGCGGCGGCCACATCGTTGCCAATGCGGCGGTGCTGGCCGACGCCTCCGAGGTCGACCGTATGCAACAGGGCGATATCGTAGTCACCCGCCAGACCGATCCCGGTTGGGCGTGCGTGTTCTTCCTGGCGAAAGGGCTGGTCGTCGAGCGCGGCGGCATGCTTTCGCACGGGGCGATCATCGCACGCGAACTTGGAATACCCGCAGTCGTTGGCGTACGCGATGCCACTCGCCGCATCATAAGCGGCAGTCGACTATCCATTGATGGAGGGCGCGGTGTCGTCGACATCCTTTCCTGAGGAATTGCTTGCCTGGGCGGTCACTCGCCTCGCCATCGCGCGCATTGTATTGCTGTGGCTGGTGTTGTCGGCCAGCATCCAGCTTATAGCTCACGAATTCTTCACCGCTTCGGCAATCACAGGCTCTTTGCTGGCGGCAATTCTGATAATCCAGTTCCGCCTGTGGGACGATCTCGCCGACCGCACTCTTGATGCCACACTGCACCCGCAAAGAGTATTGGTTAACACGTCCCGTTTGCGGCATTTCCAGCTTATGTGCGGCGCGCTTGCGCTGCCCATTGCAATCGGGCTTTTTTTCATCGGCACAGACCACTTGCTTGTCTATGCCGCGCTGCTCGCCGCCATGTCCCTGGTGTACGCCGCTGGTACAACCGCATTGCCGCGCCTTGTTCGCACACATCTGGTCCTGCTCAAGTACCCGGTATTCATCTGGCTGTGCGCATGGAATTTCTCTCAGGAGCGATGGCTGTCCGTCGCTATCGGCATATATCTCATCCTCTGTTTATTCGAGATCGCCAGCGATGCCACCTTACGCACGGGCACAGGCTGGCGCTGGCTGACCGTCATCGAAGCAGCAACACTCGCAGCACTGTTCATTTTCTGAAAAGGACTTCACCAGAATGTTACCCACACAGCCGCCCGCTCATGCCTTTGAAAACGTCGCCTGCTACCAATGCGGCAGCAACACAACCACGCCGCTGGTGACAGGTGAAGACGACCTGACCGGCAAGCCGGGGCGTTTTCGATTCGTCACTTGCAATCATTGCGGACTTGCCTTCCAGCATCCGCGACTGATGCTAGACCACATCAAACCGTACTACGACGACGAATATATCGCCCATCGCAAAAAGACGGACTGGGGCTGGCTGACGCCGTTCTACCTGAAGGCAATGCGCCGCCACGACCTTGCCAAACTCGCGCTGGTGGGCCGTTACATTGATCTACACCCACAAAGCAAAGTGCTTGATATCGGTTGCGGTGCGGCAACCTTCCTGCAGGAACTGGTGGCGCGCGACAAAGTGCATGCGACCGGTGTTGACTTCAAGGATCTTTCGCACTTACCCGGACTCGAGCACATCGATTTCCGTTGCGGCCTGCTTGCCGAGCAAGAACTCTCCGAAAACAGCTTCGATCTGATCACGATGTGGCATTTTCTGGAACACGACTACGATCCGATCAACACACTGAAGCGCTGCCACGACCTGCTTGCATATGATGGCCGGTTGGTCATTGAAGTACCGCGTCTGGATAGCCTGAGTTTCCGCCTGTATCGCGAACGCTGGCCCGGACTGCAAGCGCCGCAACACACGCTACTGTTCAGCAAGGCCACCCTGTTGAATATGGTTCGCAGCCAGGGTCTGGAGGTCGTGGAATATTTGCCATATGGCGCATTCCCCCCGTACTTCTACCTGTTCACCGGGCTCGCTTTCAAGCTGCTCAAGGGACGCGGCCTGAATCTGGATCGTGCCATCCTGCCCTATTTCATTGGACAGTTGTTGTGCGCTCCCGTGTTACTGTTTCAGCGCCATCTGAACCTCGCGATGCAGACCGTTGTCTGCCGGCGTGCATGAACCAGCGTATCGTACTTTTTTTGCGCATCGCCGCCACGTGGCTCCTGATGAGCCTGTTTGCGCTGCTGATGCTGGCTGTCGCGACCATCACGCTGTTTCGCCTGCGGCGCTTCTACAGCGAAAGCATGGCAACACCGCTTGCTCATCTCATTCTGAAACTCTGGGGAATTCGCATGCGCCTGCACCAGCCATCCCCTTTCCCCAGGAGGCAGGTTGTCTTCATCTCCAACCACACCTCCACCATCGACCTGTTCGTTCTCATCGCCCTGAAACTACCGAACACGCGCTTTTTCCTCAGCGGATTTTTGCGCAAATGGCTGCCGCTTGGTTTGATCGGCTATCTCGTCGGCAACTTCTGGACTGTCCCGCAGGAATTCCCGGAACAAAGACGCAAAATATTCCAGCGCGCTGCAACAACATTGCTTCGCAGCAAGGAATCGGTATACCTGAGTCCGGAAGGCGAGCGCATCACCTCCGGCGAGATTGGTCATTTCAACAAGGGCGCATTTCATCTGGCCATCAGCCTGCAAGCCCCCATCGTGCCGATCTTCATAGCAATCCCCCCCTCGATCAACCCGGGACGCGGACTCGCTGCCGGAGCGGGAGTCATCGATGTCTATGTACACGAAGCGATACCCACGCTTGGCTGGAAACTTGAAGAATTGATCCCCCATAAAGAGTCGGTGCGCCAGCGTTTCGTGGAATGGAATCATATTTATCTGACCGGAACACAATCATGAAAAAAACTGCGCGACATACGCCTCGTCAGGATTCGATACTCGCCCCGGAAATCAGTCCGACCGGAAACACATCCACCAGCAACACCGTATTCCTCACGGGAGGCACCGGCTTTCTCGGCTCGCAGATTCTCGCCGAACTATTGTTGTCCACCAACTGGAAAGTGATCTGCCTGGTTCGTGCCGATAACGATGCACTTGCCGCACAACGTATCGCCGAAGCATTGGAAGCGACAGGCCACACCTGTCCCGACGCTGCCACTCGCGTCATCCCGTTGCGCGGCGATATCACTGCACCAGACTTCGGCCTGGATACCGCTGCCTTTGATGCGCTCACCACCATGGCGGGCCAGATCATCCACTGTGCCGCCGAAGTAAGCTGGGTCAAACCCTACTCGCGCCTGCGTGGCAGCCACGTCAATGGCACACTGAATACGATACGGCTGGCCTGTCAGGGAACGGTCAAACCATTGCACTTCATCTCCACTCTGGCAGTCTGTTATGTGCCGGATGGGCCCGGGATAGTGGATGAGACAACCGATATGTCTTCTTATCTGGAACATATCCCGCTCGGCTATGCGCAAGCCAAGTGCGTATCCGAAACACTGTTGCGGCAAGTCGCACATCGTGGCCTGCCCGTATCCATCCTGCGCTGCGGCCTGATCTGCGGCGACAGCGTCAGCGGCAGATCGAACCACGATGACCTGATCTCGCGTATGCTGCGCGGCGCAGTTCAAAGCGGCATTGCTGCCGATGTGGACTGGGGCCTGGACTGTGTGCCCGTGGACACGGTTGCGCAGGCCGTGCGCACGCTGGCAACAGACCAGCCTCGTGGTTTGCGCGTGCTGCATATGCATCACGATGAACCACGTCTCTGGCGTGAAATGGCGCTCTGGTTGCGCCTGAACGGCTATACCGTAAGTCTGGTTGAACTGGATGAATGGCTGGAAATGGTGGGCGACAACCGGGGCGCGCGCGCGCCTGACCTGCATGTACTGCGCAGCTTTTTTCTTGCCCGCCCCCCGTTGATGAAGGGACGCACCCTGACCGAACTGTATCTGGAATCGCATCGGCGTTGCATCAGTTCATCTACCTCCTACGACTATTTTCGACGGCAGGGGCTGGTCATCCCCCGCCTGAATGCGCAACTGCTCAACCACTATCTGGCGCGATACCAGCAACACGACTTTCTTCCTGAACGGAAGCCTGTCTCCATCGCCGAAAACGATTCAGACCGTTCCCTGGTGGTAAGAAACGCTTTGCGTTCCGCGCTGAAAGCTCCAATGCTGGAACTGGACAATTTTCATTCTATTCCGCTGTCCGGCAGCGGCATATTAAGCGAATTGAATATTCTCAGCAGCAGCGGTAAAGCGGGATTGTGGCACTGCGATATCAAATATCGGCGCATGCCCGACAAGCCAGTTGAACTGGCCCAGGGCGTTCTCAAGCTCCGCTCGTCTCATACAGAGCAGGATGCCGCTACGCTGGCAGTGGCAGAACTCTGCTCTTCTTCCCTGGCAACGGCCTTCACCACACATCTATGCCGTTTGCCTTACCGCAACGGACTCATGCGCGAAATCACCATCGCCGGCTGCGACGACAACCGGCTCGCCCACTTCATGCCTCGATCTGTCGCAATCATTCCACCGGACGACAGCATCCATGGGGGATTCATCGAGGAATACCTTGATGAGGTGGATCTAATGGATTCGGCAAACAGTACGGAGCTTTGGAGCAATGGCCATATCGAAGCCGCAATTCACGCCCTGGGACAAATGCATGCCGTCTGGTATCGGCGCGAAGACGAATTATCCCGCCAACCATGGCTAGCCCCGGGCGCAAATGATATTCGCAGGATGCAATCCCTGTGGCGGGAACTGGCAAATTTTTCTGCCGCGCGATTCGCTCAGGCCGCAGGAGCAGATACCGCCGAAGTACAGCATGCCCTGATTGATGATCTTGATCATTGGCATGAACAATGGATGCGCATGCCACGCACGCTGATTCATAACGATTTCAATCCGCGCAATCTGGCATTCCGTCGCAGCCCGCAGGGCCCGGTACTTTGTGCCTACGACTGGGAACTGGCCACCATCGGACTGCCGCAATATGACCTGGCTGAATTGCTGTGCTTTATGCTGCACGCCGCAACAATTTCTCACGAGGCACAACACTGGATAGACCTGCATCGCCGTTGCCTGGAGGAAGCTTCAGGAACCCCGATTGCGCAAGATGAATGGCAAGCCGGATTCGCCCTCGCCCTGCGCCAATACATGATGTGCCGATTGCCAATGTACGCAATGATAGACCACTTCAAACCACAACCTTTCCTGTCAAAAGTCGTTGCGAATTGGCTGTGGCTGCATCATTTTGCCAAATCCGGATCGGACAAAACTTACAACGCAAGTACAGAAAAACGCCCTCAAGCGCGACGCCCTCTTCCGCAAGCAATAGAAGAGCAATTGATCCTGTCGGGAAAAAACTGAACTGCTGCACCATCGCTCGGTTTGTCGTGCATTTGGCTGATTGTAGCCGGGGAAAATTTACGAATATTCTTTCAGGCGAAAAGATTTTTGATAAGGATCGAAGACTGCGATGCTGCAACTATCTAGTTATGCAGTTTTTGCAACCGCCGACATCAGCTTCTGGCTCAGCTCGATCAAGCGCTCGCGATTGATCGGTTTTTCAAAGAATCCTGTCATACCCGATCTCAGCGCCCTGTTCCAGATCGAGGGGGTAGCGTACTCGCTCATGCCGATCACCGGGATATGCCTGATATGTTCGTCCTGTCTGACTTCCTGCGCAATTTGCATCCCGTTCATTTCCGGCATCCGCATATCCACCAGAATGAGATCGGGCATCTCCTGCCTGATCGCTTCCAGACTCGCGGCACTACTGTTGATGCTGATGACCTCGCAACCCGCATGTTTCAACAGCAACTCCTTCAAGCTGATGTTTTTTCCATTGTCGTCGATGATCATTATCCTGGTACTCATGGCATGTCTCCCGCGCTGGCGTTCGACGCACCGCAACCGGAAAGGAATCCAGTCCACTCAGGTATTTGAAATACGGTTTGTACAGCAGACTTCATTTTTTTACATTGCTCCCGTCAGGCTGGGTGCCTGTCTTAATATTCAGCCACTTGCGAATAGTACCGGAGCAATGCAAGGGATGCATATATGCCAAACGGTCTAGATACTTATCTAGTACTTCGAGTAGGGGTATGCACCCAGAACGGAACTTGGGGCGTATTTTCACCCACGCGGATGGTGTTTCGCATGCAATGCCTTCAGACGTTCCCGAGCCACATGCGTGTAGATTTGCGTCGTCGAGATATCCGAATGCCCCAGCAGCATCTGCACCACGCGCAAATCGGCGCCGTGATTTAGCAGGTGCGTGGCAAAAGCGTGACGCAGGGTATGTGGCGATAATGGCTTATGCAGGCCACCCTCTTTCGCGTGTTTCTTGATGAGATACCAGAACATCTGCCGCGTCATTGCTGTTCCCCGTTGCGTGACGAACAGCGCATCGCTTAATTTGCCCGTAAGCAGGGCAGGGCGGGCTTCTGTGAGATAGCGTCTGACCCAGTCCAGTGCTTCTTCGCCCAGTGGCACCAGCCGTTCTTTGCTGCCCTTGCCCATCACGCGTGCCACGCCCATGTCTAGGCTCACCTGCGCCACATTCAAACCGACCAGTTCCGACACACGCAGGCCGCTGGCATACAACACCTCCAGCATGGTGCGGTCGCGCATGCCGAGGGGGGTATCGACATCCGGCGCATACAGCAGCATTTCGACATCTTCTTCGGTCAGGCTCTTGGGCAGGCTGCGCGGCAGCTTGGGTGTGGCAATCAGAACGGTCGGGTCGGCGGCGATCTTGTTCTGCCGCAGCAGATAACGGAACAGGCGCTTGAGGCTGGAAATGGCGCGCGAGGTGGAAGTGGTCTTGGATTTTTGTTTGTACAGAAAAGCGAGGTAGTCCTGGATATCCGCATGCGTGGCAGCCTGCAAACCGTATCCGCGCCGCTTCTCCAGCCAATCAGCAAATTTATTCAGGTCGCGCCGGTAGCTTTCCAGCGTATTGCGCGAAAGTCCGTCTTCCAGCCAGAGTGCGTCGCTGAATTCGTCGAGGAGATCGGTGTCGCTCATCGTGTCCCGTCATTCCCGCGTAGGCGGGAATCCAGTCAAAATCAAAATCCTCCGCACCGCGGAGTCAAAACCAAAATGCATGTTGAATAAACTCACTGGATTCCCGCCTACGCGGGAATGACGGCTTGTTTTTCATGGTCCAGCAGCCATCTCTTGATATCGAGCGACTCCCCCTCGGCACGCTGCATAAACCCACCCAGGCCCGTTTTGCCCACTACACGGTGGCAGGGAATAACGATGGGGATCGGATTATGGCCGCAAGCCTGCCCTACCGCCTGCGCGCTCGAGCCAATCTTTTTCGCAAGTTCGCCATAGGTCAGCGTTTGCCCGCAGGGAATTTCCAGCATCGCTTGCCACACCATGCACTGATGATGTGTGCCTTCAAGCTCAAAAGGCAGGTCGATCTCATGTTTTGCATCGGCCAGATAGGCTTCCAGTTCCGCACAGACCGTTTTCGCCATTTCGCCCACTGGCGCCTGGACTCCAAACTGCTTCGGCAGAAATTCGACGCCCAGCAGATCCGTGTCTGAACAGCGGATGCCGAGCTTGCCGAACGGTGCAGGAATAATGGCCTGATAGTTCATGCAAGCATGATAGCGCATTCGCCGCTACGCGGCCTCATCTACGCCCTACCCTGGAAACCTGCCAACTCGGGACATTACGTATTGCGCGCCGTGAACAATGCGGAACGCTTGGATTCGCGCGATGTGACGATCAGTATTGCGCAGTGAAAGATATTCAAAGCTTTCGCGATAGCTTTGAAATTTCCAGGCATTCGTGCCGTTTAGAACCCGACCGCATCAATACCCGGTAACGGAAAAATGCATAAAATCCTTTTGCCTGCCTGCAATCTCCCCACCCCATCTGAATCCCGCCTGTTTCAGGTTACGCACAATAGCTGTATCCCGATCAAGAACACCCGGATTCCCCGGCACCCAAGGACCACCCTGGATCAGGCGGCAGTCAGGGCCAAATTCCACACAATTGTCGTACAGGCCATTTCTGGAACGATTGATATCTATGGCTGCACCATATGCGTGGTTGCTGAAACCAGTCCGGTTGCCGTTTGCATCCAACGGATTGCGGGTTCTTCCGGGGCGGTATGCAGTAATTTCCAGCACCGTCTCTCCCACTGCGAGTGAACGTTTGAACGCGTGCCGGATAGATTTTGCGATTTTGCGGCAAACGAGAAAGGGTTTCAGGTTGCCGACTTTCACGAGCGTTTGATCTTCGCGACAAACCGTGCATCCCGTCTTCGGATCAATTTCTTCTGAAGTCAATTCCGCATACGGATGGGTCACGGTGTGGATGTTCACCGCACGTTTCAACAACGTGTTCCAGTTGTATGTCTTATAGGTGCAGGTCTGCGGCGGAACCGATGGTTCGGCGTAGACAGCCGCTGCATATACCGCGATAAAAAATGCAAATAA
>JBNLBY010000033.1:0-25371 GCA_050303535.1 Sideroxydans sp. | reverse complement strand
TTTTCTTTACGGGCAAGCATTACTTATTCACGACAAGGAGAAAATACCTATACGGACAACAGCGGAAACAGATTCACCTATTCTGCTAATGGCTATGGCCTTGCCTTTTCGACCCTCTTTTTCTTTTAACTTTCTGCATTCAGTCCGTACTGGATGCAATAAGTCATGCCTCCCCCAGCGCGGGGCGGCAACCCCGTGCCGCGCGCTACCCGCTTTGCGGCAACTGGTACTTGGGCGGCAACAGGTCGATGATCTCCCTTTGCACCACTATGTTGTGTTCCTCGTAGAGCGCCTCGCCGCATAACGGCAGTGCTTCCTCAAGGTTCTCCGATACTTTTTCACCTTGCCACACCCACTCAACAGGCAGACATTCTCCGCCCTCGCTCTTGCCAGGGTAATCGGACTTCACAACACCGACGGCCTTGATATGCAATTCCTGTTGAGGAGTGCAGTGTTTGATGAAAACGATGTCATCGGTTTTGATGGGCGAGACAATCGAATGTTTGTTCAATTCTCCATCGGACGTGTATGGGAAACAGACCATGTTCTGGTCGACAAAACCCCGTGCTTTGCGTTCGTCAATTCCGAAAAAGGCAGACATGACACCCTCCATATTTATCGTGTGTAACGACGACCCCGTATGGAGTTGACCGGCTCATCCAACCCGGCTGAACTGGTTTGCGATACAGGCAGTTCATTTAAATACAATGAATTGTGGTGCGTAAGGCAGTTTCAACACCATCGCGGGCCTTGTATGTCCACTATACATAACCGAGTGTGATAGTCAAATATTACATATGCTGCCGGGCGGGTCATGCGCGGGGATTCTTCCAGTGCGAAGAACCACGCGCATTTATGACTGAATTAACTTCAGCAGTTATTACAGTTGTCGAATGTGGAGTTCCGGATTGCGTATCAGGGCGTATTCAAGTGCATTGGCCAGGCTGTCTACCAAAGCTTTTTCCCGTTCGGGAGTGAGGTCCTCGGCGTGGCCGACCGTGGCCTCAAAGGCAGCCTGCGAGATCTGGTGCTTGTCGGTGTCGAACGCGGCAACATGAACTGTTTTATCGTCAGCCCAGTATTCGATACTGACGGCTGCTCCGTTTTCAAGACGAAAATCATTTCTGCTTATTTTGTGCCGGGTCATCTGGAACTCCTTTCTTCGAAGGTTCGGTATGGGTTGTTTATGCCCGCGCCCGCGTCGAATGACGCGGGCACACTGCCAAGTGTGGCAGCTGAAGCATGTGGATCAGATTACCACCGCGGATGAAAACTTCAACGATGAAGCCAATGTGGTCGGAACGATGAAATTTTTCTGGATTTTTTCAATCACTTGGCAGTTACCATGTCCCTTGCAGGGGCAGGAGCTTGAAGCTAAAGCGGGCAATTCCACAATATTCCGTCGCAACCAAGCCGATCGAGGCAAATCAATACCCACCCCTGTAATCCACCCGGCTACATATTTATTACGAACTGCTAAATGCATATTGAAGGGTCCGGCATGACACGGAAACCAATTCGCGAGTGGCAGGGTAATAGATTTCGTTCACTATGCCCTTCACTGGCAGGCATTGCCCAAGATAGCAAAACTCGACGCTGTCTTTGCAGGCGTCACCAGACTCCAGATGAAATATTTTGCCCTTTGTTTCCACGAGCTTTCCATCCAGCACCAGTTGTCCCTTACGGAAAACCGGATCATAACGACGAACTGGCTCAGGTAATTTCCAACCTTTGGCAGGCTTAATTACAGCACCAAATTTGAAAAAGGTGCCACTGAATTTCGCTGGCAGAATATCAATGGCCCTGGTTGTTTTTGTCAACGTTGAAAATAGTTTGACCAGTTCCTTGTTGACTTGCCATGCCTCGGCACTCGCCACACTAACCTCTCTTGATACATAGCTGCTAAGCCTATTTGACATGGAAGCTGCCATGTCTGCTTCTTCAGCTGTCATTTTCCCTAAGGTAGACGGAGCAGGTACCTTTCGAGCAACTGCCCGTGTAACGATCTCACTTACTGCTTTGGATATTTCAGGGGCATATCTGATATCAAAATAGATAGCGCTGGTGGGTTTTGCTTCACCGTTCGTCATTAGTATCTGAGGAACAAGATTTGCCGTATCAGTTCCGCAATAGTCAGGCTGCATGAAATAAAATATTTTCCCGTCTTCAACTTGCCTGGCAACAAGCTTACGCTCGGACTTCCATCTTAATACCCACTTCATCTTGGACGCAGTAAATACCTTCTGCTGCTCACATGCCCATGAATAGTCGATGTGATAGGGCGCTCCTTCAACAGATAGATCAATTGAGAGCTCATAGTAGCGCAGCGGCTCAGACCTGAGCTTTAGTGACTCCGGATATGTAACGAGCGCGGCACTAGACATACAACCCGCGCATATTAATACAGCAACAACAAGTACATAATATCGGATGTAATTCATGAGAGCCTGTTTGTTCCTACAAATTTAGCAACGTGGTGTAAAAAAGAACATGGGCACGAAGCCCTATTCTTCAAATATTAATTGGGCTCCGTCCTTGTGTCACGCATGGCTAAAAAAAGGATCGACTCCAATGCTTTTTTACTAGCCGACAATAGGCCGATCGAAAGTACTGCGGCAATCATCATAAGCCTCACAGGCAACGCCTTAACGCCGCCTAAGTACGAAATACAGGAAACACACCGGCATCGCCGTAGTCCTTGATCGGTTCCATATTGTTCAGGATGTTCATATCCGCATCCGAGATAACGAAGTCCAGTGCTGCATTGCTCTTCATGTGCTGGGGATTTGCCGTTTTCGGCAGCGGAAGCATGCCCTTCTGCAGGGTATAACGGATGCAGAGTTGCGCCAGTGAAACGTCATACTGTATCGCCATTTCGACCAGCTGTTCATTCTTGAACAACTCTCCGTGTCCCATCGGGGAATAGGCTTCCACCAGCATGCCTTTCTCCTGCGAATAGCGGATCAGTTCTTCCGGCATGTTGGTCACATGCGCCAGAATCTGATTGACCGTCGGTGCCGCAGAGCAGGACGCCAGAAGGTTGTCGATGTCCTCCTTCTGAAAATTCGAAACGCCGATGGTACGAATCTTTCCGGCCTTTTGGGCAGCTTCGAGTGCGCGCCATGCTTCTTTATTTCCTTCGAAGAAACGATCTTCCGCACCGAACTTTGCCCAGGGCTGGGGACTGTGAATAAGCATCAGATCCACATACTCAAGCCCCATCTTTTTCAGTGATGCATCGATAGCCCAAGCGGCCTCATCATAGGATTTCATCTCGGCGGCGAGTTTGGTGGTGACAAAGATTTCCTCGCGTTTCAGCCCGCAGCTCCGGACGCCCTCCCCGACACCGCGTTCATTACCGTAGGCCTGGGCCGTATCGACATGCCGGTAGCCGATCTTGACTGCATCTTTTACCGCCTGCGCGGCAAGCTTGTCGTCGATGAACCACGTTCCAAGTCCCAACTTCGGAATCTCGATCCCGTTTGAGAGGGTAAAGGTTTCTTGGGCAATCATTGCTTGCTCCCTATCGTCGTTGTTGATCGCAGAAATCGTGGCCTGTTCCTGATTACTATTTTTGGTCAAGTCGCAATAAATTGCGAAATAATGATATTAATCGCAATTAGTCGCAATGTATTGCGATATATAACCATTACTTAAGAACTTGCCTTGGTTACCGTAGATGGGGTGAGGAGATGGCAAACATTGCCTACTCCCCATCGTCGTTGTAAATCGCAGAAACCGTGGTCGATCCCTGATTACTTTTTGTTTTTCACCCAAACTTTCAAGGTGCAATCAGCTTTACCTTCGGAAAATATGTCTGATATCGCCGCACGTCACGCGTTAGTAACGGACATCCCAGCACCGCAGCATGCGCGCCGATGAAGAAGTCGGCCAGCACGTTGTTTGCCTTGCCGCCCTGCTTGCGATACTGCGCAAATGCCTTGCCGGCAAGGAATAGTGCCGGGCGGGGAATTTCCTGCAAAGCCAACCCAAGGTCATCGATGACTTTATCCAGCGCTTCGACTCTGGAAAACGTCAGCGATAGTTCGGCGTAGATGATGGGATTGATTGCGAGAGGATGAACTTGGGATTGGGCGCGCAATTGGGCGATTGACCAGTCAGCCCATTGCGGGTCGTCTTCGAGTACGTCGATCAATACATTAGTATCGACGAGCAGCATTGTTACTCGGCGCGCAGCAGTGCCATCAGATCATCGGTGCGCCATTTGATATCCGCCTTGCCGCGCACAGCATCGAAGCGATCCGGCTTGCGGCTGGCGCGTGCGCCAACTTTATGGATGACAACATCACCTTCCTGATTGACGCCGAACTGTACCGAGCAGCCCGGTTCCATCTTGAGCGCATCCCGAATCTGCTTTGGAATGGTGACTTGGCCCTTGCTGGTGAGTGTGGTGGTCATTGCGATCTCTTTTGGTATTACCTGAGAATGCATTGTAATACCATAAAACCCGGCCCGCAACTCGCTTGCTGCGCGGCTGGATGGGTTGTACCGAAGAAACAGGGATGAAGAAATATATTCGGAAATATATTCGAGCCTGGCCCCTTTGCCCTTCCGAGTCGCATTCAAGCGGCCTAACGTGTAGGTATGGGGCTGCGCTTTAGCGCAGTCCCAACCCGAAGGGCGAACTTGACCGTAGGGTTAGACATGGTCACCGTTTGAATAAAACCCATACAAAAATTATCAGCGCAATTAATTCAGCAACCGCCATGATTCCAAAGTTACGGTTGATCTGCTTCGAAAATGCCAAAATATCTTCCCTTGTTGCTTCGCGAAATGGGCCAACCGTTCCGCATTTTGGGCAGCGTTTTCGAGGTGCCTCATTACTAGGGAGACTCCAAAAGTCCCTATTTTTAAATGTAGCACCGCATTTACTGCACACAACTGTAGAGACCATGGCGCGATGTCTAACGTAGAGCTAACCGGCGACCGGAAGCAAGCGAAGCTTGCTGGAGGGCGTCCGTGTTGAGCGCAGGGTTGGGCGGCATCATTGCTTAGCCTGCAAGTAAACCGTCTGTGGCCGATCGTCGCCGAACCATACGCGACTTGTACTGGTGTGGTAGTTCGGCGCCTCGACTACCAACGTGCAGTTGTCGCTGAGGAAGTCTCCACCAACCGGAGCCATGTGCCATTCCTTCAAGGCCGGTAAATCGAAGCCGCCAGCGTCTGATGAAAGGACGGATTGAGCCGGATACTCTGCGCAGTGAAGGCGCGCACCGGAGATCGGACTATGTGAAGAGGCATCTAGAACATGGCCCGTGACGCGACTGTGAAATTGCTCGTGCGCCGGAACGCACGCGCAAAGCGAAACAGCTGCAATGGCGATGAGGCTCCTCATGGGGCTATGACGCCCAACGTAAAAGTGAGGGGCGCGAGCGGCTTTGCCGCGAAGCGTCCCTCTCGACTGGCGGGTTAGGCCAAATCATGGTGCGACAACTCCGGAAATAGCCCATAAGCTTTCAAAATACTCCGGGGTTACAGCCTCGCCGGTGAAGTCTGAATAACGCATGTTCGTATCCAACCAAAAGCCATAATCGTTTTTGCTTGGGCCAGCCAATACAACCTTGTCATTTTCATCCAAGCCGATTTCACGCCAAGGCATACCCTCTTCATCAAACTCGATAAGCCAGCTATGCACGCGATGATACTTGCCCCGATAACTCGGGTTTGCTGTGTCGATGGCAGTGAGCCGCTGCCACCATGCCGATGGTTCTCGAAAATCGGTTGCCAACAATGTGCGGAGGAACGGCATATGTATATGCGGCCTAACAGTTATTCATATGACAGAAACGTCCGGACATGTTCAATAATACGGACACGGGATTTCTTTCTTAACCTATTGATGAGCCGCATGTTATGCGGCAATGGCTGGGAATACAAGGTCAATAATACGGACAGAGCCCAAGACGCAAAAGAGGGACAGTTAAGTAGCCAGAAGTGGACGTTATGAAGGAGTGATTGCAAGGACTGCAATGGCCGACTTTGAGACATTTAACACCAACGAACTGGCCGCAACAATCACTGGCATTACTCTCCCGCCCTACCCCCTCACCATGTACTGTTCCAGATGCGCCAGAAAGACGCGCGTCTTGGCGGGCAGGAATCGCCGCATCGGCATGACGGCCCATGCGGTCACGGTCGGGAAGGACCACTCGGGCAGCACACGCACCAGGCGTTTCTGGCGCACGTCTTCTTCGGTGAAGCGGTTGGGCAGCGCGCCGATGCCGGCGCCGTCCAGCACCAGTTGCTGGATGACGCCGATGGAGTTCAGCGTGAGTCTGCCGGGCGCGAGGGCTTCCCACACTTCCTTGCCGCGCATGAGTTTCCACGGGATGGGTTGGCCCAGGCTGGAGTGCATGCGCACCGCCGCATGCTGCTGCAGATCGTCCGGGTGCTTGGGCGCGGGATGCAGGCCCAGGTAGATGGGGCTTGCATACAAGCCCAGGTGTTGTTCGTCTATCTTGCGCGCCACCAGTGTGGAGTCGTTTTCCAGTGCACCCATGCGGATGGCGAGATCAAAACGTTCGCCGATCAGGTCCACCAGGCGCGGACTCAGGTCGAGATCTAGCTGAATCTCGGGATAGGTTTCGATGAAGGTGGCCAGCGCGCGCGACAGGTTGTGCCTCGCATAATCTTCCGCCATCGATACGCGCAGTTGCCCATGCGGCTGCACGTCCTGGCTGCGCACGAAGTCCTGCGCGGTCGCCACTTCTTCCGCCACGCGGCGGCAATGGTCGAGAAAGGCCTGCCCGAACTCGGTGAGTTGCAGGCGGCGCGTGGTGCGCATCAGCAACCGCTGGCCCACGGTCTCTTCCAGATTGGCCAGCCGGCGCGAGACGGTTGCCTTGGGCATGCCGATCTGTTCGGCCGCGCGCACCAGGCTGCCCTGCTCTGCCACGGCGGCAAACAGGATGTAATCGTCGGCGGAGATGGTTTTTTGTTCCATTTATGGAATAGTCTATCTCGATATGGCGGCTTTATCTATCTTTTTGGGACGCATAATATATGACCACGTTACTCAACTAAGAGATAGATCATGAACACCGCCACCCAGACTGAACTGAAATCCCGCAGCATCGAACGCCTCGTGGAAGGCGTCGCCACTTCGGACGGCGCCGGCGTGAGCCTGACCCGGGTGCTGACGGGCAAGCTGCAACAGCGCCTCGACCCTTTCCTGATGCTGGATGCGTTCGGCAGCGACGACCCGGACGATTACATTGCCGGTTTCCCGGATCATCCGCACCGCGGCTTCGAGACCATTACTTATATGTTGTCCGGACGCATGCGCCACCGCGACAGTGCCGGACACGAGGGTCTGCTGGAAACCGGCGGCATGCAATGGATGATCGCCGGACGCGGTGCGATCCATTCCGAAATTCCCCAGCAGAAGGATGGCCTGATGGAAGGTTTCCAGCTCTGGCTCAACCTGCCGGCGCGCAACAAGATGGCCGCGCCCTGGTACAAGGATTTTCAGCGTTCGGATATCCCGGAATACGCGACTGCGGACGGCGTCGCCGTGCGCGTGATCGCGGGCAGCAGCAACGGCGTGGCCGGTGCGATGACGCGCGAGGTCACCGAGCCGCTGTATCTGGATATTCATCTTCCGGCAGGCGCGCATTTTTCGACGGCGATACCGGAGACGCACAATGCCTTCGTCTATGTCTATCGCGGCAAGGCCAGCGTGAAAGATACCGAGGTGCCGGCGCAGCGCATGGGCATCCTGAGCAACGAACCGGCCGCCGAGGGTGTGTCGCTGTCGGCGGACGAAGACACGCGCCTGATCCTGGTCGCAGGCAAGCCGCTGCATGAGCCCATCGTGCAGTACGGCCCGTTTGTGATGAATACGCAGGAGGAGATACACCAGGCACTGGAAGATTATCGCAACGGGCATTTCGCCTGAACCGAACGGAGAAAAAAATGAACAAGACAACCAGACAACATGCCAGCACCGCAACAGCGATGCCCTGGAGACGCCCCCTGCTCATGCTATTGCATGGCACCCTGCTGCTGGGGCTTGTGCTGTTCGCCGCCAAAGTCTATGCCCTCGAATTCACGCAAGTGCAGACGAACGAAAGCTCGGTCAATTTCGATTTCACGCAAATGGGCGTAACGCTGGATGGCAAGTTCAACAGGTTTTCGGCGCAGATCGCTTTTGACCCCGCGCAGCCGGCCAAAGCAAAAGCCAGCATCGATATCGATATCGCCAGCATCGATACCGGCTCCGATGAGGCAAATAAGGAAGTGGTGAGGGATGTGTGGTTCGATACCGCCTCCCACCCCAGCGCCAGTTTCGTTTCCACCGGCATCAAGGCATTGGGCGGCAACCGCTACCAGGCCAGCGGCAAGCTCACGATCAAGGGTAAAACGCGGGATGTGTCGGTGCCGGTCAGTTTTCAACCCGCTGGAACGCGCGGCGTTCTTGAAGGCGCTTTTGATATCAAACGTCTCGACTACGGCATCGGCGAAGGTGAATGGACCGATACCGATACGGTCGCGAACGAAGTACAGATCAGGTTTCACCTCGTCGTGAATGCTTCAACAGGCAAGAAATAACCCCGAACAACCACAAGGAGAACATCATGAAAAAAACCATCGCCGCATTGATCACTGCATTTTTTTCCACCGCCGTTTTTGCGGCAACGGAGACGTATACGCTCGACGTCAACCACACCAAGCCGCGTTTTGAATACAACCACATGGGCTTCTCCAACCAGCTCAGCCGGTTCGACAAGATTGACGGCACGATCAAGATCGACCGCGCGAAAAAGACCGGTTCGGTCGATGTGACCATCGACGCCAAATCGGTCAACACCGGTTCGTCATTGTTCAATGAACATATCCAGGGCAAGGACTTTTTCGATACCGCCAACTACCCGACCATTACTTTCAAGTCGCACAAGATGAAATTCGACGGCGACAAGCTGGTGGAAGTGGATGGCAAACTGACCATCAAGGGCGTCACCAAACCAGTCACACTCACCGTGACTTCTTTCCTGTGCATGCCGCATCCGATGGCAAAAAAGGATGCCTGCGGCGCCAACGCAACGGCGGTGGTCAAACGTTCAGATTTCAATATGGGCAAATACGTGCCGCTGGTTGGTGACGATGTCACCCTGACCATTCCGGTTGAATCGATAAAGCCGTAAGTCATTCGCCCCTCCCCCATGCAGGGGGAGGGCTAGGGAGGGGGTAGAAGCGATATTCACCCAGAGACTCAACCCCCATCCTAACCTTCCCCCTAAAAGGGGGAAGGAACAGTTGAAATATTTAAGTTGGAATATTTGAATTTATTTAAACAACTCATAAGGAGCACGACCATGAGCGATACCCTCTTCACCCCTGCCACACTCGGCGAACTGAAACTGAAGAACCGCATTGTCATGTCACCCATGACGCGTTCACGCGCCACCGGCAATGTACCGAACGAGCTGATGGAAAAGTATTACTCACTGCGTGCAGATGCCGGACTCATCGTCACCGAAGGCACATCGCCCTCGCCCAATGGCCTGGGCTATGCGCGCATCCCGGGCATGTTTTCCGACGAGCAGGTAAAGGGCTGGAAGCGCGTGACAGATAGCGTGCATGCGGCAGGCGGCAAGATATTCGTGCAACTGATGCACACCGGCCGCGTCTGCCACCCCGACAACATGCCTGCCGGCAGCAAGATACTCGCCCCTTCCCCGCTCGCCGCCCCGGGCGAGATGTGGACCGACAACAATGGCATGCAGGCCTTCCCGGTCCCCACCGAAATGAACGAAGCCGACATCGCCCAGGCCATTGCCGAATATGCCAATGCGGCCAAGCGTGCGATCGAGGCCGGATTCGACGGCGTTGAGTTGCATGGGGCAAACGGCTACCTGATCGACCAGTTCCTCAACACGGCCACCAACCAGCGCACGGACAAATGGGGAGGCAGTGTCGAGAATCGCATCCGCTTTGCGGTAGAAGTTGCCAAGGCATGTGTCGCCGTCATCGGTGCAGAACATGTCGGTATGCGCATCTCGCCTTATGGCGTATTCAATGGCGCTGCGCCCGATGCCGAAATGGATGCGTTGTACCTGGCGCTGATCGAGGAATTGAACAAGATCGGCCTGCTATACATCCATGTGGTCGACCACAGCTCGATGGGTGCGCCCGAAGTCAGCCCGGAACTGAAAGCCAAGTTGCGCGCCAATTTCAAGGGCAAATACATCCTTTCCGGCGGCTATGATGCGGCGCGCGCCAATGCCGACCTTGACGCGAAAAAAGGCGATCTGGTGGCGTTCGGCCGGCCTTTCATCTCTAACCCGAACCTGGTGCAGAAGCTGAAAAACGGCGCGGAACTGGCAGCACCGGATATGGCGACTTTTTATACCCCGGGGGAAAAAGGCTATACGGATTATTAATTCCGGGAGAAACCACCGGCCATGCCGGAATCCTAAAGAGGTGTTGGGATTCCACAGCACTATTCCTTCCCCCTTGCAGGGGCTGCGCCAAGACCGACCGAAGGGCGAGTGTCTGGCGGCGTACCCCTTGCGGGTGAAAGGCTAGGATGGGGGTAGAAGTTTCGACAGTATTCGTGCCTGGTTTCTACCCCCACCCCAACCCTCCCCCTGGTGCGTGGTTGTTGCCGCTTCAGCGGCTTTACAACCACGGCCTACCCCCTGCGGGTGCAAGGGGGAGGGAGTTTGGATTTGCGGCCTTTGGCGGGCTGCTGCCCGGTGATACAATTCGCGCCTTTCAATTTTCGGCAAAAGGCGTAGCAGCATGAGTTTGAACAAAGTCCCCTCCGGCAAAGACCTTCCCAACGATTTCAACGTCATCATCGAGATCCCGATGCATGGCGAGCCGGTAAAATACGAGGTGGACAAGGAGTCCGGCGCGATCTTCGTCGATCGCTTCATGAACACCGCGATGCACTATCCCTGCAATTACGGCTATATCCCGCACACATTGTCCGACGATGGCGATCCTGTCGACGTGCTGGTCATCACTCCCGTGCCGCTGAACACCGGTGTGGTCGTGCGTTGCCGCCCGCTGGCGGTACTGAAGATGGAAGACGAATCCGGCTTTGATGCCAAGGTGCTGGCCGTGCCGGTGGACAAGCTGTCCACGCTGTACCGCGGTTTGAAAAACTACACCGAGCTGCCCGAGATCGTGCTGAAACAGATCGAACATTTCTTCGCGCATTACAAAGACCTGGAACCCAACAAATGGGTCAAGATCGGCGGCTGGGAAGGCGCTGAAGCGGCTTGCAAGGAAATCCTGTCCGGCGTGGAGAACTACCAGAACACACCGGACAAACCACAGTTTTAATTTTTTCAGGAGAGAGATATGACCGCACGCATCATTGACGGCAAAACCATCGCACAGGAAGTGCGCGCAGAATGGAAGACTCGCGCCGACGCCTTGAAAGCGCGCGGCATCACCCCGGGACTGGCCGTCATCATCGTCGGCGAAGATCCCGCCTCCAAGGTCTATGTCGCCAACAAGGTGAAAGCCTGCGGTGAACTCGGCCTGCATTCCGAACATATCGTCATGTCTGCGGACACACCGGAAGCAACCCTGCTGGACAAGATCGCCGCGCTGAACGCCGACTCGAAGATACATGGAATCCTGGTGCAACTGCCGGTTCCGAAACACATCGACAGCAACAAAGTGCTGCTGGCAATCAATCCTGACAAGGATGTGGACGGTTTCCACCCAGCCAACGTCGGTGCACTGGTTACCGGCAATATGCGTTTCGCCCCCTGCACACCCTATGGCTGCATGAAACTGCTGGAGAAAAGCGGCGTGAGCATCGAAGGCAAGCACGCCGTGGTGATCGGGCGCAGCAACATCGTCGGCAAACCGATGGCAATGCTGCTGTTGCAGGCGAATGCCACCGTCACCATTTGCACTTCCAGGACGGTCGATCTCGCCAAGCACACCCGTGATGCCGACATCCTGGTCGTTGCAGTCGGCAAGGCAAAGATGATCACCGGCGACATGATCAAGCCCGGGGCGGCCGTCATCGATGTCGGCATGAACCGCGACGAAAACGGCAAGCTGTGCGGCGATGTGGATTTTGCAACGGCAAAAGAAGTGGCCGGCTGTATCACGCCCGTCCCCGGCGGCGTCGGCCCCATGACCATCACCATGCTGGTCGCCAATACTGTGCAGTCAGCGGAACGTACTGCGGGCAAATAAATGTCCGCGATATACGTGGATATGCTGCAAGATTACCTCCACGCCCATATCCCGCTGTCCAAAGCGATGGGCGTTGAGGTCAAAACGGCCACCCCGCAAGGCGTCTGTCTCGCTGCCCCGCTCGCACCCAACATCAACCATAGAGAAACCGTATTCGGTGGCAGCGCTTCCACGCTTGCCATCCTCTCGGCCTGGGCATTGCTCCATGTCAGTATGCTGGATGCGAACATCAAGGCTCGCCTCGTCATCCAGAAGAACAGCATGAGTTACGATTTGCCCATGCTCGGCACATTCACTGCCGAAGCCACAGCGCCCGCTCCGGAAAAATGGCAGCGTTTCCTCGCGATGCTGCAGAAACACAAACGCGCGCGCATCAACATCCGATCGGTCCTGAATTGTGACGGACAACAGACCGGTACGTTCGAAGGCGACTTTGTCGCGATTATTCTCTAAATTTTGAGAGGTGCTCTTTCAACTGTAGAACTCTAACTCCTTCCCCCTTGCAGGGGGAAGGCTGGGATGGGGGTAGAAGCCAAGTTAAGCGCACCCTCTAGTTTCTACCCCCACCCTAACCCTCCCCCTGCATGGGGGAGGGAATTGATTGTCGATGCA
This sequence comes from Sideroxydans sp., assembly GCA_050303535.1. Classification (GTDB taxonomy): domain Bacteria; phylum Pseudomonadota; class Gammaproteobacteria; order Burkholderiales; family Gallionellaceae; genus Sideroxyarcus. The sequence continues at coordinate 12,573 of JBNLBY010000033.1, read as the reverse complement.
ATAAAAAACGGAAGCCGAAACAACCGGCTTCCGTTCAGCAACCCGGTGCAGACAGGCTGCACCAGACCTTGTTTTACTACTGTTTCAGCGCTACGAAGACTTCTTCCAGCATCTTCTTCGCATCGCCAAACAGCATGCGGTTGTTTTCCTTGTAGAACAGCGGATTGTCCACGCCCGCATAGCCGGAAGCCATACTGCGCTTCATCACGATGGAGGTCTTGGCTTTCCACACTTCCAGCACCGGCATACCGGCGATGGGGCTGTTCGGGTCTTCCTGCGCAGCCGGGTTCACGATGTCGTTGGCGCCGATCACGATGGATACATCGGTATCCGGGAAGTCCTCGTTGAGTTCGTCCATTTCCATCACGATGTCGTAAGGCACTTTGGCTTCGGCCAGCAATACGTTCATGTGGCCTGGCATGCGGCCTGCAACCGGGTGGATGCCGAAACGTACGTTGATGCCCATCTCGCGCAAGCACTCGGTAATCTCGTAAACCGTGTGCTGCGCCTGCGCCACCGCCATGCCGTAGCCCGGCACGATGATCACGTTCTTGGCTTCGCGCAGCAATTCCGCCGTTTCGACTGCACTGATCGAAACCACTTCGCCCGCCGGTTGCACGTCGCCGCTGGCTGCAGCAGGCGTCCCGCCGCCGGTACCGAAACCGCCCGCGATCACGCTGATGAAGTTGCGGTTCATGGCACGGCACATGATGTAGGAAAGAATCGCACCGCTGGAACCCACCAGTGCTCCGGTGACGATCAGCAAGTCGTTATTCAGCATGAAGCCGGTGGCCGCTGCCGCCCAGCCGGAGTAGCTGTTGAGCATGGACACCACCACCGGCATGTCGGCGCCGCCGATGGCCATCACCATGTGGATACCGAACAGCAGCGAAATCACGGTCATGACGATGAGCGGTGTCAAGCCGGCCTGCACCGATTCGGCATGCAGGAAAGATCCTCCGAACCAGATCACCACCAGCAGGCCCAGCAGATTGATCCAGTGACGGCCCGGCAACAGCATGGGCTTGCCACCGATCTTGCCGGACAATTTGCCGAAAGCGATGATGGAACCGGAGAATGTGATGGCACCGATCAGGATGCCAATATAAATTTCGATCTCGTGAACGGCTTTCTCGGCACTTGTCAGGTTGGCCGCGGCAGCCGGGTCAAAATAGTTTGCAAAACCAACCAGACAGGCAGCCAGACCAACCAGGCTGTGCATCAACGCCACCAGTTCCGGCATTTGTGTCATTTGCACCTTGCGCGCGGCGAAAAGTCCGACCGCGCCACCCACCACCATCGCACCGACGATCCAGGGGATACCGGCCATGGTGACGCGCGGACCCAGCACAGTCGCCAGCACGGCAATGGTCATGCCGATGATGCCGTAAAGATTGCCGCGACGGGATGTCTCGGGATGGGAAAGTCCACCGAGGCTCAAAATGAAAAGTATCGTCGCACCGATATAAGAGACAGTAGCTAAACTTGCAGTCACAATCATGATCGTTTCCTTATTTGCGGAACATCGCCAGCATGCGCTGGGTTACGGCGAATCCGCCGAACATATTGACAGCCGTGAGCGCGAGCGCAACGACGGCAAGCACAAGGATCAGTTCCCTGCCTCCAGCCACGTCGGGCGGCGCGATCTGCACCAGCGCACCGATGGCGATGATGCTGCTGATCGCATTGGTGACGCTCATGAGCGGCGTATGCAAGGCGGGCGTGACGTTCCACACCACCATATAGCCGACGAAACAGGCAAGCACGAACACGGTGAAATGGCCCAGGAATGCCGCCGGCGCACTGGTACCGATCAGCCAGAACAGCACAGCACCGATAGCGAAGAAAATGGCCAGCTTGGTGCCGGACATGGGCGCCCCCGGTTGACCATGCGCCGGAGCCGGCGCAGGCTTGGCTGCAGCAGCCGGTTTGGCCGCAGCAGGCGGCAATTTCGGCGCAGGCGCAGGCCAGGTGACCTCGCCATCCTTGATGACCGTCAGGCCGCGAATGGCATCATCTTCCATATTGACGTTGATGATGCCGTCCTTGGTCTTGCACAATTCTTCGGTCAGACGGAACAGGTTGGTTGCATACAGGGTGGATGATTGTTTTGCCAGGCGGCTGTTCAGATCGGTATAACCGACGATGGTCACGCCATGCTTGACCACCACTTTTCCGGGTTCGGTCAGTTCGCAGTTGCCTCCACGCTCGGCCGCCATGTCGACGATGACACTGCCCGGCTTCATGCTCTTCACCATCTCGGCGGTGATCAGCCTGGGGGCGGGCTTGCCCGGGATCAATGCGGTCGTGATGATGATGTCCACTTCCTTCGCCTGCTTGGCATACATCTCGCGCTGGGCCTGCTGGAAGCCCTCGCTCATCACCTTGGCGTAGCCACCACCGCCGCCGCCTTCTTCCTCGTAATCAACCTTGACGAACTCACCGCCCAGCGACTTGACTTGGTCGGCCACTTCGGCACGGGTGTCGTTGGCGCGTACGATGGCGCCCAGACCCGCAGCAGTGCCGATCGCTGCCAGGCCAGCCACGCCGGCACCGGCGATGAAGACCTTGGCAGGCGGAACCTTGCCTGCGGCCGTGATCTGGCCGTTGAAAAAGCGGCCAAAGACATTGGCGGCTTCGACGACGGCGCGATAACCGGCGACACCCGCCTGCGAGGTCAGGGCATCCATTTTCTGGGCACGGCTCAGCATGCGCGGCAGTGCGTCGATGGCCAGTACAGTGACTTTTTTCGCCGCCAGTTTCTGCATCAGTTCGGGGTTTTGCGCGGGCCAGATGAAGCCGATCAAGGTACTGCCTTCGCGCATCAGTTCAACCTCGGCGTCTGTCGGTACGCTTACCTTGAATACGATATCGGATGCAGCCCAGAGTTTGGCTGCGCCTTCGATAATCTCCGCGCCTGCGTCACGGTAGCTATCGTCGCTGAATTGCGCCGCATCACCGGCACCGGATTCAACGGCGACCTTGAAACCCAGCTTGACGAGTTTCTGTACGACATCCGGAACGGTGGCAACGCGCTTTTCCCCTGCGGCCGTTTCACGGGGAATTCCTATCATTTGTGTCATGTAGTCATCCTGTTAACGTTATCGTTTAACTGCAAAACGCCCGGATGTCCGGGCGATAATGTATTGGCAAAAAACTGTAATTGAGTCTGTTACTCAACCAAACACCATTGTCGCAATCCATAAAACAACGATGAACCCTCCCCCCTGACTTTTTATCTGGGATTATTGATTTCTTATTATCCTGGAGAATATTCGGGCAGTTCTCAGGCGCCAGCGACGGCAGTGTAATTCAAACTCAATTTCTTCACCACTCCAAATTAAATTACTTGGTAATCGTCAGAAATGAAAGTTTGGCTACGCCGGCTTTCTGGGCAATGGCCATGACCTGCGCCACGCGTCCGTAATTGACTGCGGTATCCGCCTGTATCTGTAGCTGGAACTGGGGATCGACGGCCCGGGTTTTCAGCAGGTCGGCAAGACCCTCATCGGTCAAGGGCGCCGAGTCCAGCGAAATATTGCCTTCGGCATCGATGGCCAGACTGACTTTCTGCAACTTGTCGTCGTGGACGACGGATTCGGTCTTGGGCAGGTTGATCTTGAGGGATTGTGGCGCCAGCAGGGGGGCTGTAATGATGAATACCACCAGCAACACCAGCATCACATCCACCAGCGGCGTGACATTGATCTCGCTCATCATGCTGTCCTCTTGCGAGGAGTTGTTGCCAAAGCTCATGGCTGCCTCACAATTTGGAGTTGTGCTTCTGCGCAAGACGCATGAAGTCGTGGGCAAAATTCTCAAGATCGGTCACATGCACCTTGAGTCGACGCAGGAAAAAGTTATACGCCAGCACCGCCGGCAAGGCAGTCGCAATACCGATGGCGGTGGCAATCAAGGCTTCGCCGATGGGACCGGCCACCACGTCCAGCGAGGCCGAACCGCTGCGCCCGATATCCTGCAGGGCATGCATGATGCCCCAGACCGTGCCGAACAAACCGATGAAAGGCGCGGTGGAACCGATACTGGCCAGTTCAGCCAGACCGCGTTCGTGATAGCGCTGGATATTCTGCAATTGCTGACGCAGTTGCCTTTCCAGTATGTCGCGTGGCGCACCAATGTGTTTCAGGTCGTGTTGCGCATCGTTCAGCGTCTTCAATTCGGCAAAACCGGCCTGTGCCAGACGCGCGATATCGCCCAAGCTGCCCTCTGCCGCTTTCTCCGCTTCATCCCATTCGCGCGCCGACCAGAAACTGTCGTTAAACGCATGGTCGTGTTTCTTCGCTTCCCATTGCTTCCACAGTTTGAACAGAGCGATGGACCAGGTGGCGATGGACAACAGGATCAGTAATAACAGCGTTGCAAAAACGATGGGGGAATTGACAGAGAAAATTTCGTTCATGTTGCGCCGTCCTCAAGAGAAAATCTGATGGGTACAAAAAACCGTTGCGTTACAGCCTGACCAAAGCGGCGCGCGGGCGAAAAACGCCAAGTCTTCACCGTCTGTATCGCGGCATTATCAAGAATATCGTAACCGCTGCTCTGGTGCAGCTTCACATCCCCGGCGACACCTTCGGCCAGCACCTCGACATCCAGCACCACTTTGCCATGAAAACCCATGCGGCGCGCCACCATGGGGTAAGGCGGACGCGGGTTGTTAAGGTAATCGGCACGGTAATCCGGCTCTGCATCCAGCACAACCGGAGACGGTGGCGTAGCAGCATCCTGCAGTACGGGCTCCACCTCCTTTTTCGGCGCCAATTCTTCGGCCGGCTCCGGTTCGGGTTCACGCGGCTTGGGTTTGGGTTGCGGAGCAATGTCCGCCTGCTGCATCTGCATATTGGCGAACGAGATCGACATCTCGTTAACCAGCACAGCGGGCGATTCCGGCTGCAACAAATACGAGACGAACACCAACGAGTGCAGCAGAACAACCAGGCCCACAACAATAAAGCGCTCGCTTAATGGCGAATCTTCCGGCTCATTGGGAAATTGAGAATACATCTCCAGCGTTCCCGACAATGTCATCACGGCCGACATGCTACCAGCGCCCTTCCAAAGTCGCCATGATGGAGCGGTAGCCTCCATCTGTGGAATACGACTGCCACAGGTTGGCGCCGTTCGTATATTGCGTATATTGCTCCGTATCTGCCGCCAGCAGGTTCTGGCCGCTGAGCCGCAATTTGAATCGCTTGTCGAATTTATACAGCCAGAAAGCATCGAGTGTCGTCCTGGCTTTTGTATAACCATATTGCTCGCCCGGAATGTCGGTCACACTGCGCCCGGACAGTTTCAGCGACATGCCATAACCGGATTGCAACTTCGGCAGGCTTCCTTCCAGACCGGCAGAAAAGACATACCTGGGCGTATCCCGCGCCATACGCGTGATACCCAGACGTTCATCGTTCACCCTGGCGCGCGGCAAGGTCAGATGCGACTTTATTGTCGTCCCTTTCCAGCCGAACCCGTCGGTGCGCACTTTACCGTCCAGTTCGAGTCCCCAATGCAGGGCTTTTCCTTCGTTGTATGGTCTATCCACCCAGCGCGTGCCTTCCAGTTGCACACGCCGCTCGGTGAAATCCTGGGTGGATCGCACATACAGATTGGCACCCAGCACACCCGCTTCGTCATCGAGATAACGCTCCATGATCGCTTCGTAATTCAGGCTGCGCTCGGGCATCAGGTTAGGGTTGCCGCGCGTATCCGCTTCCACCGGGGTGTTGTCACCAACACTGGGAACGGCCGCATTGCTGATCTCGTCCAGCTTGGGCATTTTCAAACCGGTTCCCAGCGACGAGCGCACCACCCATTTATCCGTCGGCTCCCAGCGTATCGCCAGAGAAGGCATCACAAGTCCTCGCCGTAGCGAAATACCCGTGGACTTCAGGGCGATGCTTTCGCCCCGCAAGCCGTAAGTCAGCGTTGTTTTGGGCTGCACCATCCAGTCGTCCTGCACCCAGGCAATACTCTGGCGCTCCCGTGAGTCGTAGGCAGCGAAACTGCCGGAGTAATCCTGATCCTCTGCAAGACGCAAATTGATATGTTCCAGTCCCACTGCCAGCAAATGCTCTGCAGCCACCGGCTTGTCCAGGCGGAATGCAAAACTGGATTCGATTTCCCGGCTCTCGGTATGATCGGTCGAATTTGTGATGCCTGTACGTATGGTATCCGCTGTATTCTTTCTTTGACTGACTGAGGCCCGGCTGGTCAGTTTGAGATCATCGAGATGTTTTTCTCCCTCGACCCGGACACGAACCAGGCGCACCAGACTGCGAACGGTATCGGTACGCACACCATTTTCCGCTGGAATGGCAGAACCCGAGAATGTCGTCTCACTGTTCGAATCCCGCGGACTGAAAAAGTATACTGATGAAACGGTCAGGCTATCGTTGCCTTCCTTCCAGGTCAGGCGCGGCGTAAATGTGTGATGTCCCATTTTCCCCGAGCCGCGTTCACTCTCGAAAGTATGTGACGTATTGTCCATTTTTTCGGCGTTGCCGGAGATAGGTGAATCATTCCAGACCAGGCCGAGTGGAAGCGTCCATGCGAATCCGTCTGAACCGCCGTTCTGTGTGATGGCAAGTTTGCGATACGATTCCGACCCGCGTGCGCCCAAGCCGATATTGGTTTCCGTCGAACTTTTTGGCAACGCCTTTTTCATGATCAGGTTTACCGTAACGGATGCAGCACCGCCGAATTCCGCCGAAGCGCCGCGCAGGATCTCGATGCGTTCCAGATCGCCGGGCGGCATACGACCGACGGCGCCCAGCATCGTACCGCCGCGGGCAGAACGCTCGCCATCAATCAGGAACAAAACGGAATCGCGTGACATGCCGCGCGTGCGATGTCCCATGCCGCCATTCGTCAACTCTATACCCGGCAATTTGCCCATCACCTCGCTGATGGTGATCGCGCCGAGATTCTCGATATCTTTGCGATTCAGGATGATTTTTTGCGTAATAGAGTCGTGCCGTTCGGCAATATCAGAACCTGTGGCGGTGACGGTAATTTCCTTCATGGAGGGTTGATCCTCGCCCCAGACTACACAAGTGAACAATGAGAAAAATACAAATGCTGCAAAACGTTTCATTATGGAAATCACAGAATAAAAATTTAAAACACCAGAAAAATGCGGCGTAAACCCAGCAGGATCAGCACTGCCGCAGCACCCCAGCGTATCCAGCGCGTCAGCCATTCGCGGTTCTCGCGCAGGTTTTTGCCCAGCAGACTGATCAACGGCAATAGTATCAGCAATGGCGTCAACGCCGCACCCAGACCGAATGCAGCGCCGCTCGCCATGCCCAGTTTGACGCTGCCCGCTGCAGCACATACCGCCAGCAACGATGCCAGCGGTGCGCAGGGTGTGAGACTCAGCGAAAAGCCGAGCAACAACGGCGGCGTGCGTCCTGCACTACGGGCCGCATTGCACTGCGCATGCGCTCCGGCAGGGCGCAACAGCCACAATCCGGCTGCTATGGATGCAGAACCGATGATGAAATTACCGGAACCGCCGCGCATTGCTTGCGTCAGCCATGCGCCCGCACCGGCGGCAAGTGCGCCGAGCAGGATATAGGCAAAGATACGTCCGCCGACGAACAAAGCCGTATCGCGCAATGCCTGTCTTTGCGTGCCGCCGCGCCCCAACACCCAGGTACCCATGAACGGCAGACAAGTGGCGGTGCATGCGGTCAACCCGAGCGAGACACCAAGCAGCCATACAGTGAACAATGTGGTCTGCTGCGGCAGCAGAGAGGTGTCCAGCAAATCAACCATTTTCGGGCTTCGGTTTGGCAAACTGGATATTGATGACACGTTTCTTCGGCATGCCTTCCGGCGATTCGCGCTTCACACGATTTTTGTAGTAATCACGCGACGAACCAAACAGTTTTATGCCAAAGAATTTGATCTGGATCACATCGTCATCCGGACAATATTCCGCACAGCGGCCGCACAGGGTGCAGTCCTCATGGAATGCTTTCTTGCCATGTTCGCTGCCGATCTCGTGAATATCCATCGGACAGGCCTGGGCGCACACGCCGCATTTCTCGCATTTGTCGTATTGTTTCTTTACCAGACGCATCGGCGACAGTTTCTGGAACAACGCATTCCATGACAGCAAGGGGCATATACGGCAGAACGGCTGGCGCGCTGCCAATGCAGCGATGATCATGAACCCGAACATCGCATTGCCGACTGCCCCGAGGAATAAATTGATACCGGTCGAAGTACGCACCGCGATCTGTTCGGTATTCGCTGTCAGCAACGTCGTGGCAATGCGCGACGGACACACCTGGCAGAACGGATCGCCTGCTTCATTTGGCGTTACGCCCATCCCTGCCAGCAGCGGCAACCCCAATACCAGCACCAGCAACATCACCCATTTCACCGGACGCACTCTGCCGACATTTTCCTGCCTGAAGCGGTTGAGCGGACGCCCGAGGCGGCGGCCGATACGGAACAACAGCTCCTGCACTGTTCCCAGCGGGCATATCCAGCCGCAGAACATCTTGTTGAGGAAGAAGAAGAACATGAAAAACACGCCAACCGATGTCAATGTCGGAATAAACACATTGAACGTAAGATCCTTCACTCTCGTCAGTGCTTCACCCACACGATGATGCAACTGGTGCTGGTTAACGATCAGGATGCAATGATCGGCGGTCAATTTGTCGTAGGCGCAGGACAGCGCAGGCAAGGCTCCGGAAATGCGATCCACGGTATAACTGCCCAGCAGCGCACCGCCATAGACGATGAAGAACAGCATGAATATCTGCACGGTGAATCGGACTCGACCCAATGTCGGAAATAGTGACTTAAGCATTGCCGTTCTCCCCATCCTTCTGTTCTGTCTTGCGCTTGCGTAACAAGGGCGCCGCACCCACCATGCCCAGCAGGGTGAATCCCAGACCCATCGCCAAACTGCGCTGATCAAATGCATTCGGGCCGTAGCTGCTGTTGAATGCTGTCAGGTATTTTTTGCTTCCATCGGTGTATTCAGTCGCCAATACAAAATCCGCACCGGGCCTGCCGTGGTTATGCCCACCCTTTGCTGCCTTGTTTTCTTTTTGCGGTTTGAAATCGTCCGGCACATGAATGCTGAACACGCCTTTCGCATCCGATTTGAATTCGGACATGCTGCCATTGGATGTTTCCAGATAGACCACCTGAGCGGATAGCGGTTTGCCGTTGTATCTCACCAGGAACTTCCAGTCCTCATTGGCGCGATAACGCGAATGTTCACGCGGATAGGGTTGCGGAATGATTTCCAGTTCATTTTTTTGCAGCATGAACATGGCGGTCGGGTTCTTGCCGCCGCGTCCGCCAAATGGCTGCACCATGGAAGCAACTCGCACGCTATTGCCCTTTTCCTCGCGTGCTGACAACCAGTTGAAACCGCCGGTGGCAGGCTTATCCAGCATGGCACCACCCAGTTCCATGGGCAACTGACGATGCGCCTTGGCGTCCTCAAGATCGCTGGACCAGGCATCTATGCTTTTCGTCACGATGTGTTGCGGCATGATGACCGTCTTCATGCTCTCGCGGCGCTCGCCGCTGGTCCTGGCCTTCAGGGTAGGATAAAGCGTCCAGGCAGCCGGCCTGCCCATGCCGCGCATCATCGCCGCGTGGTCATGATCAGCATACATGCTTGTCTGGGGCTTGCCATCCCGGGCGGCCAATGCCGGTATCGCTGCCAGCAACGCGCACATCAATATCGTATTTTTTCTCATGATCACGATTCCTAAAAACTCAATGTCAAACCGGCTGTCCAGACGCGTCCTTGATCGACTACGATCGACACATCTTCTGCGTTGTAAACTTTATCTTCATTACTGTCGGAATTGCCGCGTATGGTGCGGTAGTAGAAGCGATCGAATAAATTGTCGATGCGGCCAAACAGGGATAATTCCATGTCCTTTCCGAGCTTGATGTCGTAATTGGCCATCAGGTTGTATACCGAGCGCCCGCCGACCCAGACGATATTCACTTCATCGGCAAAAATTCCCGATTGTGCGTTCATTTCCCCGGTGAAGGTCCATGCAGAAGAAGGACGGTAGCGTGTAGTAAGGTTGATCCTGTGTTTCGGTACACGTGGCACGGTTTTGCCGGTATTGCAATAATGCACATTATAGTATTGAGCTGAATAACGATTCCCCATACCCATCCAGTAATTATCGTAGCGTGAGAAAACTGCGCGCAAATAGGTATAAGCCACGTCACCCGACCAGGTCAGATTTGAATCGGTCCTCATCCCCAGTTCCAGCCCGCGGTTGCGTACCCCGCCGATGTTCTGGTACTGCTCGGTACCATTTGTCTGGTACTGGCCGCCTGTATTCAGGATGAAATCGTGCCGGTCGATCTGGAAAACCGCCACATCGGAATCCACTGCAATACCGAACCATTCGCTCACGGAGCGCATCCCGATTTCATAATTCCAGGATTTTTCCGGTCTCAGATCCGGATTCGCCGCAACCGTCGCCGTCGGAGTGATCGACCCGCCATACAACTGGCTGATAGTCGGCACGCGGAATCCGCTGGAAATGTTGGAATATATTTCATGATCATTATCCACTGCATAGTTCAGCCCGGCACGCTGCGACAAAACGCGGAAAGTTTTTTTGCCGTTTGTCAGGTAAATATTACTGGTGTATTTCTCCGTGATGTAGTCGTAGCGCGCATTCAGGGTTGCAGTCCACAGTTCCGCCAACAGCCATTTGTACTCGCCATACACTGCTCGAGTGTCCGAGGATGAAACACTGTCCTCCGTTACCTTCCCGGCGGGTTCTAGCGGATTGCTGTTGGTAACAGGTGAACTGCGCTTGGTATAACTCACCAGATTTTTGGTGTGCGTCTTGTCTTCGAAGCGTTGCAGGTCGAGACCGGCCATCATGCCTACATCTTCACCACTGCTGCGCAATTCTGCCTTTGCGCCCGTTTGCGTCTGCCTGGTATCTCTGCCACTTACATAGACATCCCGCATTGTAGACATATCACCAAGCAGGTTACCCACATCATCCCGCAAATAACCGTTCGGGTTCTGCCAGCCGTAAGTGTGATCCTTGAACAAATAGGTGTTCACCAACAGGTTGGTGCTGGTATCGATATCCTTGGCATAGGAAAGATTTACTTTGTTGAGTTCGACGTCGTATTTGCGCGCGTAATCCTTGCCGCCATCCACACTGCGCGGATCGAGCAATGCATTGGTCACGCCTTTCACCGTCCCGTGGCTGTCTTTGGCGCGTATTGAGTGTTCGAAGCCCAGTATCACATCACTGGTTTCGTCGATCAGGTATTGCAATTTCCCGTCCAGGTAATCCCGCGACCACGCACCCTGGTCATAGAAATCATCCGACATCGCCCTGGATTTCTGGATATGCCCGGTCCAGTCGTTGCTGGCAAAACCGATCCGCAGCAATCCCTTGCGATATCTGAAGCTCCCCACTTCTGCGCTGGTTGTCACGCCGGCCATTTTTGCGCCGCGTTTGGTGGTGATGATCACCGCACCCGACAGCGCATCCTCACCGAACAGATAGGAAGCACCACCCTTGATAACCTTGATCGAATCAATATTATCCAGATCGATATTGACGCGTCCCGTACGCTCCTGCACCGGCACGCCATCGATGACGATCGCCACACCCGGCTTCTCACCCATATAGCGCTGCGCTTCAACACCGCGCAACATGATCTTGACCGAATCGCCGCTCTGCACTTCGGCAGTCACGCCAGGAACCGACTCGAGGACATCGATGACGCTCTTGCCGTGTTCTTCATCCACGCGTTTACCACTGATATTGTTGACATTGCTAGGTTCGCCGCGCTTGGAATTAAAGCGATCGTCGATCGTTGTGGAAGTGACAACCACTTCCCCCAGCATTTTTTTGGTCGCACCTCCTTTGGAGGTTTTTGAATTCGACACTGCCTGATCGGGCGCAGCACTCGACTCGGTCGAGGCCGTATCATCTGCAGCAGCCGGTTGTTCCGCCACCGGTGCGACAGACGCTTCTTCCGCATAAACCTGATTGATTAACGACATAGACAGCACGAGCGGCAGTGCGCTCAATGCAGTAAGACCCTTATTCATGCATCCCCCTGATTTTTTCTATTAATAAATCGGGACGAATACTAGATAGTTATTTCAATCCTGAGAATGTGACAAATCGTCGCGCGACAAAATGTCGCACCTTCACGGAAGGTGCGATATTTTGCGGTGAAGGCTAACCTGCGTAGCAGGTTATGCCGGAACCACAATTTCATTTTATGTGCGGCAAATTGCGGTGGAGGCTGTTGTCCTTCCCCGCCTGACAAGACAGACCTTGTGCCTCCCCGATATGACCAGCGGCATCCGGTATAATCCGCGCCATGCCATCCATCCAGTTGCTCCCCGACCTGCTCGTCAGCCAGATTGCCGCTGGCGAGGTAATCGAACGCCCGGCTTCGGCCCTGAAGGAACTGCTGGAAAACAGCCTGGACGCGGGGGCAACTGAAATATCGGTGCAACTGGAAGGCGGTGGCATCAAGCTGCTGAGGGTGCGCGACAACGGCGGCGGCATTCCG
>JBNLBY010000032.1:0-27272 GCA_050303535.1 Sideroxydans sp. | reverse complement strand
AAACCTTTTGGTTTCGCCATTCTGAGGGGACAGACCAACAAATACGGCGCTTTTGATTATCTTCTGGGTTTTAACGATAGTTTTGGTGGCGATGCGGATTATGACGATTTTGTCGTTGGCGTAAATTTCACCAGCATGGCGCCGGTTCCCGAGCCTCAGACCTTTGCGATGATATTGGCGGGTCTGGGACTGTTTGGTTTAAGTGCCCGTCGCCGGAAAGACGAGCACTTTGATTGAGGGCGTAAGCAGCGTAACTTAATCTTCAGCAACCCCGCCCAAGTGGCGGGGTTGCCTTTTACAACGCGATCTGTAGATGCGTCACTGGTGGATTGCGAGATTATTCAGACAAAACAAGGCAATATGCTCAATAAAATGTGCTGATGAGCGATGTATATTACATATACACGTGATGCAAATAGGGTTTTCTGGTAAAGTAAAAAGTCCGGCTAAGCGGGAGAAATTGCGTTCGCTAGTCAAATGAAAATGTGTCCTGCCAATTTGTCAGGTCAGTAACCAAATTGCAGAGCGGTTCCAGCTTGAGATGCGTAACTATATTTAATGTATTGATGCCAATTATCTAGCTGCAATTAACCCGAAAAATATTTGCCATGATGAACTGTCCATTTTTATCCAATTTTTTCTCATTGCTTGAAGTGTGTGAGCGGCTATTTGGCTGACAACAAGCCGATCATCACACGCCAACAGTTTGGAAAGTCATGTCTGCTAACGATATCCCTGTAGTTTCATTTTTCAAACGCTTACTGGATCCATTTATCACATGGGGGACTTTGATAATAGTGACCTGGGCGTACGATCAGGTGTTCACCGGGTATTATCTTGTGCTGATGATCATCAGCTTTTTTATCTCTTCGTATGTTTATGAACAGACATCGATTTATCGCAGGTGGCGCAATGGCAATTTGCTGGAATACATTCGCGATACGCTGGTCGGCTGGGGTATCGTTATTGTTGTTCTGCTGGTATTGAATTATGCCGCCAATTTCTCACGTCATTATTCTGAACAGGTCATTCTGACCTGGTTTATTGCTACGCCAATCGCTCTGATATTGAGCCATATAACGGTGCGTTTCCTTGCCGACAAGCAGCGCAAAAAGGGTGGTTTGCGCTCAGCAGTCGTTGTTGGTGCCAATGAGACCAGCCTCAAGCTGGTCAAGCGCATAGCTGAATTTCCCTATCTGCTCATTGATATTCGCGGTTTCTTTGACGAGCGGGAAGATGATCGGGTTCCGGAAGGACTCGGGACACGTCTGGGTGGAATAAAAGAAGTTGTCGCTTATGCGCGAAAACATAATATTCAGATGATTTTTATCAGCCTGCCAATGTCAGCCCAGCCGCGCATTCGCGAAATCATTGATGGCTTGCATGACTCCACAGCTTCGGTCTATTTCCTGCCGGATGTCTATATTTTCGATTTGATGCAGGCCCGTTTCAACAATGTGGGGGGGATTCCGGTTGTGGCAGTATGCGAATCTCCGTTTTCGGGGGTGGATAGCGTGGTAAAGAATGCCAGCGATTTTGTGCTGGCCTTGATAATTCTTTTGTTGTTATCTCCCGTTATGCTGGTTATCGCATTGGCCGTTGTGCTTACCTCTCCTGGCCCGGCAATTTTCAGGCAGCGCCGTTATGGTCTTAACGGTGAGGAAATCACTGTCTATAAATTTCGTTCCATGACTGTGAGTGAAGACGGGGCAAACGTGGCGCAGGCCCAGAAAAACGATCCGCGAGTGACCAGGGTGGGCGCATTTTTGCGCCGCACGTCTCTGGATGAGTTGCCGCAGTTTTTTAATGTGCTGCAAGGCAGAATGAGTATAGTCGGTCCGCGTCCGCACGCAGTGGCTCATAATGAGCTATATCGCAAACTTATCAAGGGTTACATGTTGCGTCACAAGGTTCGTCCCGGAATAACGGGTTGGGCACAGGTAAACGGCATGCGTGGTGAAACAGAAGTGCTGGATAAGATGCAAAAACGCATCGATCACGATTTGTATTATCTGCAAAACTGGTCAATCTGGTTTGACTTGTGGATTATCATGCGTACTGCATGGGTGGTGTTGCGCCGTGATAATGCATACTAGTATTGTCTGTGCCGGCCAGGTTGGTTGAATGATGTGTTGATGAAACTGAAAGGATATATTTTGAACAATATTAATGAAGTTTCAATAGCGAAGAACAGTTTGCCGGATGAAATAATGCGCGCGTTGTTTGTGGTCCTGGTATTGGGAGCAATACTGACCCTTTCCGCTTGTGGCAGCAAGGAAAAAAAAGCAGGCCAGACTCTGGTCAGAGTGAATGGAAAAGAGATTACGGTGCTTCAAGTGAACGATGAGCTAAAACGTGCGGGTGTCAGACCTGAACAGACGGAAGAGGCGACCAAACAATTGCTGGAGTCGCTGATTGATCGTCAGTTATTGCTGGACGAAGCGATGCGAAACGAGATTGATCGTACAACAGAAGTTGTGCAGGCAATCGAGCGTGCAAAAATGCAAATCATCGCACAGGCATACTTGCGTCGCATTGGCAGTGAAGTTGAAAAGCCTTCGGTAGTTGAGATCAATGATTACTTTAAAAGCCATCCTGAATATTTTGCGCAGCGCAAGCAATTTGATGTGCAGCAATTGGTGATAGCTACCCGGGATTTCAGTGATGAACTCAGGGCAGTTGTGGATTCCGCAAAATCCCTGGATATGATTTCATCGTGGCTGGACAAGCATGATGTTCGTTATATGCGCGGGCAATTATCCCGTAGTACGACGGATCTGCCAGAGCAGATGGTGTCAAAACTCAAAGAGATGCATAAAGGACAGATTTTTATTGTCAATGAGGGAAGTAACAGTATGATTAACTACATTACCAATATCAGAATCAGTCCAATTTCAGTACAAACGGCGGCTCCGCAAATAGAACAATTTTTATTCAACAAAAAAGTCAGAGAGATGGCGGAAGCGGAAATCAAGCATTTGCGTGCAGCGGCGAAAATTGAATACCTCAATGCGCCTGCGCCAACTGCTACAGCTACACCCTAGGGCAGTCCCTGGGTGTGTGAGGGTGGTTGGGAGTGGCATTAATACTGTTTGAATTTATTTCGGTTTTTTGGCTCAATGCCTGATTAACGGTTCAATCATGGTTAATTCGACAGCCAGAATGTCTGCACTGAAAGCAGCCATGCCGGAATGGTGGCCGATCCTTCTGGGGATTGTGGTCATGTACATTCCGACTTTATATAGTCTGTCAAACGGGTTATGGGCCACAGAAGGGCAGGCGCATGGTCCGGTTATTCTTGCGCTTTCTGTATGGCTTATGCATCGTCAATGGCCTCGCATGATCGAAAGCGAAGTAAATCGTCTGGCATTCGTTAGTGGGTGGGCGGTTTTTGTTGTGGCAATAGGAAGCTATATTCTGGGTCGCTCACAACAGATGATGTTTTTTGAACTTGGTTCTTTAATCTGGATGCTGGCGGCAATTTTGCTGATTAAACGGGGTAGCGGTGCTTTTAAAATTATGTGGTTCCCGTTGTTTTTTTTGTTGTTCATGCTTCCTTTGCCGGGAACCATCGTGACCATGCTTACCATGCCGATGAAAATGGCGGTTTCTTATGTCACAACAAATATTCTGTTTTGGGCCGATTATCCTATTGCGCGCAATGGTGTTGTGTTGCAGATCGGGCAATATCAACTGCTGGTCGCCGATGCCTGCGCAGGGTTGCAAACACTATTGACGCTTGAGTCGCTTGGGCTGTTTTATTTGAATGTGGTGCGCCATACCTCGTTATTTCGGAATGTAACTTTGGCAATTTTAATTATACCGATTTCATTTGCTGCCAATGTGATACGTGTTATGACACTCACGCTGGTTACATATTATTTTGGAGATGAGGCCGGGCAGGGATTCCTGCATGGATTTGCCGGTATGGTCTTGTTCTTGAGCGCGTTGATTCTGATTCTTGGCATGGATTCTTTGCTGCAATTGATTGTAAAAGTACGAGCAGAAAAATCCAGGCAGCCCGCGAGATGAGATCGGTGAATAAATCGTTGATCGTCAGCTTTACTTTGGGGATGTTCATGGTGTTATCCAGCGTCCTGGCAAAAGTAATGACGCCAGTCGATACATCACTTGGGCGGCAAGTGCAGGTTAATCTGGAAACACTGATTCCAAAAGAATTCAATGGCTGGAAACTGGATTTATCCAATGTAAGTTCCATCATTAATCCGGAAATAAAAGGGGGGCTTGCCGAGATATACAATCAGACACTTTCGCGAATATATGTCAATAAACAGGGTCAGTACATCATGCTCTCTATAGCATATGGGGATGTGCAGAAGACAGACATGCATGCACATAGGCCTGAGATATGCTATGCGGCAGGCGGTTTTCATATTGGGAAAATGACAAAAGCTTTTGTCGACACGGCAGTCGGACGGATACCGGTAATGCATCTGGTTGCAAAACAGGGTGCCCGGAATGAACCAATCACTTACTGGATCAGGGTAGGTGACTCACTTACGCGAGGCTGGATTGAGCAGAAATTGACGGCAATAGTTTACGGGCTGAGTGGAAAAGTACCGGACGGTCTACTGGTTCGGGTTTCCTCAATATCCAACGATGAGCAGGCATCTTACCGGATTCAGCAGGCATTTTTGAATGCCTTGTTGCTGGCGGTGCGCCGCGAGGATCGTTTCTGGCTGGTTGGCCATAGGGGATCATGAGTTCCGGAAAAAATGATTTATTTATGATGGATTACTGAGGGAGTGTTGAAATATGTTCAGGGTTATATTCTTTACACTTTTTTTGTTGTGTATGGATGTGAGTGCCGGAGTTGCTGTTGCAGCGGATAAACAGAATGTCTATCGCTTGCACCAGGGTGACAGAGTGATGATTTCTGTCTGGCGTGAAACAACATTACAAAGAGAAGTTGTGGTTCTGCCTGACGGAAGTGTTACTTTTCCTTTGGTAGGTCGTGTTGAAGTGGCAGGATTAAGCACGCCGGAAGTTGAGCAGAGTATCGCCGAAAAACTCAAGAAGTACATTCCTGAACCTATTGTTACAGTTGTGATAGTTGGAATCGAAGGAAATCGTGCTTTTGTGACGGGCAAGGTGTTGCATCCTGGACCTTTAATCATCAATGGCCCTACTACCGTGCTTCAGGCGATCAGCCTTGCTGGCGGCCTGGACAGGTTTGCAGATGAAGGCAGTATTAAAGTGATTCGAACCAAACCGGATGGGCAAGAGGTATTGCCTGTGGATTATAAGGATATTCTTTCAGGAAAGAACGTGTCGACCAATGTTTTGCTCAAGGCGGGCGATACGATTGTGGTGCCCTGATTCCTGGTTTTTTTAATTCATATTGCGAATAACCTGGTTAAATAAGGATGAGAGCTGAGATTCTGGACTTAATGAAGATGCGGAGTATTTAATTGAAATTACAACGAGTTGCATGGGTTTTCATTCTTCTTGTCGGGCAGTTGCTTTTCATAGGGCAGGGGAAAGCCATTTCCTGGCAGAGTACAGTGTCAACAAGCGTTTCGACGGAGTATGAAACAAATCCAACCATGTCTCCAACGCCAGAAAGGGGCGTGTGGAGAGCTTTGTTTGATCCCGGTTATACGCTTACCGGAAGAACTGACGAGAACGAAATATCAACCGGGCTTGTGCTTCAGATGGTGCGTTCCTCAAACAAAACGTTGACCCCGGATCGCGACAACCCAAGTGCATTTCTTAACTGGTTGCACAGCAGTCAGACGGGAGAATACGGTCTTTATACAAGATACGCTAAAGAGCCCACTCGCGATACGGCTGGGGCCGACGCTACAGGCCGTGTTCCAATAGATAGTACCCGTACTTCCCGCACTCTGTCAGGAAACTGGAATAAAGAGCTGAGTGAGCGTAGTTCGCTCTCCATGAATGGTGAATATGAAGTTGTTACCTATACAGGCGGAGGCGACTACTTTGACTATTCAATACGATCTGGTGGTCTGAGATTCAATTATATTTTGAGCGAGCAAGGCTCAACTTTTTTCGGGGTGTCAGGTAATAAATATATGCCAACAGGTGGTGAGATATCCAGCAGTCTTGTTGATGCGATTTTGGGGCTGGACTGGAAAACTGAATATATGGATTGGTCCATGCAAGTTGGCGTATCCAGAGTGGGTGGCGGCAAATCGGATAGGTCTGGTTCAATCACGGCGCATTATACAGGGCAACAGACACAGCTGATATTGAGTGCCGGTCGCATGATCAGACCTAGCGGGTTGGGCGGATTCTTGAAATCTGACTACGTGAGGGGAAACTGGATTTATACCTTGAGCGAATTTACCAGTATGGGTGTCAACCTGGAACGGCAAAAAAATCTTTCACCTACTATGGCAGATGATATCACCGACACTACTTCCGGCCTCTGGATAGATCACAATCTTACTGATTTGTGGACAATGCGTACGTATTATCGGCACTTGACTACTCGGACAGGTGCTGCTGAACGCATTTCTACAAACATAGCCGGGTTTACTTTTACATATTTAAATCCCGATTTCTGAATTCAACGAATTGTATTTACCATGGCTACTGAATACGAATTAACCCTGTCAGATTATCTTGCGATCATACGCCGCCGTTCCCCTTACCTGATTGGCATCTTTTTTGCGGGAATATTGGTTGCGGCTGCCGTTGCGTTATTTCTACCACCGTTCTATCGTGCCACAGGAACCATCATGGTAGAAACTCCACAAGTACTTGAGGGAGTAGTGCCCAGGGCGGGTCGAAATGATCTGGGCGAACGAATCGAAGTCATCAAGCAGCGGGTAATGACTCGCGACGGCTTGATGCAGATTATCAACAAACACACGCTGTTTAAAGAAAATGCCGGGTCTCGAACCACGACCGAGTTGATTGACATGATGCGGAGCAGAATTTCCGTTGAGTTGATCGGTTCCGATCAGCAGGGGCATACGACGACGGCATTCACAATATCATATGAAGACAGAAAGCCTGAAGTTGCGCTTAATGTCACCAATGATCTTGTTACCCTGTTCCTGGACTGGAACGTTAAATTGCGAACCGAGGGTGCCACCGAAACTGCAGAGTTTTTCAGCCAGGAATCGAATAAGCTCAAGGCCGAAGTGGACAGATTGGAGGAGAAGATCAGTGAGTATAAGAAGCAGAATAAAAATAACCTGCCTGAGCAACTGACTTTACGTACGACCATAATGGCTCGGGCAGAGAATGACTTGTATCAGGTTGAACGTGACATCAGGAGCGGCAATGAGGAGCTTCGTTCACTTGAAGCAGAGCGTTCGGTTGCCAGACATGGCATGAGCGATGATCCGTCACAGACCTTGCCGGCGCTCAGGGCGGAATACACCCAGCTTTCGGCAATCTATACGGAATCCCATCCAGACCTCAAGGCACTCAAACGCAAGATTGATGCTTTGGAGCAAGGCTTGGATACCTCACAGGCAAGCAACAATGTGGCAGGCCGTGTCACCAATCTGGCGTTATTTACTGTGCAGGCGAAAATCGATGCTGTGAAAGCCAGGCTGGATTCGCTCGAAAATCAGAAAAAGATGCTGCAGAAGAAAATCAGCGAAAATGAGCATGCTATGGAACTGACTCCAAAAGTGGCGCAAGGGCTGGATATTCTCATTCGCGATCGCGATATTGCTCAAAGTAAATTTGATGAACTTCGCAATAAAAAAATGAATGCCCAGATTGCTCAAAGTCTGGAGAGTGAAAATAAATCAGAGCGCTTTTCCCTGCTTGAGCCACCGATTTTGCCTGAAAAACCTTTCAAGCCTAATCGCAAGAAGATTTTTGCCATGGGATTGTTCATCGCGCTCGCTTCCGCACTCGGTGTTGTCATGTTACTGGAATCGATGGATAAGCGGATACGTGGGGCTGAAGCGCTTGCCCATGTATTAGGTTCGCGTCCGCTGGCGATCATTCCCTATTTACATACCGAGGAAGAAATTGAAGCCAATAAAAACAGGAGTTTGCGTGGAATCATCGCGTTGTTACGGTCACGCTGGAAAATTTTGAACGGGTGAAATGAATGGAACGTATTAAACAGGCAATTGAGAAAGTAAAAGCACAGCAGCCAAGCCAGGCCGGACGACCACGGCCAGGATCGGAAGGTCAGCGCGTTAGCTTCAGTTCGCCAGTTTCTCCTGTCCATGAGGAGTTGGGGAATATCCGCTATGAGTACACACGTGTAATCAAGCCGAAGATGGAGCACCTTGAAAGAAACCGCATTGTGGCATTCAACAAGAATGATCCAAAGGGAGTGAACTTTGACTTCCTGAGAACACATGTTCTGCAAAAGATGGATGAGAAAGGCTGGCGTACTCTGGCGATTACTTCGCCTACATCTGGAGCCGGGAAAACTGTGCTTGCGATTAATCTCGCCATGAGTATTGCCCAGCAAACGAACAAGACATCCATGCTGGTGGATTTTGACTTGCACCGTCCCAAGGTGGGAGACTATCTTGGAATGCCCATGGAACATTCATTGAATGATATGCTGGATGGAACAGTTGAACTGAGGGACGTGCTTGTTAATCCGGAGTTGCCTAGATTGGTGGTATTGCCAACCAGGAACCCTGTGATAAATTCTTCAGAGACGCTTTCTTCTGTAAAAATTGCAAACCTGGTCGCGGATCTGCGTGAACGTTATAAATCGCGTATTGTCATCTTTGACTTGCCTCCAATACTTGCCGCAGATGATGTTATTGCACTCCTGCCACAGGTTGATTGCGTTCTCATGGTGGTTGCAAATGGGATGTCCACCAGGAAAGAAATTGAGGACAGTCTGCTCTTGCTGCCTGCAGAAAAGCTTGTTGGGACAGTACTTAACATGGCTGATATTGTGCCCCATGCATATTATTACGATTAGCGGTTTGCTGTATCCTGGAGCTTAAGCCATTGAGCAGTTCTGGATAAGCCTTCGATAAATGGCATCTGCGGTTTCCAATCAAGAAGGTCTGCGGCTTTTGAAATATCCAGTATGTTTACTGGAACATCAAATGCCCTGGAAGGTAAATATACGCGTTTTACAGGCGTCCCAGTCAGGGTATCAATAGCATCGAGAATTTCATTCAGGCTGCGGCCAACACCACTGCCAATATTAAACACTCGATTATTACCTTCGTATGATAAAGCCTTGATCAAGGCCGATACTGCATCGCTCACATGAAAATAATCTCGAGTAACCGAGCCATCGCCCCAAATTTCAATCTCCTTGTTGCGCAGCGCTTTACTGATAAATACGGTGATCGCTCCCTGTGCCGCGGAAACACGTTGCCTTTCGCCAAAGGGATTCGAGAAACGCAGAACACAATATTCAATACCGTGCAACAAGTTGAACAGATTCAAGTACTTTTCAATGGCCAATTTACTGATTCCGTAGGAGCAAATCGGCTCAGTCGGGTGGGTTTCCCTGATAGGGATTTCTTCCGGAATTCCATAAACAGTTCCGCCTGATGAGACGAAAATTATTTTCCTGACTTTGTGCTTTCGAACTGCTTCTAAAAGATGCAGTGTGCCAATGACATTTGTTTCGACATCATATGCCGGGTTTGCATTGGAAGAGCTTGGAAGAGTCGTGGAAACAAGATGATAGATAATGTCGCAGCCGGAAACTGCATTGTCCACATCTTTTCTGTTAACAAAATCACCATCAATCCATTCAACTTTTTCTTCATACCCAAATGGCTTGAAGCGCGCAAGGTTTGGGCGATCCAGGATGCGAACATGGTGGCCCTGAGCAAGCAATGCCTCGCACAGATGTGATCCAATAAAGCCGCCACCCCCCAGAATGAGACACTTCATATGTTGTTCCTTCGCCCAAATATTATTCCAATGCAATTGTTCTGCAATATTCTGCAATTTAATTTTGGTTTGTTCATTTTATTCAGCAGGTCTGATTTATGTATGCCCAGCGTTTGGAGAGTGTTGCGCGAATGGCAAATTCTACCTCAAATCGGCTACGGAGAAATCTTGTCGATAAGATATTAATGTGTGTTTTCTAGACGATTCACCCTTTGCTATTGCTGATAGCAGTTGGTTGGATACATGTTACTTCTGGCAAGCATGTAATCTTGAAAGGGGCTGAGCGCAGCAAGATTAAATTACGTCTCATTGCGAGTGAATGCTGCAAGTGTTTTGGTATGACTGTTTTGTTTTGATTGCCAAGCCATATTCAGTTGAAGGAATTGTTAATCCTAATCCACTGAAGAATTGCAAACCAATCTCAATAAAGAGTGACATATTACAACAATGTTCATGCTTGAGGAGCAATATGTTGCGAGTGCAAATCGATGCAAACTATAATGAGCACAAAGGGGAGTGCCCTCAAGTTTTTACATAAAAATTGCTGAATCTGAATTGGTAATAACTTTAATATAACCAAGAAACATTAAGTTGAAATTAGGACTGGTGTTGTTCTGTATGGCAATTTACAGACCTGCCGTATAAAACTAAGCGTTATGTAATGCGAACGCTATTTTTTGTGTGTTCAGTGGAGTATTTCGGATTTGGCGGGTATTGATTGCCAGTAATGCTTTAGTTGGGTAAATGCGGCTTATGCCTTGGGGAGCTACAAATTTCAATTTTACGTCACAAATATCTCACTCTCGATGGAATCCGGGGGGTTGCTGCCCTGATGATTGTGTTAAGACACACTGGGAATTACTTTGGCGGAATCGAGTTTACGGAAAGTTATCTTGCGGTCGATCTTTTTTTTGTATTAAGCGGCTTTGTTATTGCTGAGGCATATAGTAAAAGATTGGCGAGTGGTTTGTCTCCATGGCAATTCATGCTTATTAGGCTAATACGTTTATATCCCTTGTATCTACTCGGGACTCTTCTTGGCATCATATATTTGTTGGGGATAGCGCTGTTCGGAAATCATTCCGACAGTTGGACTGCTTTTGGATTTATGACAAATGCCACACTGGCAATTTTAATGATTCCAACGCCGTTGACTTCAATGCTCTATCCTATTAATGCTCCATCATGGTCGCTATTATTCGAATTATTTTCCAACATCTTATATGCAGTTTTCTATCCTTTATTAACGTATGGCAGAATGCTCATTATTGCTGCTATTTCTGCAATTGCACTTTGCGTATGTGTGTATTTTGTGGGCAATTTGGATGCAGGGTTCTATTGGAAAGATATTTTTGTTGGTGTTCCGAGAGTTATATATTCGTTTTGTGCGGGACTGTTGGTTCACAAGTTTCAAAAAAAACAGATATTGCATGTTCCATCATGGGTGCCAATTGTTATCGTTTTTATTATTCTCTGCTCGGATCCATCATCTGAAATTCGCCCTTGGTTTGATATTGTTGTAGTTACTATTTGTTTTCCGGCTATTGTTTACTTGTCCTCAGCAACAGAGCCGAAAGTGTACATTTTGAGAAAAATGTATGCTTTGCTGGGGGTAACAAGCTATGGAATATATGTTCTGCATGTTCCGTTATCTGAGTTGATAACAGTTGCGCTCAGAAAAGGCATTGCATTTGATGTTGCCAAATTTGCACCATATACTGGTATAGCATTGTTGTTATTTCTATTTCTCTTTATTTGGTGGATTGATGTTTATTTTGATCAGCCTATTCGACGCGTCGCCACAAATTATTTTAAAAAATAGTTAGTATATATAAAATTACTTCTTGAGCCAGGCTGGGTGATTTTCGTATCTAAGTTGGGGATATCGGATTTCTCATCTTGGTGTGATTCAACCTTTTCTGCTCAGTTTGCTTCCGCACAAACTGTGTATATGCCACCCCAAATCCTGCAATGGACCAGTATATTATTGGAATAAAACTAATGCTGCTCACAGTAAAAATGATCATCAGTAGGGCCAGTAGCGTGGATAGCAGGACACGACCCAGCAAATACTCTTCGCTGTCCTTGTCCGGGATTGAACGCATAGATCGATAAATTCCAGAAAGCGTTGAGGCAAAAAAAGCAATAAAGAGTCCAAGCCCAACGAGCCCAGTCTGGAGGGTTATTGAAATATAGGAATTCACTATATCAATGATGCCCTGACCCTGACGCATGGCTTCCATCTCGGGTGCATTGATGGAGTCGATAGAGCCAAATATGGGGTTGCGCTCGATGACGATCATTGAGTTGGCGAGTAATTGTTCGCGGTAATCGACATTGTATTTGTCTGTTGTTCCAATAAAAGGAATTAAATTGATTATTTTTTCACCCCCTGGCAATGCGGAAGCTAAAGTCAAAGCACAAACCGCAACCAGTGCAAGACTTATTAAGCGGCGAACCGCATATCGACCCGTGACAGTAAAAACAGCCAGCATTACAGCACAACCTACCCATGGCCCACGCGATAGTGGCGCAATCAGTCCGCCGATCAGTAATGCCCATCCAAGTCTGCGGATAAGTTCTTTCTGGATGAAGCGCTGAATAAACAAATACGAGCCTATTCCTGCGACCATCAAATAGCCCAACACAATTGGCTGACCTGATGTTGCAAGCGCCCTGAGCATGCCGTCCCGCCCAAGATATGCCGTGAAACCTTCCTCCAGTTGATACATGGCCATCAGACTTGAATAAAGAATCCAGCCTTTTGAGAATTCAAAAATTGCAAGAATTGCGAGCACCATGAGGGCTACTACAAGGCTTAATAATGCATCGCGAAAGGACTGCAAATCTTTTAATGAGCGGCTGATGACAAAATAGGGAAGAAAAACATCAATGAATAAATAGAAATCCCTGCGTATGACGTTTGTAAAGCTGTCTTCGCGGAAGTAGAGCAAGGCTGTAAGCAGCAGGTAAGCGATCAGTGCCTTGTCAGAACCGGTGCGGGTGATGGGGAGAGTGTCACTTTGTTTTTGCAGGGCGAGAAATGCGGGAAGGAGAACGGCTAATGCCAGTAATCTGGCGTTGGTAAGATCAAAAAGAGAGTTGACCAATCCTAACCCGGGCAATGGATAAATAATCTCTGGGATGACAAACAAAACAAAGAAATAAAGGGCGGGCGGGTTTTTCTCGCGCATGTTTGAGAAGAGCAGCAGCAGTGCGGCGAATAAAAAGTACAGCCAATACGTTTGTGTCAAAAATGCTGCCAGTGTCAAAGCAAACCAGAGATTTCGCCGGCGAGTAAAATCACCCGCATCCGAAATGGCACATGCCGGGCGATGTGCGAATGCAAATGTTGCCGTTGCAAGGACAAGGATAACAACTAGGGCTCGGAGATGTTCTGGCATATCAGATCATTTCTTTGGTTCAGGCAGTTTCTGCGCGCAATTTTACGCAGCCCTGTGAGCAATCAATGCTCGCAAACTCTCAGCACGACGGCGTCCCACTTCGTTCCATGTGTATTCTGTGGATTTGCTATACGCATTACGGGAGAGATTTTGCCTGAACTCGGTGTCAGTGAATATCCTGCGTATGGACTCTATCCATCTGTCGGTATCATGCGGGTCGACAACCAGTCCTTCATGTCCATGGTTGATAACACCCCCACCTCCCATGGGGCTCACAATGGAGGGCAGTCCGGCTCCCAAGGCAAGATACGTTACCAAAGGGCTGCCTTCTTCCAGACTTGGAAAAAGCAAAATATCTGCATTCAAATACACCGATCTGAGGTCGCTCGTGAAAGGTACATGTTCTATATCATTTCGCTGCAGATAAGGCTCAATCAATTGCATCACGCTGGATTCAAATCGGCCAACCAGTTTCAGTTTTCCTTTTATACCTGCCTTGACCCAATAATCGAGCAATAGATGCACGCCTTTGCGAATACCAATCCTGCCGACGAAAATGGCGGTCAATTCCTTTCTATTGTCGCGTCCGAAAACTTCCTCGGGCGACAGTATTTCATACTCGTAGCAGCCGTAGCTGGTGGGGAGGATTTTGTTATTAGGCACATCGGCATCGAGCAGGGATTTCGTGACTTCGTTGCTTGGGCTGAAAACGTAGTCGACCAATTCAAGTTTGGCGGATTCGTCAGCGATACTTGTTTCATTAATGCTATGGTCGGGCATCAGACCAAGGCGCTGATATTCCGTATCCAGGATTTGTTTGCTGGTGGCCTGGTGGGTATTTACATTTTCAGTAATCAATATCCCCCCCCGGGATTTGATGGCCCGATAGATATCAATTGGTGTGCCGGGCCACAGATACGCAATATCCGAATCTTGATACGAGCGAAGATAACGCCATTCCGTATATTTTTTCAAAGTATCTCCGGAAAAAAGCCGGTAACCGAGAGGTTTTGCCCAAAGCGGAACGGTAAGGCGGAAGAAAGGTTTGTACATATTGTTTTTGATTGAGACGCAACTCAGGCTCACATCAAGTCCTGCTGTGTGCATTGCTCCCAATAGTGCCTGACATGCATAGCTGGGACCGCCGTCATCGGAAATATGGGTGGCGCATAATGTGTTGATCAGCATCGTTCAGGAACCGAAATTTATTGCCAGGTGAGGCCAGGCTGACGCAACAATTAATGCCGAGGCAGCAAAGAGTGGCAGATCAAGCTTGGGTTGCCATAGTCCATTGCGGGCCATCACAAACGCCTGCACAGGGTACATTACCCAATTTGACGCAGCAAAACCTGCTACCAGGCCCATGCCTCCCCCAAGTTGATAACCAATAAGCATTCCGGCAAATTGCAATGCGATCTGACTTGCTGTCAGCATTGTCATTGAGGCGACTTTGCCGATTGCCAGCAACACGCCCAGATAAGAGCCCCAGATGCATCCGACAAGTGTACCGGCTGCAAGCAGTTCCAGCATGGGGCCGGAATCAATATACCGACTGTCGTATAGCAGCCCCATCAGTTGAGTACCCAGAAATACAAAAAATACAGCCAGCCCCCAACTCGGCAAAGTGATGGCCAGTCTTGATTTGAAAAGAACTGCAGAGAGGTCTTGCGGCCTGTCACGATAAACTTCTGAATAGGCAGGAAAAAATACTCTGGAGGCCAGCTGGAGGAGGGCTTGCCAGAACATTAGACTCATTGTGCTTGCCAACGTATACAAAGCCAATTGGCGCATATCAAGCACTGCGCCAATCAGCATTCGGGCGCCTTCAGCCGATATGAAACTGAGTATGGAGCTCCACATGATCCAGCGCCCGAACCGTATCAAATGGCTCGCTGCGGTGCGTTCCCATACGAATCTGTTATTGACCCCATGCAATGTTAAATGGCTGGCAGACATTTTAAGTGCGGATGTAATCAGACCGCCCCAGACCAGCGACCAAACCGATCGCTGCAGCCACGCGAGATAAATGGTACAGATCAGGCCAACAGAGTATGAGCCAAGTTCTATCAGTGTTATACGTTTGGCTTCCAGATTTCTCTGAGCTGTATATAATTTTGTCGAATTGAATCCACTGATTACGGAGCCAATCCCGACGACTGGAAGCAGGGTTGCAAGCTGCGGAACGTCGTAGAACGTTGCTATGGGTATTGATAAGGCACTCAGTCCGAACCAGATCAGCAAGCCCAGTAATATCTGAATGACCCATGCCGTATTGATAAAAGCAGGATCGGTTCCACGCTTATTCTGGACTATTGACTGTCCTAACCCCATATCAACAAGTACTGTCATGCCGTAACAGGCGACGTTGATAATCGCCATCATCCCGAATGCTTCGGGGAACAGGAGGCGTGTGAGAATGAGGTTTCCCCCAAAACGAAGCACCTGACTTGTTCCAAAACCAACTATGGTCCAGGATCCAGAATGCATAATGCGCTGTTTTAGAGTTAGTGTTTTATTTGACGACATTGGCAATTACAAAATGCACAAAAGGCAGTTCAGCACGATAGCATTTCGTGCGTTTGTTACAGGATGCGGTAAGGTGCAACATTGATGGGTTTTCGAACGTAACCAAGTTGATATACCAAAACGTCTCCGAAAAGTTGTTTTTCTAATGAATTGCCAGCTCTGGCTTGCCCGGTTGGATGTCGAAAATCACATACTCCATCAGGTTGGCAGCCAGACAACAAGTGGCAAGCGCGGAGCATTCTACCCGAAGAAAAAACCTCACCTGTTCAACAATGATGTCCATCGAAATGGGCTTGCATTGTTCTGATGTGAGTCTATCTTGTCGAGCTTCCCGGCCGCAATAAACAAGTTTACTTCAGGAAATATTGATTGTGAATTTTTTATTCAATTCAGATATTTCTAGTACTTCCGTACAGGAGACGCTTAAACCTGACTGATGTTAAGATATAAAAGATTGTCAGGATTTTCCGAGGGCGGTCATAGTGGCAGCTTGTTCAGGTTTTGTGGTCAAAATTCCCCCTGTTTCCGGGCATTGAAAATCTGAAATGACTAACAGTTGAACTCTTCTGGATACTGCAAGAATGGATAACCTGTGGATCGTTATTGTCAATTACCGTACTGAAGATCTGGTTGTTGACTGCCTGAATTCGCTTTCCGTGCAAATATCAGACCTTGAAAAAATTCAGGTGGTTGTTGTTGATAATAACTCGGGTGAAAGTTCTGTTGCAAAGTTATCAGTAGCGATTGAACGCGAGGGTTGGCAGCCCTGGGTCGAGGTTGTTCCTCTTGATTTTAATGGGGGTTTTGCGTTTGGCAACAATGCAGGAATCCGGATGGCATTATCTTCGCCCGAACCTGTTGATTACATCATGCTGCTTAATCCGGATACAGTGGTTCCTCCAGGGGCGATCAAGGCTCTGGTGCGCTTCATGGGTGCCCACCCTGAGGCAGGAATAGCGGGAAGCGAACTTGAAAATGCTGATGGAAGCGTGGAATGTTCCGCGCATACTTTTCCCTCTCCGCTTGGCGAGTTGGAGGGAGCGGCGCGTTTGGGTTTGCTTAGTCGTTTATTGGGCAGGCATAAGGTTGCACCGCCAGTATTTGAACATGAATGCGATTGGGTGTCAGGGGCGAGCATGATTATGCGCCGGCAGGTTATTGAAGATATCGGCTTGATGGATGAAGGGTACTTTTTGTATTTCGAAGAAGTCGATATTTGTCGCCGTTCTCGTCAGGCGGGTTGGCAATGCTGGTACGTACCCAGTTCAAGAGTGATTCATCTGGAGGGGGCGTCTACCGGAATACACGCCACCGGGAAGCGCAGAGCGAAATACTGGTATGAATCGCGCAGACGATACTTTGTCAAATCCTACGGTATTTCCGGTCTTGTTATCGCGGATTTGCTTTGGGCGATTGGACGTTTTTCATTCTTGATACGAAAAGGCTTGCGCCTCGGTGCGGGAGGGAAAAATTACGATCCAGAATGGTTCATGTTTGATTTGTTGTGGGGCGACTTGCGAGCAATCCTCACAGGCCGTGCGCGGCAGATTACGCATTCAGGGCTTCGGTCATGAATGTCGGTGTGGTTGTCATCGGGCGCAATGAGGGCGAGCGCCTGCGCCGTTGTCTGGAATCTGTAATCCGGATTGCGAGTCGCGTGGTCTATGTTGACTCCGGCTCCAGCGACGGTTCGGTTGCTATGGCACGGGGTATGGGCGTGGACGTGGTCGAACTGGATATGCAAGTTCCGTTTACTGCGGCGCGGGCACGGAATGAGGGAAGCAAACTGTTATTAAAACCTGCACCTGATCTGGGATATATCCAGTTCGTGGATGGCGATTGCGAACTGGTACCCGGCTGGCTGGAAACGGCTGCAACGTTTCTGGAAGCGAACAAAACAGTTGCAATAGTGTGTGGGCGCCTCAGGGAGCGGTATCCGGATCGTTCGATCTACAATTTGCTTTGCGATATGGAGTGGGATGCAGCAGCAGGCTTGACTAAGGCATGCGGCGGAATTGCCATGGCGCGGAAGGAAGCGTTCGTGGCCGAAGGGGGGTTTCGTACGGATCTGATTGCCGGAGAAGAATCGGAGCTATGTCTCCGGTTGAGAGTAAAAGGATGGCATATCTGGCGGCTGGATGCTGAAATGGCCTGGCACGATGCCGCTATGACACGCTTCGGGCAGTGGTGGAAGCGTAGCAGACGTGGTGGCTATGCCTATGCCGAGGGAGCCCAGTTGCATGGGGCTTCGCAGGAGAGGCATCGAGTGAAAGAAACAAGGCGAATCTGGCTCTGGGGGTTGGGCTTTCCCCTGTTGGCACTCAGCCTGGCTATCTGGTTTGGAGCCTGGGGGCTGGCGGTGCTGTTGATTTATCCCGCCCAGGTAGTGCGTCTTGCTTTGCGCGGCAGAAAATCGGTGAAGGAAAACTGGTTGCATGCCCTGTTTCTTGTATTGAGCAAGTTTCCGGAGGTAATGGGTCAGATGAATTATTTATATAACAGGCTGGTCGGAAAGACGGCCCACCTGATCGAATACAAATGAGCGTAGAGTGCGGGCAAAGAGATAATATTTTGGAACATCAAGAATCAGGTATGAGTGTCGGTTTCGTCGAAACGTTGGTGCGGGTTCATCAATTAGGCAAATTGATGCACCCCACCCTGAATTTGAGGGGCATCAAGCACAGGGTGATCCTCCTGGCACGAGCCGTTAAGTATTATTCCACTATCCGGAATTGGTACGACATCTCGGATAATCCATTGTTGACTCAAGCCTTGAAGCGTTTCCCAATGATGCATGGAGCCATGTACTGGCCCTACATTAATCACACCTGGCCCTTAGAGCGCCGGCTGGCAGCTATTGACCAGCATTTCCGCATGCTTGGCGGTCCGGCAGCCGTTATCGCGCATGCGACGTTCGAGGAAATTGAACTGGCTCGGCTGGATGAGGAATATAAGGGATTGCGCGTGGTGCTGGATAAAGCTATCTGGTTCTTACGCGAGGGCGAGATCGTTCTCAATCTGTTTATCGACGACCAGCGTTTTTATTCAATTGCATTCACTTTGGGGATCGAAGCGGGTAAACCTATCGTGCTTGTTGGTGCGTTGCAGGGATCGAATGTGGACGAGGCGCAAGGGGTGTACCGTGACCTCACGCGCGCACTACACGGCATGCGTCCGCGCGATCTGCTTGTGGTAGCACTCAAGCTGTTATGCAAGGAGATTGGTATCGACAGAATATGGGCGGTTTCCAGCGATTTTCGTCAGCATAACAGTCCATACTTCGGAGATTCGCATAAGGAAAAAGTGTTGGTGGCATACAACGAAGTGTGGATGGAGCACGGTGGGACAGCGCTCGATAACGGTTTTTTTGAAATTCCGGTCTTGGTCAAATATAAGGAAATGAGCGAGATTCCGTCCCGCAAGCGTGCTGCTTATCGGAGACGTTATGAAATGCTGGACAAACTTGCTCTGATTATTCACAACAGCTGTGAACAATATGTTGAGCAGACGCTGGAAAATCCTGCGGCAGATTGAAATCGACTATGGCAATACGAAGTGTTATTTGAATGATTTAGTTGAGTGATTGCTTGTAGCAATTGCATTTATCAGGATCGCAAAACTGTATAAATGGGTTAAGTCCCTTCTGGCCGCCGTTTTTAGTATCATGCCAATTGATTCTTTACAAGTTGAAACCTGGATTCAGCTGTTTGAAGGCTAATTCAGAGAGTTTCGGGCTTAACAAGGCAAAATCTATACTGGATACCAATAACTGTATGTATCAAGAATTTTATGGGTTGAAAGAAAATCCCTTCTCGATTCAGCCCGACCCGGATTTTCTGTTCTTTGGCCGCCGCCATTCATACGCTTATGCGACGATGGAGTTCGGGATAAAAAACAGGGCGGGATTTATGGTGGTCAGTGGCGATATCGGTTGTGGCAAGACCACGCTGATCCGGCACCTGCTCAATAATCTTGCTCCCGAACATACTGTAGGCCTGGTGTACAACACACACAGGGAAATATCCAATTTGCTTGAGTGGATCATGCTTTCTTTGGGGCTTGATTACGAAGGCAAGTCCAACGTGGCACTCTTTGATGCATTCCAGCGCTTTTTGATTGAGCAATATGGTTTGGGGAAATGTGTACTTCTGATCATAGATGAGGCGCAGAATCTTAGCCCAGATGCACTTGAATCTTTGCGCATGCTTTCGAATATCAATGCAGACAAAAATCAGCTGCTGCAGATTATGCTGGTTGGGCAACCGCAACTGAAGGAACTGTTAATACGTCCGGAGCTTCAGCAGTTTGCCCAGCGGGTTGAGGTTGATTTTCATATCAAGCCCTTTGCGGCTACTGATGTACAGGCTTATATCGAGCACAGGCTGGCAATAGCCGGCCGGGAGACTCCGCTATTTACTTCCGAAGCATGCAGCAGGATTGCAGAGGCGAGTCAGGGGGTACCCAGGCGAATTAACATACTTTGCAATACTGCGCTGGTTTATGGATTTTCTGCCGGAGCGGAGTCGATCGACGTAGATTTGATCGAGGAGGTGCTGAGTGATAAAGCTGAATTTGGGGCTTTGCCTAATGTCGAATGAGTTGCGGGAGAAGATTCTGGATTCATGCAGACTTTATATCTGTGATGCTCGGTTACGTTCAAAGGAAGATGCTGTGGATTGCATACATATGTTTTGTGTCGGTTGGAACCTTTCATGAAACCTGCGGACAAGAGTTACGTATTAATTTCTCCTTGTCGCAACGAAGCAGCCTTCATGCGGCAAACTCTGGACACGGTCATCGCACAGACGATCCGGCCGGCTCTTTGGGTCATCGTGGACGATGGTTCCACGGATGCGACTCCCGGGATTCTGGCGGAGTATGCGAACAGACATGACTGGATCAGGATTGTTACACGTACCGACCGGGGGCGACGTGCTGTGGGTTCAGGGGTTGTCGATGCGTTTTATGCCGGCTATGAAACGATCAATCCTGACGACTATGAATATTTGTGCAAGCTTGATCTCGATTTGCGCTTGCCTCAGCGCTATTTTGAAACGCTCATTAACAGGATGGAAGCCAATCCGTTTATTGCGACATGTAGCGGCAAGGCGTATATCGAAAAAAATGGCAGTCTGGTCAACGAACGGCACGGGGATGAAACTTCCATCGGTGCTTCCAAATTTTACCGGATATCATGCTTCAAGGAGATGGGGGGCTTTGTTCGCGAAGTTATGTGGGATGGAATTGATTGTCATCGCTGTCGTATGAATGGGTGGATTGCCTGTAGTTGGGATGATGATCCTGAATTGCGTTTCGTTCATCTCCGCCCCATGGGCTCCAGCCAGCAAAGCATTTATACCGGAAGGATGCGGCATGGTTATGGCCAGTATTTTATGGGCACCGGATTCTTATACATATTGGCCAGCGCTGTCTACCGCATACCGGAAAAGCCTTATATATTGGGTGGCCTGACCATTCTGTGGGGATGGCTGCGTAGCGCGATATTGCGAAAACCGCGATATGGAGATTTGAAATTTAGAAAATTCCTGCGTAAATACCAGTTAAGGTCGTTGCTGGTAGGAAAAAGGCGCGCCATTGAGGAAATTCACCGATACAACAAGATTGGATAGCGAACAGCATTGTGTAACTGAGTAGTAATTGTCGCTCAGGAATCGCGCTTTTCGATCTGGGACGTCCCTGAATTGCCAGACATGCCAATCTGTGTACAGACTGAGATGCTGGTTTGTCTGGATATATCGCGCTGATTTCAAATAAATATTCCCTCCTGAAAATGTACCAAAGTACAGTAGTGCTTATTGCTGGAATGAATATAATCAGACAGATTGCGCAAATATCTGTATTGATTGATCAATGATGCTGATTATGAATGGCAAAAGGACTCTTGCCTTAATCTTGCAAGTTACAACAACAAGTTACGAATATTAAACATCAGGAGTAAAGCAAATGACTATAGCTGTAATTGGCCTGGGCTACGTGGGTTTGCCTTTGGTGGTCGAGTTTGGCAAGAAGGTGCGTACTATCGGTTTCGACATTGCTTTGCCCAAGGTGGAATCATGCCGGAGGGGAGTGGATCCTTCCCGTGAGTTGCCGGACGAAGAAATGCGTGCTGCGGTACATGCAGAATATACGGCAGATCCCAAAGTGCTGGCTGAGGCTGACTATATTATTGTAGCCGTACCTACCCCGGTGGATGATGCACATCGGCCGGATTTCGGGCCGCTGATCGGTGCCAGTGTCGCTGCAGGACAGAACATGAAGAAGGGCGCTATCGTCATTTATGAATCCACTGTTTATCCGGGAGCAACCGAGGAAGTATGCGTACCCGTACTGGAACGGGAATCAGGCCTGAAATGGAAGCAGGATTTTTTTGTGGGCTATTCACCGGAACGTATTAACCCCGGCGACCGCGAGCATACACTTACCCGGGTTGTGAAGGTTGTGGCAGGTGATTTGCCGGAAACGCTGGAAAAAGTGGCAGAGCTATACGAGCGCATCGTGGTTCCGGGAGTTCACCGCACTTCAAGTATCAAGGCGGCTGAGGCCTGCAAAGTGATCGAAAATACCCAGCGGGACCTGAATATTGCGTTGATGAATGAACTGGCCATTATTTTCGACAAGGTTGGTATCGATACGCTGGAGGTGTTGGAGGCTGCGGGCACCAAATGGAACTTTCTGAATTTCAGGCCAGGTCTGGTGGGTGGTCACTGCATTGGAGTCGACCCCTATTACTTGACGCACAAGGCCGAAACTTTGGGTTATCACACACAGGTCATTCTTGCGGGGCGACGCATTAATGATGGTATTGGAAAATATATTGCAGACCAGACCGTGAAGCATATTATTCAGGGAGGAGGGCAAGTCAAACGCGCGCGCGTGAATGTGCTGGGTTTAACCTTCAAGGAAAACTGTGCGGATATACGGAACACCAAGGTGGTGGATATTATCCATGAGTTGGAGAGTTTCGGTGTCGAAGTTTATGTGCATGATCCCATGGTCGATGCTGAAGAAGCCAAGCTTGAATATGGCGTTGATATATTTCCATGGGAAGAGTTGCCGCAGGCAGATGCTATTGTTATGGCAGTTGCACACAATGAGTTTTTTAACATGCCTTTGCATCAATTGCTGGGTAAAGTGGCGCATGGGGGATGTTTCATCGATGTGAAATCGAAGTTTGATAAAAATACACTCGAGGCTGAGGGTTTGAGGGTTTGGCGTTTGTAACCCTTGAAGGCAATAATGCCATTTTGCATTTGGATATTTTGAAATCAATCGGCAATTCGGGAATGCTGCAGGAATAATGATTATTCATTCTGATTTCGACAGGGAGGTGCATTGTCTTCTCGGCTTGCCATTCGATGCGGTCAGCATGCAGTCTGTATTACAACGCATCAGAAAAGCCTCCGCTGAGCGATCCCAGTGTTTTTTTTCCACCCCGAATCTTAATTTTCTGATTGCCGCCCAGTCAGATAATGCATTTCGTGATTCAGTCATCAACAGCGATCTCAGTATTGCTGACGGCATGCCTATCGTATGGATCGCAAAGCTGCTGGGAATGCCGATTTGTGAGCGTCTTGCGGGCTCGGATGTGTTTGAGAATTTGAGGGCGGCATCGTCCCCGAAGCTGTCGGTCTATTTTTTTGGCGGTATGGAAGGGGTGGCTGCAATTGCCTGCAAGCAACTCAATGCAGAGCCATCCGGCCTGGAATGCGCAGGGTTCAAATATCCGGGGTTTACCTCTGTCCAGGAAATGAGCAGCGCTGAAAATATAGAAGAAATCAACGCAAGTGGTGCGGATTTTCTTGTTGTTTCGCTTGGCGCCAAGAAGGGGCAATCCTGGATTGAGAATAACCGTGCTCGTATTTCAGTGCCTGTAATCAGTCATCTTGGGGCTGTAGTCAACTTTGTTGCGGGAGAAGTGAATCGGGCGCCGATTTGGGTGCAGCGGTTTGGCCTCGAATGGTTGTGGCGCATCAAGGAGGAGCCGAGTCTTTGGCGCCGTTACACAGCCGACGGCAGGGTGTTTGTTAAGTTGCTGCTTACGCGTGTTGTGCCTTATGCCTGGTTCATGTTTTGGCACAAGCCGAAAGAAGTTGAATTGTGTTCGGCAGGTATTGAAAGTGTTGATGATGGCGATCGAGTCATCATCCATTTACAAGGTGCATGGGAACTTGGAAATCTTGAACCATTGCGGGAATGTTTTGCCAGCTTCGCGCTTTCAATGAAAGATGTCCAAGTCAATCTGGAAAAGGTTTCCCATGTCGACAGTGCATTTATAGGACTCTTGTTATTGTTGTATGGAGATCGAAAACGGCAAACGAAATGTTTGTCGGTTACAAACGCAAGAAAAAAAGTACGTCAGATTTTCAGATATGGGTGTGCAGAGTATTTGCTGGATTCGAAGTAATCGATTTATTTTTTATAAAACTGAATATTGTCTGAGCATATGCAGGATAATCCGGGTGATTGTTAACCCAGCCCCGGGTAGAAGCCGCTCATGCGGAAGTCAAGAAGGGCAGGGAGGAATTGCCCATTAGTATCCTGTACATGCTTCGCAACCATATCGAAGCGTCGAAGCAGGAAAGGATCGGTATCCTGTCTGTTGTAACCCCAGGTTGTAGTTACTCCGCGACTGTAACCGGCTTTCGCAACAGCCTGTGCGGTGCGAGTATCTGAATCCCCGTTTGGATAACAGAATGTTTCAATGGGTAATCTCAGTTTATCCTGTAGTACACGGCGGGATTCTGCAATCTCATAAGCGAGTGCGCTGTCGTCGCATTCAGGCATCATGCAATGCGTCATGCTATGTGATCCGATTTCGTGTCCATCTGCAGCCAGTTCAGCAAGCTCTTCGAAGGTCATGAGCCGCGCATACTCAGGTACTTGAATTCCACCCGAGGCGCCTTCCAGTTTGTCGATAAGACGCAGTCTTGCGTTCAGGGCGAGTCCTTTCGATGCCTGGACTACCTTGCCCACCTGGTTATGGGAGTCGCAAGCAGGCATATCGGCAGCAGACAATATATCCATTAGCTGCGTTTGCCCGTCATTATTTTGTTTGAGCAAAGCGAGTATTGCGAAACCGAGGCGGTCATGCCACAGCAGTTCCTGCCGCTCTACGGCCACTACAGGAGCGAAAAATGAGGCGTTGATCCGGTGCCGTGTGAGCACTGGTCGGGCATTGCTGAAGTTGTCATATTGAGCATCATCGAAGGTGATGGCGAGCAAAGGACGTGAGGTCGTTTCGCCTTTCAGGTATTTCTTATGCTGAGCGGCAAGCGCGCCGCAATCGAAATACTGGGAAAGATATGATAAAAACGTATCCAGCTCTTCCGGGGTTACTGCAAGTCCGGGAAAGGGATAGATTTGCCGTTCTGCTTCGGGGAGGACACGATGAAAAGTTGCGATCGAAAGTTTGTTACGGCCACGCTTTTCCAGACTTGTGAGTCCGGTTTGAGAGAGAAGTCGGGCGATGCTGTTGCGAAAAAATGTTTTGGCGCTCATTGAAATGGAAGAACGTCTTTCTGGGTAAGGGAGCGTAGCAGTATTTTGGGATATTTTCCAATTTACAGGTATGCATATTGGTGTTCCTTCGGGGACGGCGGTAGTGAATTGAAGTACAATTCACTTTCTGATTTTGTCCAAACACTAAATTCAGACCAAGCTCTATGTCGTCACGAATTGCTTACATCATTAACCAGTACCCCAAGATCAGCCATACCTTCATCAGACGGGAAATTCTCGCTCTCGAACGTCGGGGGTTCAGTATCCTGCGCATTGCGCTGAAAGGCTGGAATGCCGAGTTGGCGGATGAAGTGGATGAGCGGGAACGAGCTCAAACCAGATATGTCATGCAAGATGGGGTCTTCACACTACTGTGGCCAGTGTTGAGGACATTTCTGACAATCCCAGTGCTTTTCCTGTCTGCATTGACACTGGCGGTTCGCATAGGGCGTGATGCAGGTGGACGATCATTGCCTTATCACTTGATTTATCTGGCTGAGGCTTGCCGCATATTGCCGTGGCTAAAATCATATGGGGCAACGCACGTGCATGCCCATTTTGGAACCAATTCTGCGGAAGTTGCGATGTTTGCTCACGTCCTTGGTGGGCCAAACTTCAGTTTTACGGCTCATGGCCCTGCCGAGCTACTTTTTGATGGTATAGACGAGAAAGTGCGTAGAGCGACATTTGTGGTCGCAGTCAGTTCATTTGGTCGCAGCCAGTTTTATCGTCGGATTGAACATGTTCACTGGCACAAGGTGCACGTAGTTCATTGCGGACTGGAACCGGCATTCCATACGATAAAGCCAGAATCTTTTGCTGAAACGGCACGTATTGTTTGCGTGGGCCGGTTGTCAAACGAGAAAGGGCAGTTGGTGTTGCTTGAGGCGGCTCATCGCCTGTCCAGGAAAGGGATCAAGTTCGAACTGGTTTTTGCAGGTGACGGAGAGATGCGGGCAGAAATGGAGAGGCTGATCCTTCAATATGGCCTGACTAGCTGGATTACGGGGTGGATCAGTAGCAATCAGGTCAGGGAAGAAATTCTGGCGTCACATGTGCTGGTATTGCCCAGTTTCTCAGAAAACCTTCCTGTAGTAATCATGGAAGCCATGGCTTTGCGCCGGCCTGTGATAGCCACCTACGTTGGAGGTATACCAGAGTTGGTTCGAACGGGTGAACATGGATGGCTGGTTCCACCCGGTTCCATTGATGATCTGACTACAGCCATGGAAGATTGCTTATCGAGATCACCCGACGATCTTAGAAAAATTGGAGATGCCTGTTATCTTCGTGTTCTGGAGCGGCATTCGATTGATACCGAAGCAGCAAAACTGGCCGGTTACATCCAGCATTCCAGGGAAGGGTAGTGGTTGATTTGAGTTTTGCGCGATACTCGGAAAGCGAAGTTGAACTGATTCGTCGCTTATTTGCTGTTTTGCGTTAAAGGGCTGGTATCGAAATATGGGTGTTCTGGGCCCTGGATATATTTGCATGCTTACAAGTTAAACAGAGGGATTGGCACACAATGCTACGGTTGCTGGATCTTTTTCGAAGAATATCAATTAGAACCCATTCAACTTTGCTGATATCGGTTCTTCGCTGGATGCCGGGGCTTCAGATTGGAAGCCGCGTCACCCTTCGCGGGAATCCTATAATTGATATTCGTCATGGAGGAAAAGTCTATATTCAGGATGGCGTAACATTGAATTCAATAAACTTTGGATATCATCTGAATATGTTTGCGCCAGTGAAACTCTTTGTAGATCAGCCTGGCGCAACCATCATGATCGGTGAGGATACCCGGATACACGGCTCATGTTTGCATGCATATTCTTCAATTAAAATCGGGAGAAGATGCCTGATCGCAGCAAATTGTCAGATTATCGATGGCAGCGGACATGATCTCAGTTTCGATGATGTAGAGAACCGTATAAATACCAAAGGTGTTTGTCATCCAATCATTATTGAAGATGATGTATGGATTGG
>JBNLBY010000031.1:0-27770 GCA_050303535.1 Sideroxydans sp. | reverse complement strand
GCTGTCGACGCGTTCCTCGGCACCGGCCGTGACGGTGATGGTGCCGAACTCGCTCGGGCCGGCGGAGTTGTTGTTGCATTACGGCACACAGGAACAGAAAGATAAATATCTTCGTCGCCTCGCCAGCGGCGATGAAGTGCCCTGTTTCGCGCTGACCGGTCCGTTCGCCGGTTCCGATGCAGGCGCTATCCCCGATCGCGGCACGGTTTGCTATGGCGATTACAACGGACACAAAAACGTACTCGGTGTGAGCCTCACCTGGGAGAAGCGTTACATCACGCTGGCGCCGGTGGCGACGCTGCTCGGCCTGGCTTTCAAGCTTTACGATCCGGACAAGCTGCTGGGTGCGGAAGCGGATTATGGTATTACGCTGGCACTGATCCCCGCTGATACGCCCGGTGTGAAGGTCGGGCGTCGTCACTTTCCGCTCAATTCTGCGTTCCTGAATGGGCCGACCACGGGCGAGAATGTGTTCATTCCGATGGATTACATTATCGGTGGCGCCATGCGTATCGGACAAGGCTGGCGCATGCTGATGGAATGTCTGGCGGCGGGTCGTTCCATTTCGCTGCCGGCGAGCGCGACGGGCGGTTCGAAAATGGCTGCACGCACCAGCGGCGCTTATGGCCGTGTGCGCAAGCAATTCCATGTGCCGGTGGGCAAGTTTGAAGGCGTGGAAGAAGCATTGACACGCATCGGCGGCAATCTGTATGTGAT
This sequence comes from Sideroxydans sp., assembly GCA_050303535.1. Lineage (GTDB taxonomy): Bacteria > Pseudomonadota > Gammaproteobacteria > Burkholderiales > Gallionellaceae > Sideroxyarcus. Next base: position 27,053 of record JBNLBY010000031.1, on the reverse strand, counting down.
GGATGCGGCGCGCACGTTGACAGCACAGGCAGTGGATATGGGCGGCAAGCCTTCGGTCATTTCCGCTATCGTCAAATACCATTGCACAGAACGCGGGCGCATGATCATTAACGATGCGATGGACGTGCACGGCGGCAAGGGCATTTGTCTGGGGCCGGACAATTACCTGGGCCGCGCTTACGAGCAGGCCCCCATCGGTATTACGGTGGAAGGCGCCAACATCCTTACGCGCAGTCTGATTATTTTCGGCCAGGGCGCGGTACGTTCGCATCCGTATGTGCTGAAAGAAATCCATGCGGCACATGAGCCGAACACCAAACGCGCGGTGGTTGCTTTCGATAATGCGCTGTTCGGTCATATCAGTTTTACCATGAGCAATGCAGTACGCAGTCTGCTGTATGGCCTGACCGGCGGATATATCATCGGCGTACCGACAGGACAGCCGACCAGACGCTACTACCAGGCATTGACGCGTTATTCGGCCGCATTTGCTTTTGCGGCGGATGTATCCATGCTGGTGCTGGGCGGCGGTTTGAAGCGCCGCGAAAAACTTTCCGCGCGTCTGGGCGATGTGTTGAGTCAGATGTATCTGTGTTCGGCCGTGCTTAAACGATTCGAGGATGATGGCCGGCCCGAGGAAGATTTGCCGCTGTTGCACTGGGGTATGCAGGACGGCTTGTACCGCATCCAGGTTGCATTCGACGGCGTTTTGCAGAATTTCCCCAGCCGCCTCGCAGCGTGGGTGTTGCGCGCCATGATCTTCCCGCTGGGACAACATCGTAAACCGCCTACTGATCATGTAGGCCACCAGATTGCATCGCTGTTGCTCAAACCAGGCGCCGCACGTGACCGTTTGACGGCTGGGATGTTCATCTCCAAAGATGAGAAGGATGCCATTGGGGCACTGGAGGCGGCATTCGCCAGTACATTGGCGTGCGAACCATTGCAGGCTGAAATTGGTAAAGCACGCAGGGAAGGGAAGCTCAAGGCGCATGATGAATTGCAGCAGATCGCTGAAGCGCGCGAACTGGGAATCATCGACGCCGAACAGGCATTGCAACTACAACGTGACTATGCGTTGCGCCGCAAGGTTATTATGGTGGACGACTTTGCTTCGGAGGAACTGCAGTCCGGAAATTGATTTTCAATGGCCCCCGGTTTGGTTGCAGGGTTATGTTTTTACAGAACTTTCTTTTTGTTCAGGCCATGATGTTCAGTTTGCGCATCCATTTTGAAAGAATGGGTATACTGTAAAAATCAAACGAACGTTTGAAATAATTTCAAAATATGGATACCATTTCAAATTAGAAGTTCAGGTTATGGCAACGACTTCCGTCTCTTTTACGTATTGGTGGGGTCGAGGAGGGAACTGCGATTAATCGATAAGCGAGGAGTGGAGCGGGATGGAGAATTTGAGCGGAAAGACAATATTCATAACGGGTTCTAGCCGGGGTATCGGACGTGAGATCGCCTTGCGTTGTGCGCGCGACGGGGCGAATGTGGTGATCACCGGCAAAACGGCCGAGCCGCATCCCAAGTTACCCGGCACCATCCACAGCGTGGCGGAAGAGGCCGTTGCTGCCGGCGGGCAGGCTCTGGCGATCCAACTGGATGTGCGCGACGAACAATCCATTCATGCCGCCGTCGAACAGGCGGCTTCGCATTTTGGCGGTATCGATGTACTGGTGAATAACGCCAGCGCAATCAGCCTGACCCCCACTTTGCAGACGCCCGCCAAGCGCCTCGACCTGATGTGGGATGTGAATATGCGCGCGACTTTTCTGGCCTCGCAGGCCTGCATTCCGCACCTGAAGAAGGCGGCCAATCCGCATATTCTTACCCTGTCACCGCCGCTGAATCTGGAGGCGAAATGGTTTGCGCCGCATGTCGCCTATACCATTTCCAAATTCGGCATGAGCCTGTGTGCATTGGGCATGGCGGCAGAGTTTGCCGCAGACGGCATTGCCGTGAATTGTCTGTGGCCGCGAACCACGATCGCCACTGCCGCCATTGAATTCAATTTTCCTGAAGCCATTCTGAAAGCTTCACGAAAGCCTGCCATTGTGGCCGATGCAGCGCATGCCATCCTGTTGCGTGACAGCAAGACATTCAGCGGCCATTTCTTCCTCGATGAGGAAGTGCTGCGCGCTTCAGGTGTAAAGGATTTCGATCAGTATGCGGTCAGTCCGGGCGAGCCGCTGTATGTTGATTTGTTTGTGTGGCAACCATAACAGAAAATCGGGAGAAGAGAATATGGCTGAAGTACAAAATAACGACGCGATATCGCCTGAACAGGCTGGATCGCTGCACGGCCTGTTCCTGGAACGGGTGCGGCGTACTCCTGACAGGGAAGCCTACCGCTATTTTGATGTGCCACGTAATGAATGGGTGTCGTTGAGCTGGCGGCAGATGCACGATGAAGTGGCGCGCTGGCAGACTGCGCTGGCTAAAGAGGGGTTGGCAAAAGGCGACCGCGTGGCGATCATGCTGCGCAATTGCCCGCACTGGGTGATCTTCGACCAGGCGGCAATGTCGCTGGGCCTGATTGTCGTACCTTTGTATACGGTAGACCGCGCAGACAACATTGCCTACATCGTCAACGATGCCGAAGTGAAAGCGATGGTGTTTGAGACGGAAGTGCAGTGGCAGGAACTTTCCAGCGTGATCGACGATATGGGATGCGTACAGCGTTTTATTTCGCTGGACGATTTCGACGGCGACAAACCGCGATTGGTGTCTGCAAGCCGGTACCTGCCGGAAAAAGCACAGATGCAACCGCCGGTTCCGTGTGAAATCGGCGAACTGGCCAGCATCATCTACACATCAGGAACCACCGGTAAACCCAAGGGTGTGATGCTCAGCCACAGTAACATGCTGAGCAACGCATACGACGCGATGGAGACATTCAGTGTGTTCAGCGACGACCTGATGCTTTCTTTCCTGCCGCTGTCACATACCTTCGAGCGCACTTGCGGCTACTACATGCAGGTGATGACAGGGGCAACCGTCGCCTATGCGCGTTCCATTCCGCTGTTGTCGGAAGATCTGCAGATTATCAGGCCGACCATCCTGATCTCGGTGCCGCGTATCTATGAGCGCATCAACGCCGCGATCAAAGCCAAGCTCGACGAAGGTTCCTCATTCAAGCGCGCCCTGTTCCATCTGGCGGTTGAGACGGGCTGGGCGCGTTTCCTGCGCGATCAGGGACGCGGTGGATGGAAAGCTTCCTTCCTGCTGTGGCCGATATTGAATGCGCTGGTGGCGAAGAAGATACTGGCACGTTTCGGCGGACGCCTGCGCACCGCAGTTAGTGGCGGTGCGGCCTTGCCTGCCGAAATATCGCACCTTATCGTTGGCCTTGGTGTGCCTGTGGTACAGGGTTACGGACTTACCGAGACCAGTCCCATCGCCACCGGCAACAAGCTGGAAAACAATTTTCCCGATAGCATCGGTCTGCCGATCCGCAATGTACAGGTTAAACTGGGTCCGCAGAACGCGCTGATGGTTAAGGGGCCGAACGTGATGATGGGATACTGGAAGAATCCCGAAGCAACAGCAGCCATGATCGATGCGGACGGCTGGCTCAACACGGGCGATGTTGCACGCATCAGCGAGACGGGCCACATTTACATCACTGGCCGTTTGAAGGAAATCATCGTCCTGTCCAATGGCGAGAAAATCCCCCCGGCTGATATGGAAGCCGCCATCCTCAATGATCCGCTGATCGACCAGGTCATGATCTACGGCGAAGGCAAACCTTATCTGGTGGCGCTGGCTGTGCTCAATCCGGAGTTGTGGCCTCATATCGCCGCGAAACTCGGCGTGCCTCCGGACGAACCGGAATCGCTGAGAGAAAGTAACGTGGAAGCCAAGGTGCTGCGGCGTATTGCGCGCAACATCAGCGAATTTCCCGGCTATGCCAAGGTGCATCGCGTGTTGCTGCTGACTACGCCCTGGAACATCGATAACGGTTTGTTGACGCCCAAGCTGAGCCTGAAACGCAACAAGGTGGTGGAGATGTTCGGCAAACAGATCGAAGAACTTTATGAAGGCCATTGATAATGCCTGACGAACAATCTATCACGACATTACCCAAGCGCGAACCGACGCTGCGCGTGGCGGCGATGCCGTCCGATGCCAACTACACAGGCGATATCTTCGGCGGCTGGCTGATGGGGCAGGTGGATATTGCGGGCAGTATTCCCGCAGTGCATCGGGCAAAGGGAAGGGTGGCGACTGTTGCCGTGAATTCCTTTGTGTTCAAGCAGCCAATCTTTGTGGGTGATCTGGTGAGTTTTTACACCCGGATCGTGAAGACGGGAACGACATCGGTCACGGTCGAGGTCGAGGTCTATGCGCAACGCGATCCAGTCAATCCAACATGCGTGAAAGTGACAGAAGCGACGCTGACTTACGTCGCAGTAGGTGAAGATCGCAAATCGCGGCCTTTGCCGCTTCAGGAATAATTAATAATTGGAGAAATGGGATGGATGATCATCTGAAAATTCGCAAAGTTGCCGTGCTCGGCGCAGGCGTTATGGGTGCGCAGATCGCTGCGCACATGGTCAATGCTAACGTCGAAACGCTGTTGTTCGAGTTGCCTGCCAAGGAGGGTGATCCGAATGGCAACGTGAACAAGGCACTGGCAGGGTTGAAGAAGCTCGATCCTGCACCGATTTCCAGTCCGTCCCGGATCGCTTTCATTCAGCCCGCCAATTACGAACAGCATCTGGAAAGATTGGGCGAGTGTGATCTCATCATCGAAGCCATCGCCGAACGCGTGGACTGGAAGTCCGACCTGTACCGCAAAGTGGCTCCGTTCGTGAAGCCCAGTGCCATCTTTGCTACCAACACCTCCGGTCTCTCCATCAACACCCTGGCCGAAGCGTTCCCCGAACAATTGCGCCACCGCTTCTGCGGCATTCACTTTTTCAACCCGCCGCGCTACATGCATCTGGTCGAGTTGATCCCATGCAAAGGCACTGAAACAACACTGCTCGATGAACTGGAAACCTTCCTTGTCTCTGCCGTAGGCAAAGGCGTGGTACGCGCGAAGGACAGTCCCAACTTTATCGCCAACCGTATCGGCGTGTTCTCCCTGCTCGCCACCCAACACCACGCACAGGCATTCAATCTTGGCTTCGACATGGTCGATGCATTGACTGGCCGATATCTTGGCCGCCCCAAGAGTGCCACCTTCCGCACCCTGGATGTGGTCGGCCTCGATGTGTTCGCGCATGTGGTCAATACCATGCACGAAAATCTTGGCAACGACCCATGGCATAAATATTTCGAACTGCCTGACTGGTTCAAACATCTGGTCGAGCAGGGCGCACTGGGCCAGAAGACCAGGAAGGGTATTTACAAGAAAATCGGTAAAGAGATTCACGTGCTGGATATGCATACCAGGGAATATCGCCTGGCTGATTCCAGGGCAGACGATGGTGTAAAAGCGAATTTACGCGAACGCGACTGGGCCACGAAGCTGGCCTGTCTGCGTGCCAACCCGCATCCGCAGGCACAATTCCTGTGGTCGACTTTCCGCGATGTGTTCCACTACTGCGCACTGCACCTGGCCGATATCGCCAATAACGCGCGCGACCTCGACTTTGCGGTGCGCTGGGGATTCGGCTGGGACAGCGGACCGTTCGAGATCTGGCAGGCGGCGGGCTGGCAGGAAGTGGCTGGCTGGATCGCCGAAGATATTGCTGCAGGCAAGACCATGGCTGAGACGGCGTTGCCCGCATGGGTGACCGATGCATCCCGTGATGCCGTGCACACTATGCAGGGTTCCTATGCGCCGGCGGCCAACACCTGGCAGCCGCGTTCCACGCTTTCCGTCTACCGGCGTCAGATATTTCCCGAGCGTCTGTTCGGTGAAGAACGCCACTATGGCGAGACCGTATTCGAAACAGATGACGTGCGTCTGTGGCATACCGGAGACAATATCGCCATCCTCAGCTTCAAGAGCAAGATGCACTCTGTCAGCAACGAAGTGCTGGATGGCGTCCTGCGCGGCGTGGACGAAGCCGAACAACACTTCAGCGCCCTCATACTGTGGCAGACCGAAGCGCCGTTCTCGGTGGGTGCCAACCTGCTGCAACTCATGCAAGGCCAGCAGGAAGCGCCCGATAGCGGCATGCTGGACAAACTCAAAGGTGCGGTGAATCGTGTCAAATACACCGCGGCGGGCGGTGGCGATGTGGGCGATCTGCTCAATGCGGCTACCGGCAATGTTCCCAAGGTCGAAGAAGTGGTCGCCAAATTCCAGCGAGTATCGCAGCGGCTCAAATATGCACAAGTGCCGACCATCGCTGCGGTGGATGGGCTCGCACTCGGTGGCGGCTGCGAATTCGCGATTCATTGCGCACGCGCCGTTGCCACACTGGAAAGCTATATCGGCCTGGTTGAAGTGGGCGTCGGCCTGCTACCTGCAGGCGGCGGCTGCAAGGAGATGGCGCAACGCGCGGCGGCCGAAGCACAACGTTATGCCAGCGACAACCGCGCCGACATCTTTCCTTTCGTGCGCCGTTATTTCCAGCACATCGCCATGGGTGAAGTCGCCAAGAGTGCCGAACAGGCGCGAGACATGGGTTATTTGAAACCGTCCGACCGCATCGTGATGAATAAATTTGAACTGTTGCACGTCGCCAAAGAAGAAGCCAGGGCGCTCAATGCCACCGCTTATCGTCCGCCGCTGCACCAGCGCCAGATCGCCGTGGCTGGACGTACCGGTATCGCCACGCTCAAGGCCGCAATGGTCAACATGCGCGAAGGCGGTTTCATTTCCGAACATGACTACAATATCGGTTGCCATGTTGCCGAGACGCTTTGCGGGGGCAATGTGGAAGCAGGGAGTCTGGTGGATGAAGACTGGCTGCTCGATCTGGAACGGCGCAGTTTCATGGAATTGCTGTCGACGGAGAAGACGCAGGCGCGGATCGAGTATATGTTGAAGAACGGGAAGCCACTGCGTAACTGATGAAAAACTGCTGCGCCCGACATGACTTTTTTGCCCAGGGATTGGAATGCTCATCTACTTATAATGTAAATTCCGCGCCATCATCGAATTCGTTGTTAACTAATAATTACACCGGGATTTAGTTCAAGAGGGGAAGGTAATAAGTATGGATATCAGGGAGTGGATTTTTACGACTGATCACAAGCGGATCGGCATTCTTTATCTGGTCGGTTCTATGGCGGCTTTTATTATTGCCGGCTTCATGGCCTTGTTGATGCGGGCCGAGCTGACTGCTATGGGGCCGACGCTTACCGACAACCCGACTACTTATAACGTATGGCTCTATGCTCACGGCAGTATCATGATTCTGGCCTTCCAGCTTCCGGCGCTGACCGGGTTTTTTACCAACTATCTCGTTCCGCTGATGATCGGTGCCAGGAATGTGGCTTTCCCGCGTTTGAATGCGTTCTCGCTCTGGCTATTTTACATGGGCATTATTGTGGCGCTGCTGACCTTTGTCGTCCCGGATCCCCCCGATGTGCTATGGACCGGTTATCCCCCATACTCGGTTCTTACCACCGGCAACACGATGCTTTATACGATGACTGTGGTGCTGATCGGTTTTTCGTCCATCCTTGCCGGGGTCAACCTGCTGACCACGATTCTTTATATGCGTGCGCCCGGTATGGGCTGGAACAGGCTCAACATCTTTGTGTGGGCCACGGCGGGTGCTTTTGCCATGCAACTGGTTGATGTGCCGGTGCTGGGTGCGTCTGTGATGATGCTCAGTTTTGACAAGTACTTCGGTGGTGGATTTTTCGACCCTACGACCGGTGGCGATGTGTTGACCTTCCAGAACCTGTTCTGGTTTTACGGGCATCCGGCGGTTTATGTGATATTTCTTCCTTTCATCGCCATCATCATGGAGATTATCGCCACTTTTGCCAAGAACCCCATCTTCAACTACAAGGTGGCGGTATATGGCGGCATCTGCGTTCTGGTGGTTCTTTCCGGTGAGGTCTGGATCCACCACCTTTATGTTTCGGGCATGCCGAACTGGTTGCGAGTCATCGCGATGATAACGACGCTATGGGTTTCCATTCCCGTCGGTCTGCTTATGATAAGTTTGGTGGGGACCTTGTATGGAGGTTCGATCACTTATGAACTGCCAATGGTGTATGCGCTGGGCACGTTTTTTATTTTCCTGATCGGCGGGCTCACGGGGATTCCGCTGGCGATGGTGTCGATGGATGTTTTCCTCACCGATACTTATTACGTGGTCGGGCATTTTCACTACGTGATGGCGCTCACCGGCACCATGGCTATTTTCGCCGGTGTCTACTACTGGTTTCCCAAGATGACCGGACGCATGTTCAACGCACGTTGGGGTTTCGTCGGTTTTTGGTTCACCTTTATCGGCGCCAATATCACTTTCTGGACCATGATGGATGTGGGTGTGCGCGAGGGTCTTCCGCGCCGCTACTATGACTGGGCGCAGTTTCCGCAGGTGGCTAACGATCAGTTGATCATGACTGTGGGTTCCGTGATTCTTACGATCGGATTTGTGATCACCATGGTGAACTGGATCGATGGTGCTGTAAGGGGAGAAAAAGCGATCGAGAATCCCTGGGGTTCGAAATCGCTGGAATGGACGACTGTGTCGCCGCCGCCGCCCGAGAACTGGCCAGAGCCGCAAAGCGTCTCCAATGACTGGACGCCTTACCAATATGAAAAACGCTGATCCGCAGATCAGGGACGGAAATCAAATCGGGCAGGTCAGGGAATAATCCTGGCGCCCATTGTTGAATACAGAAAGGAATATCATGACCAAACAAGTCCAGGAAGCCTATATTGTCGCCGCTACGCGCACGCCGGTGGGCAAGGCACCGCGCGGCATGTTTCGCAACACGCGCCCGGATGATCTGCTGGCGCATGTGCTGAAGAGTGTGCTGGCGCAGGCATCGTCGCTCGATGAAGCCAGCATCGGCGATGTGATCGTCGGCTGTGCGATGCCGGAGGCGGAGCAGGGCATGAACGTTGCCCGCATCGCGTTGCTGCTGGCGGGCATTCCCAACACCGTTCCCGGTTTTACCGTCAACCGCTTCTGCTCATCCGGCGTGCAAGCCGTCGCCCTGGCTGCTGATCGCATCCGCCTCGGCGAAGCCGACGTCATGATCGCTGCCGGCGTCGAAAGCATGAGTATGGTGCCGATGATGGGCAACAAGATCGCCTTCAACCCTGCCATCTTCGAAGAGGATGAACGCTATGGCATTGCCTACGGTATGGGACTGACGGCAGAAAAAGTAGCCGAACGCTGGAAGGTCAGCCGCGAGGCCCAGGACCAATTCGCTTTGCAAAGCCATCAGCGCGCCATTGCTGCCATCGAGAACGGCGATTTCGAAGATGAAATCACTCCCTATCGTATCGCCGAACACTTGCCTGATATGGATAGTCGCGATGTGAAAATGAAGGTGCGTGAAGTGAAACAGGACGAAGGTCCCCGCGCTGACACCAATCTTGAGACGCTGGCAAAACTCAGAACCGTATTCGCACAAAATGGTTCCGTGACCGCAGGCAACAGTTCGCAAATGTCTGACGGCGCCGGTGCCGTGTTGTTATGTTCTGAAGCAGCCCTGAAACGCTACAACCTCACCCCCATCGGAAAATTCCTCGGTTTCAGTGTGGCGGGTGTGCCGCCGGAAATCATGGGCATTGGCCCCAAGGAAGCAATCCCGCGTGTTCTGAAACAAGTGGGCCTGAGTCTGAACGACATGGACTGGATAGAACTCAATGAAGCCTTTGCCGCGCAATCACTGGCGGTGATCGGCGATGTGGGCCTGAATCCTGAGATTGTCAATCCACTGGGCGGTGCCATTGCCCTGGGTCACCCGCTTGGTGCGACAGGTGCGATCCGTACGGCCACCCTGATGCACGGTTTGCGTCGTCGCAAGCAAAAGTACGGCATGGTGACGATGTGTATCGGGACGGGCATGGGGGCGGCGGGCGTCTTCGAAGCGTTGTAAACCTGCTGCGCGTCAGCATGACTGTGTTGCTCAATGGTTCAGAATCCGGGGGCGTGAAGCGCCAGACTTTTAAGTACACTCCGGTTTCTCACTATTTCGCGCCTTGCCCTGCAGGTGCTCGTGACATTTTCCAATTACAACTTTTTTGAGAGTAAGAACATGAAAAAAATAATTCTGATTTTCGCTGGCCTGCTGCTGAGCTGGAATGCAGTGGCGATGGAAGTGGCCGGGGTGAAGTTGCCGGATAACGTACAGAGTGGTAACCAGCAATTGGTGTTGAACGGTGCGGGTATCCGTACCAAATGGTTTTTCAAGGTCTATGTCGGGGCACTCTATCTGATTCAAAAACAAACCTCTGCAGATGCGATCATCTCCGATGAGCATGTACACCGGATTGCGCTGCATATGCTGCGTGAACTGGGCAGCAAAAAATTGTATGGCGCGTTCAGCGAGGCCATCGAGGCAAACCATACACCAGACGAACTGGCGGCGATGGATGCCGATCTCAAACAGATGGCGCAGATATTCGAGGCTGTCGGAAAAGTGAAGGAGGGCGATGTCATCACCCTCGACTACCTTCCCGGCAGTGGAACGCAGATCAGTGTGAACGATACCGCTCGCGGTACGATTGCGGGGGCTACATTCAATCGCGCATTGCTCAGGATATGGCTGGGCAGCAAACCGGCACAAGAGAGTTTGAAGAAAGCGATGCTGGGTGGTTGATCCGGTTGCGTCTGTGGAAGCAAAGGAGCATTTTGATGTGGATTACGCGTTCATCGCTCATCTGAACGGGGAATGTCTCGACTGGGCTGGGATGGATGACGAGGCGCTGCAGCATGCACTGCAGACACAGGGCGAAGCATGGTACACCCTGGTAAGGGAACATTGCCCGCACTTGTTTGCGCATGCGCCTGTGTTCATCAGCGAGCTGCAATTGCAGCAAATGCGTGCAGTAATCGCGGCGGTGGAAGAGGTGGTCGGTGCTCCTGAGCAGCAAGCGGCGCATGGTGTGTTCCATGGTTACGATTTTCATCTCACTGAGCAAGGTACGCACCTGATCGAAATCAATACCAATGCGGGTGGCGCATTTCTGAATGCGCTGCTGGTAGATAGCCAGCGTGAATCGGCTTTGTATGGAATGCCAGTTGCAGAAGATCATCTCGAACAGATGTTTGTCGAGATGTTCCGCAATGAATGGCGGCTGGAACGCGGCGACACACAATTGATAACTGTTGCCATCGTGGATGAGCAGCCCGAATCGCAATACCTGTTCCCCGAATTTCTGCTGGCAAAAACGGTGCTGGAACGTGCCGGTATTGCCGTACACATTGCCGATCCTGTTGCTTTTGATGTGCGAGAAGACGGGTTATTTTGCAATGGCGAGCGCATAGATCTGATCTACAACCGCCTTACCGGTTTCAGTCTGAGGCAATATCCACATCTGCGTTCCGCCTGGGAAAAACGGCAAGTGATACTCACGCCAAATCCTGCGCATTATCTGCGCTATGCGGACAAGCGCAATCTGATCCTGCTTTCGAATGTTGAAGACCTGCGTGCCCGGGGAGTTTCACAAACGAGTGTTGAAACACTTCTTCAATGCGTTCCACAAACGCGCTTGGTCAAGCCGGAAGATCCCTAAAGATGGTGGACAGAACGCAAACGGTGGTTTTTTAAACCGGTGAGCGGTTATGGCGGCAAGGGGGCATATCGTGGAGATAAACTCACAAAGCGTGTTTATGAGGAAATTCTGCAGTCTGAATATGTCGCGCAGCGGCTTGCTTTGCCGGGTGAACGTAAAGTTTGTGTAAAAGACATGCCGCCACAATTGCTCAAATACGACGTGCGCTGCTATGTCTATGATTGCCATATCCAATTGGTTGCAGCGCGTCTTTATCAGGGACAAACCACCAATTTCCGGACACCGGGAGGAGGGTTTGCGCAGGTGCGAATTGTGAAGTAACACTGAAGAAGTATATGTCAAGGCCAGAGTATATATGTAAGTATCTAGATATTCAGGCATATTGCTTTATTTATGGCTTCGTCGCAGTATTCCAACTTGAATAATAGCGTCTTGGTGTCTACTGGGGGAAATAGGGATGAACACTTCATATTTCAGCCGAAATTCATTCTGGTTGAATCTGAGTGACTTCGCTTTTCACATAGATCAGGAAAACCTGCGTGTGCGTACCGCGCAACTTCGTACGCGCATGACTGTGTACCCGTCTCTCATTCTGAGTCAGGCCTTTCTGGAGGTCCTGTTTGTTTTGCTGTTCTGGGAGCAGGCACCCCGTCATTATCTGCTTTCATGGCTTGCCGTATTTTATGCAATGCATGCGGTTGAGCTTGTCGAGTGGTATTTGTACCGGGATAAACTGAATACGCTTCATGAGTGCAAGAGTTGGCATGCCATTTTCACTTTCTTTTCTTTGGCAACCGGGCTTATGTGGGGAGGAGCGGTTTTCGCGTTCTTTCCACCCGATATTGCATATCAAAGTCTGTTGATTTGCGTGATGATCGGGCTGGTGGCCGGAGCAGTTACCATCAATCCCGTACATCCTCCGGCATTGTACGCATATTTGCTTGGCGTCATGATTCCGTTGATCGTGCGTGTTTCGCTCGAAAACGATTTTATCCACTGGATTCTGGCGATGATGCTGCTTACCTATGTGGCGGTGATTGTGCTTGCTGGAAAAGGTCTGAACGACACATTTGTGCTTACTCTGGAACAGGGTTTTGAAAATGAATTATTGTTGCAACAGTTGAAGGCACAAAAAGCTGAGACTGAAGAGGCGCGCAATCAATTGCAAGAAGCGAATGCGGTCTTGTTGAATAACGAGCAAAAGCTGGAGCAAATGGTGCAGGAACGTACTGCGCTACTGGAACAAAGAACTCAGGAAAATATCGCGATCAAGGATACAACCATTCTGGCTTTATCTTCATTGGCCGAGACGCGTGACAACGAAACAGGAAACCACATTCGTCGTACACAATATTACGTGCGTACACTGGCAACTCATTTACGCTCACATCCGCGTTTCAGAGATTTTCTGAACGATGAAAATATTGAAATGTTATTCAAGATCGCCCCTTTGCACGATATTGGCAAAGTGGGTATTCCGGATCGTATTCTGCATAAACCGGGGAAGTTGACGAAAGAAGAATTCGAAATCATGAAAACGCATACGCTGCTTGGAGGGAATGCGATTTCTGGTGCGCAGAATATGGCAAGTGTTCGCAATAGCCCTTTCCTGAAGGCGGCCCGTCAGATTGCGATTGGACATCACGAAAAATGGGATGGCAGCGGCTATCCGTTCGCGCTACGCGGAGATAGCATCCCGATCCCGGCGCGTCTGATGGCATTGGCAGATGTTTATGATGCCATGTCCTGCAAGCGGGTTTATAAAGAAGCCATCAAGCACGAAGAGGTGGTGAAAACCATCATCGAAGGAAAGGGAAAACACTTCGATCCGGATGTCGTCGATGCTTTCCTTGAATCGGTGAACGAATTCAAAATGATCGCTGCCAAATACAGCGACGATGTAAATATAAATGCCGGTTTTAACGGACGCATGGAATTGCGTTCATGAAAGCGGTTTACCGGAATTTCCGGCTCCCCGAATTTTCAGCGGAGTAGGTCGCTGGTCAGATTGTCCCTCAAATTTTCCGAAATACCCCGATATTTTCATTCCGCAATACTGGCATTCGCCGTTTTCGGCGAGATGATATTCCTGGATATTGTGCCAGTCGCGAACGATGAGTGCCCGATGGCATTTTGGGCAGAATGTTGTGCCGCCATCTGTATCATGCACATTGCCGGTGTATACGTATAGCAGCCCGGCTGCATGTGCGATCTCACGTGCTTCGGTGAGTTTGGACAATGGTGTGGCAGGAGTGAGTGTCATTTTGTAATCCGGATGGAAAGCGGTGAAGTGAAGAGGGATATCGATCCCTAATTCTTTTGCGATCCATTCGCACATTTGGCCGATCTCGTCTGCGTTATCGTTATATCCCGGAATCAGCAAAGTAGTCAGCTCGACCCACACACTGGTTTTTTGTCGCAGATACTTTAATGTTTCCAGCACCGGCTGCAGGTGTGCTCCAGTCTGTTTGAAATAGAATTCCTCTGTAAAACCTTTCAGGTCTACGTTCGCTGCATCCATTTTTGCGAAGAATTCGCGGCGCGGCAGGTCGTGTATGTAACCGGCAGTGACTGCCACCGTCTTGATATTGAGTTCGTGACAGACATCGGCAACGTCCATCGCATATTCGGCAAATATCACCGGGTCGTTGTATGTGAAAGCGACACTTTTGCAGTTCAATTCAGCAGCGGTGTGCGCAATGGATTTCGGGCTTGCCTGGTCGGCGAGTTTGTCGAAACTGCGCGATTTTGAAATATCCCAGTTCTGACAGAATTTGCAGGCAAGGTTGCAGCCTGCCGTGCCGAACGACAAAATGCTGCTACCGGGATAGAAATGGTTAAGCGGTTTTTTCTCGATGGGGTCGATACAAAAGCCGGAACTGCGCCCGTATGTGGTGAGCACCATCATATTATTGATGCGGCCACGTACAAAGCAGGCGCCACGTTGTCCCTCTTTCAATTTGCAGTCGCGAGGACACAGGTCACATTGTATGCGGCCGTCATCGAGCATATGCCAGTACCGGGCAGGATAGCGTTCGGAGATACTGATGGGCTCATCCACTTTGCATATCCTCCTGCCATTTTTGCACGGTATAACGCATTAGTCTGATGTCTTTCGACCAGAAGTCTTCCGGCAGGCCTGCTTTTTGTTTCAGGTGGGCCAGGAACATGTGTGGCTCAGGGAGTTGTGCCCATACTTGCGGCAAGTAAGTGGCACGATGCGCGCCGTATTCGAGGGTAACGCCATCCCTCCCGGGAGCAAGCTGTGCCAGTGCTTCATCTTCGTTATTGTGTCGAATCATTTCCGGCTTGCTGAGCAGGGATACTTCGATAAGCACTTCGGCAAACTCTTCCCTGGTGAGCGGCAGAAAACGCGGATCGCGGAAGGCCGAAGCAACTGCATTGTGCTGCACGTCTTCGATCAGGGGGCGGAGGGCTTCCAGGCTGCCGATGCAACCACGTAACTGTCCCTGCAATGTCAGTGTGACAAAAGTCGCACCATTTTCTTCAAGCCAGCCTGTTTTGGGCAAATTATTCGAGGCGAAACCGAGTTCTTCTGCGATGGCAGACCGGGCAAGGCGTAACAGCGTTTGCCCCTTCTCAGTGTTGAACATGGTTGTTTTCCCTGGTGAAAGCAAAGGCGGCATAGCCGACTACCCGGTCACGTGTGCTGGCAGTGTCGCCGGAATTGCGCAAGTCAAGCAGATGCGGCTGGAGATGATGTTTGCGAGCTGCGATGATCAGGCCGCTGATCGGTGTTCCGCCGCATGCCTGCTCGTGATGGATGGGTTGGCGCAGTTCCAGGATGTCCTGAGAGGTTTTGCTGTCGACAGATTGTGCAGTGCCATAGGGTAGATAATGCGACAGATCGGAGCTGATGACGATCAATGTTTCATCACCTCCCCATACAACATCCAGCACTTCTGCTACTTCTTCTGCAGTCACCATGCCGACTGCCAGAGGCAGCAAGGTGAATTCACCCAAAACACTTTGCAGGAAAGGAAGTTGAACTTCCAGTGAATGTTCCAGTTCATGCGCTTCGTTGCTGACCGTTATTTGCGGCAGCTTTGCGAGGGTGCGCATCGTATCGGTATCCAGTTGTACTCTTCCCAGCGGTGAGTCGAACGCTTCTGCATCGGGCAGGGCCAATCCATGAACCGCGATGCGGTGCGACGGCCCCAGTAATATCACGCGCCGGATTCTGGCTGAAATGTTCTTCAATACTGCAAATGCGCTCGCGGCGATTGCACCCGAATAGATATACCCTGCATGGGGTGTAATCAGTGCCTTGGCATCAAGCGGCTGTACTTGCGCGGCAGTCAGCAGCTTGTGCACGTCGTGCTCAAGTTGCCTGGGATCGGCGGGGTAGAACATTCCGGCAACGGCTGGTGGGCGGACGGCAGGCATGGGCAATCTCCCTTTTTCAGTATGTGTAATGTGGCTATCCTGAGGGAAATAATCAAGGTATATTTTATATTTGCGCGGTTAGGGTGTCGTAATCCAGACAAACATCGTTAAACCGTCGAGATCGCATGGAAACCTGCAGACAGTTGGTGTTGTTTGTCTGAAAAAATGGCCTGCAGAATGCAGGCCATTTTTGTGGGTGCGGAGCATGGATCCGCTATTTCCGGCTACTTCAATAGCCTCCGCTATTACGATAGATGTAATTGTTCAATTCTGAGGATCGTGCATTCATGTTACGGACGATGCCATGCACATATCGTATTATCCCGCGCATGATTTTATGTGCAGTCATGGGGCGGGAGCAGACCAGGGCATCGAATTTGGCACTGGACATGCTTAACACCTGGGTTTCGCCCTGGGAATAGAGCGAGGCGCTATGTTGCGAAGGGGCGCCGCCAACGAAGGTGATAATACCTGCCACGTCGCCCGGCTTGAGTGTATGAATCGCCGCTTCGCCATCGCCGCTGAATATCTTTACCTGGATTTCTCCGCTCGCAAGGATGTACAGATTGTCGGGCTGTTTTTTGTCGCCCGGTTGTACGATCAGATCGCCCGATTTATAGCTCATTACATCGAACAATTCCTCGAGAATTTCGATTTCGGCATCGGTCAATTCTTCGGTAATCGTTGAGATGCGAAGCGTATCAATCACTAATGACATTTCATTCTCCTTTTGCGTAGTAATCCTGTTTTGTTATTGCTGCCTGGTTCGTTTCTGCGATCCATCGATATCATAACCCGGCTGACATGAATAGCGCACACCGCGATTCCCGCTTATTAAAAGAAGCGTTGCCGCGCATCCGCGGGTATTTCCATGCCTGTCGCTTGCGCGCGCTGCAACAGCTCCCAATAGTATCGGTATGAAGCTCGGTCGTGCAGCTTGCCCTCATGTTGAATGGGGCCCCAGGCAGCGTCCTGGGCGGCAACCAGTAATGCGGCAGCTTCCCTGACTTCGGCGAAATCGGGGCGCATGGACTCGACGATAGGCTGGATCTGGCCTGGGTGGATACTCCACATGCGCAAAAAGCCGAATTCCTGTCTGGCACGGCGGGCGTCATTTTTGACAACGGCCGTGTCGCGTATCTCGGTAGTGACATTGTGGCTCGGCACGATGCCGTTGCCCAGGGCGGCGGCGGCAATCTCGCTTTTAGCGCGGGTAACCAGGATATGTTCGAACTGACCCGGCGAGCGCATTGCGGAGGCGGGAATTGCGCCATGATGGGCCGAGACAAAATCCATGAGCCCGAAATCCAGCGTTTCGACATGGGGCAGGCGGGCGATTTTCCACACCTCATGCAGTGCACCCGGGGTTTCGATCAGTACATGGACTGGAATCTCTCGAGCGATGCCGTGGCGGCTTCTTAAATCGTCGAGCGCGCTGATTTGTATTGATACGTCGTCGGCAATTTCCGGTTTAGGCAGTACTACATAGGCCAGGCGTTGTCCGGCACGGCTGATGATGACCTCCAGTTCATTGCGCCAATCCGGATGCCGGACATCATGGATGCGCACGCCGACACGGTCGAAACGATTTTCTCCGGACAGCAATACCTTTGCGATCATCTCGGCATGTTCGCGTTCTTTGCCTGCTGGAGCGCCGTCTTCGCAGTCGGCGGTGATGTCAAAGACAGGCAGTTGGTTGACTGAAAATTCAGCCTGAATTTGGAGTGCTTTGTTCAGCAATTTTTCGCTGCCGGCAAAGTGTTCACATGCCGCAAGCCTCGGGAACGGGCGACTGCCTGCATATAGTACGTCGGATGGGTGGAAGAGATCGTTCATATCATGTGTTGCGGATCAAATGCACTAGCGGGTGAAAATTGTGCTTGTTCGATCCTTTGCCTGCAGCACATTCGAAGACTTGGTTTGTGGGGCATATTTAAGGTAAATCTGCGCTGATAATAGTTGTCGTTATATTGGGTATTTCAGCAATAAATCCATATTCAGAGAGCTGGCAATTGCCGACAACGAATGTACCTTGATTTATTCCAGGACGAAACACTTCCTTATGGCAGTAGCGTTGAATTTATGCTTTGTAGTGTACTAAAACAGTCGGGCTTATATCATCTTTTGAGCTTAATTTTCATATCATAATTCTTTCCGAGAAAAAGTTCGGTGTTATGAAAAATAACATCAGTAAGATAGTAAATCCTGTAAATTAGCAGCAGTTATTAGATTTTGCAGTGTCGGAGAATTGCCCAAAAAACGTGATTTGAGCGCCGGGTAACGGCTGATTATGTAGGGTTTTTCGCTTATATAAATTCTGTTGTCAATCTTAAAAACTTCTCTATAATCGACCTCGTCAAAAATTCATAATCGGTTGTGTGAAAATTTATAATTAAACGCACATGGATTTATAAAATGTAGCGCAGCCGGTTGGTCCAAATTACATATTTCTTACATCAACTCCAGTCACGGTGCGGTTTGATAGGGTTGGGTAGGGGGAGAAACGAATATGAAAGACGCACCGGCTGGGGCGAGTAGCGCCCTGTCGTCTTCGCAAAAAGACACGCAGCAAGGCAAGACAGAAGTTAAGCTGATCACGGTTTACATTATGGGCAAGGCCTACGAGGTTCCCGCAGAGGCAACCATCATGGGCGCTATTGAGTATGCCGGACACCAGATCATCCGCGGTGCCGGCTGTCGTGAAGGTTATTGTGGCGCGTGTGCCACCATTTACCGTCTGCCTGGCGACTACAAGATCCGCACCGGACTGGCCTGCATGACCATGGTTGAAGAGGGCATGACGCTGGCCCAGATTCCATCGGTTCCCGCTGAAAAGGCCATTTATGACATCGAGCAGCTCAAGCCCGATGTCACAGCCATCCAACAGATGTATCCCACAGTATTCCGCTGCGTCGCATGCGGAACCTGCACCAAGTCCTGCCCCCAGGGTCTTCAGGTCATGGATTATGTCCAGGCCGCCAAGCGGGGCGATATTGCCACCATCATGGATCTCTCCTTCGACTGCGTCGTATGCGGCCTGTGCATGTTGCGTTGCCCGGCTGAGATTACCCAGCCGCTGATGGGCATCATGGCAAAACGTCTGTACGGACGTTACCTGCGCATGGAAAGCCAGGAATTGGCAGAGCGTGTCAAGGCTGTGGAAGAAGGTGCCTACGAAGCTGAATACGTCGAATTGATGGCGATGGATCGCGAGGCTTTATCGAAACGCTATTACGCCCGAGATTCGGAATAAAAGGGGAAACAGATGTATCCAGATTACATGAATGAATCGCTGCGCAAGGTTGAGCAGACTCGTCCCAAGCGCCTGGAATTAGCCAGGAAGCCAGATCCGGTTTATCCGCCCATGAGTGCAGAAGAGCGCCAGAAGGTGCTGGAAGGTTTCCATCCCGATTACGAGTCGAGCGCCCGTCGCAATGTGTGCGTCGGTCCCAACAAGGGCGAATCGTTGACTACAGAAGTAGCAGATCTTCTGGAATCGCATTCCTGGTTGACCAGCGAACAGGTGGATTTGAGCAAGCCCGACATCGAAACCGATGTGCTGATCATTGGAGGTGGTGGCGCCGGTTGCAATGCCGCTTTGGTCGCCATGCGTGAACACGGCATGAAATCTGTCATCGCCACCAAGCTGCGCATGGGTGACGCCAATTCGATGATGTCGCAAGGCGGCATGCAAGCCGCAGTGTCGCGTACTGACTCTCCGCCCCGCCATTACCTGGATGCCATTGGTGGTGGGCACTTTGAAAACAAACCTGAACTGGTCAGAGCGCTTACCGAGGATGGTCCGGGCGTGGTCAAGTGGCTGGAAGACCTCGGCGTGTGCTGGGACAAGCAGGAAGACGGTTCAATCAAGGTCATGCACGGCGGCGGTACTTCGCGCAAGCGCATGCTGTCCTGCCGCGACTACACCGGCGCGATGATCATGCGCACCTTGATGGACGAAGTGCGCAACCACCCCGACATGATCACCGTCAAGGAATTCATGCCGGCCGTGGAATTGATCATGGACACTGACGGACGTTGTGCCGGGGCTGTCTTATATAATATGGATAGTGAGGAGTTCTTCACCGTCAAGGCCAAGTCCACCATCGTCGCCACCGGCGGCTACGGCCGTCTTCATATCCGCGGTTACGACACCACCAACCACTATGGCGCCACCGGCGACGGACTGGTGATGGCCTATCGTGCGGGCGCCAAGCTGATGTACATGGATTCCGTGCAGTATCACCCGACGGGCGTTTCTTTCCCCGAGCAGATCGCGGGCTTCCTGGTCACCGAAGCAATCCGCGGGGCCGGCGGTCAGCCGCTGAACAAGGACGGCGAGTTGTTCGTGTTCCCGCGCGAGCCGCGCGACATCGAAGCGTCAGCCATCATCCGCGAGTGCGTACAGAACGGCAATGGTATTCCTACTCCCTCGGGCCGCGTCGGCGTCTGGCTGGATTCGCCGCTGATCGACATGCTGCACGGTGAGGGGTATACCGACAAGCACTTCCCTGCCATGTATCGCCAGTTCATCCGCTATGGCATCGATATCACCAAGCTGCCGATGCTGATCTACCCGTCGCTGCATTACCAGAATGGCGGCATAGAGATCAACGATCGCTGTGAGACAGACCTTCCGGGGCTGTATGTAGCAGGGGAAGCTTCCGGCGGATTGCACGGACGTAACCGCCTGATGGGTAACTCAGTGCTTGATTACAACGTGTTCGGTCGTCGTGCGGGCAAGTATGCAAGCGAATATGCCAAACAGGTCAAGCTCGGGAAACTCAGTCTGGCCCATCTGGATGCGTATGAAAAACAACTGGCGGATGCCAACGTCAAGACTGATCTGGTTACGCCTATCCTGTTGCCCTCATACACCCCCAAGGACGTTAAAAAGCGCCAACTGGTTCGCGGTGGCAATACGCTGCCAGGTTCATCGGTGTTGCAAAACAGACTGCATGACGACGCGTTCAGTGCAGCGGGAGCGAAATAGACTGATGAGCCAAGTTGACGACAAAATAATTGAGCTGGCGCGTGCTGCGCTCAGCTTCGAGTTCAGTAGTGAGCATTTTTTCCGCCATGCAGCCGTGATGACTCAGAATGCAAGCGGCAAG
The DNA here is from genome assembly GCA_050303535.1 of Sideroxydans sp. GTDB lineage: Bacteria > Pseudomonadota > Gammaproteobacteria > Burkholderiales > Gallionellaceae > Sideroxyarcus. The sequence continues at coordinate 5,909 of JBNLBY010000031.1, read as the reverse complement.
AAGATGTTTTTGCGCCTGGCGAACAAGGATGACGAGCGCATGGATGACTTGACCAGGCTGTTCGGCAAGATCATCGGCAATGAACTATGGGTGCGTCTGGTGGCCGAGGCGGTGAAGAATATTGTTCCTTCGGTCGTGGTTTCCGACATGGAAGCCGAAGTGGCCCGTCGCGGGCATGGCGTTGTGGCCGACGACACGCAGGCATTGCGTTTGGCCATGGAATTGCAAAGGCGATTCATTCATGTGTTCAAGGATCTGGCTATGCAAACCAGCGACAAGGACATCATCAAGCTGGCGGACAAGATTCTGGAAGGCGAATTTTACCGGTATGACAATCTGCAGGCACAACTGGACAGCGTGCTCAATACCGGTATGTGGCTGGACATGCCCGAGTTCCGCATGGACGGGAAATACTAAAAGGGCCAGCCATGAACGATACGACCTTGCGTTTTTCCCTTTCCGGCAAGAGCAACACTTTCGTCGCCAAAGTCGAGAAGATCAGCGGCCAGAAACTGCTGGCCTGTTACCAGTGCGGCAAATGTTCCGCCGGCTGTCCCATGTCGGCTTACATGGACATCCTGCCCAACCAGATCGTGCGTATGGCACAACTGGGCATGGAGAAGCAGTTGCTGGCTTCGCGCACCATCTGGACTTGCGTGTCCTGCCTGACCTGCAATTCACGCTGCCCGAAGAATATCAAGATTGCCGAAGTCATCGAGTCGTTGCGCGAAACGGCATTGCGCAACGGGCTTCGCGATGACCGTCTCAAAATCTGGGAGATATCTCCTGAAGTTCGCGCCGACTTGCCGCCGATTGCCACGATCAGCGCAATGCGCAAACTGACCTCCTGAATGTGAAGCGAAACAGAATATGAAACTTATTTATTATCCCGGATGCACACTGAAAAATGCCGCCAGAAACTTTGATGTTTCCACGGTATCGTCCATGGCTGAACTGGATGTGGAGGTTGAGGAACTGGACCGCTGGAATTGCTGCGGCACCGTGCATGCGCTGGGCGCCGAAAATGTCATGAACCGTGTCGCACCGGTGACCAACCTGATTCGTGTCAAGGAAACGCAGGCGAAGACAGAAGACATGGCCAGCGAATTCATGACGTCCTGTGCCATGTGCTACAACACACTCAAGCGCGCCAACAATGACGTAAAAAAGAATCAGGAGAAGCTGTCCACGATCAACGCATTCCTGAATCTCGAAACCACCAAATACGAAGGCGATGTGGACGTTCTGCATTTGCTCGAATATTTGCGCGACCGTGTCGGCTTCGACAAGGTGGCGGAGAAGGTCAAAAAGCCGCTTACGGGATTGCGCGTCGCATGCTATTACGGTTGCCTGCTGGTACGTCCGAAAGAAGTAGCCTTCGACGATGTCGAGAATCCGATGATCATGGAGAACCTGGTTGCCGCACTCGGCGCGACGCCCGTGAATTTCCCGCTGAAGACCGAATGTTGTGGTGCCTACCATGCGGTCGGTGCTCCCGAGATCATCGCCGACCGTACCGACAAGATCATGGGCTCGGCCAACGAGGCGGATGTGGATCTGGTAGTGGTGAGTTGTCCGATGTGTGCTTACAACCTGGATTTCCGCCAGGACGACGCCAAGCGTCTCAACCCGGATCTCAAGCATTTGCCCGTGCTGTATTTCACGCAATTGATGGCGCTGGCGCTCGAATGCGGCGATGACTCACTGCGTTTCGATCTCCACCATATTGATCCGAAGCCGGCACTCGCGGCACGCGAACTGGCCTGAGGGAGGTAAGCATGTATTTCAACGATCTCAAGCCGCTTCACGGGAAGGTTTATGTCAACGAGACCTGGTGCAAGGGGTGTGGCTTCTGCGTACAGTTTTGTCCGACCAATGTGTTGGACACTTCTCCGGAGTTCAACGCCAAGGGCTATCACCCGCCCATCGCCAAGAATCCCGAGAAATGCCGTGATTGCAACTATTGTCAGTTGATTTGCCCCGAATTCGCCATTTACGTGGAGCGGGACGATGATGGAACAGAGAAAGGAAAAGTATGAAGAACATGATACAGCCCGCCGATCCCAAAGGGGTTGATACCGGTCCCCATTTCATGGACGGCGACCACGCCTTGGCTGAGGGTGCATTGGCTGCGGGTTGCCGTTTCTTTGCTGGTTATCCCATCACGCCTTCAACCGAGACGTTCGAGCGTTTTGCGGAACGCGCGCCGGAAGTCGGCGCCATGTTCATCCAGATGGAAGATGAGCTGTCCGCCATTGCCGCCAACATTGGTGCGGCCTGGGGCGGCCAGAAGGTGATGACCGTGACCTGCGGTCCTGGCTTCTCTCTGATGGTGGAAAACATCGGCCTGGCTGCCATGACCGAAACGCCCATGGTTATTTGCAATGTGCAACGCGCAGGCCCTTCGACCGGCGCACCGACGCTGACCGCGCAGCAGGACATGATGCAGGCCAAGTACGGCCCGCACGGCGACAATGCCATGATCGCGCTGTCGCCGGACAGCCCGCAGGAATGTTTCGACCTCGCCATCGAGGCATTCAACCTGTCCGAATACTATCGCGTGCCTGTCGTCATTTTGACCGATGAAACGGTGGGACACATGCATGAGAAGGTGGTCATCCCGCCTGCCGACCAGATCAAGGTCGTGCCGCGCAACAATTTCACGGGATCCAGAGAGGACTTTCGTCCCTACAATTTCAACGGGAAGGGCGGCCATCCGATGACACACGCCGGCGCCGGCCACCGTTTCCACATTACCGGGCTTACGCACAATGAAAAAGGCTATCCCGTGGTGACGGCAGAACAGAACAAGATCGTTGTCACGCACCTGATGGAAAAGGTCAACGGCAATGCCGACGATATTGTCCGCCTGGATGAAGACCAGATCGATGGCGCCGATGTCGTGGTGGTGTCTTACGGCATCACTTCGCGCATCGCGGTCAAGGCAATCCAGGATGCGCGCAAGGAAGGCATCAAGGTCGGGTCGCTACGCATGATCACGATCTGGCCGTTCTGCGAAAAACGCATCCGCGAATTGACTGGCAAGGTCAAAGCCTTTGTCGTGCCCGAGCTGAATTACGGCCAGATGGTCAACGAAGTAGAACGTTGTGCCGAAGGCAAGAGCAAGGTGATCAGCGTCAATCACTGCGGTGGCGCGGTGCATGATCCTGAGGTCATTCTGGAAGCAATCAGAGAAGGAAACAAATAATTATGGATATCGCTGAATTCAAGAAAGCCAGCCCTATGTCGGGTACCTTGCGTATGGATCGCATGTCGCATATCTGGTGTCCCGGCTGCGGTATTGGTTCCGAAGTGAATGCATTTGCCGAGGCGGTCAAGCGTAGCGGCATTGATCCCGACAAGCTGGCGGTTGTTTCCGGCATCGGCTGTACCGGCCGTGTTGCGGGCTACGTCGATTTCGATTCCATCCACACCACACATGGACGCGCCATTCCGGTGGCAACCGGACTCAAGCTGGCCAGACCGGATACGAAAGTGGTGGTGTTCAGCGGCGAGGGCGATCTGACCGGCATCGGCGGTAATCACTTTATTCATGCTGCGCGCCGCAACATGGACATTGTGGTGATCTGTAACAACAACTTCACCTACGGCATGACGGGCGGCCAGGTGACGCCGACCACGCCAACTTCGGCTGTCTCTTCAACCACACCGTTCGGCAACCATGAATATCCGTTCAACCTGCCATTCCTGGCAGATGCAGCTGGCGCAACCTATGTTGCGCGCTGGACGTCCATGCATTCACGCAACCTGGTTCAGGCGATCGAGGAAGCGCTGTCGCGCAAGGGATTCTCCTTTATCGAGGTCGTCTCGCCGTGCACGACGCTTTATCTGCGCCGCAACCGTCTGGGCGATGGTGTTGATGCATTGCAGTTCTATCAGGAAAACGCACTCCTGAAGCATGGTGCCGATACGCGCGAACTGGATATCGACTTTCAGGACAAGATCATCATCGGCAAATTTGTCGAAAAAGAAAAACCGACCTATATCGAAGCGTTGGATAAGCGTTGCGTGCAAGTGGTTGGCGACGATTACGAGCTTTACGGCAAGACGGTTCCGGAGCGCGAAGCTGAAGAGAAGGCCGAGAAAGAACGCATCGCAGCACGGCGTGCCGCGGTGCTGGCGGAAGAAGAAAAGGCAAAGAAAAAAGGCAAGAAGCTTGTGGCAAAAGTTTCGGCCAAGATTCCGGTCAAGCCTGCAGTCAAGAAAGCCAAAGCGAAGGTTGCAAAAAAACCTGTTGCCAAGAAAGTTGCCAAGACTACGACCGCTAAGGCCAAGACGTCCGTCAAAGCAGCAACCAAGAAAGTTGCAGCCAAGCGTACTGTGAAGAAGACTCGTAAGTAGGAAAGCAAAGTATGAGCGACCAGCAAATCAGGTTTTCGGGATTCGGCGGACAAGGCATCATTCGTTGTGCCCTGATCACAGGCAAGGCATTGTCCCTGTATGACGAAAAGTTTGCCACCATGACCCAGAGCTTCGGTCCGGAGGCGCGCGGTAGCGCCTGTGCCGCCCAGCTTGTGGTTTCCGATAACCGCGTGCTTTATCCGTACATCACCCAGCCGGGAATACTCATGGCCCTGTCTCAGGAAGCTTATGATTTGTACTATCCGGAGCTGCCCAAGGACGGCGTGCTGATCGTCGAAGAGGATCTGGTGAAGCTGAAATCCGATCATGCCGACCTCAAGTTGCGGCGTGTGCCGGCGACCCGTTTTGCAGAGGAACTGGGCAACCGCCTGTTCACCAACCTGGTGGCTTTGGGGTTCCTGACGGCCGTGACCAATGTTGTCACCGCCGATGCGATGAAAAAGGCGCTGCCCGGCCTGGTGCCTGACCGTTTCCTGAAGATAAACCAGAAGGCATTCGAGAAAGGCTTTGACTATGGCGTCGAAGCTGTGAATGCGGTTGGAGCAACATTATGAGTAAAAAACGCACAGGCGTTTTCGTCTGCCACTGCGGCAACAACATTGCTGCCACCGTCGATGTGAAGAAGGTGGCTGAGGCAATGTCCGGCGAAGAGAACGTCGCCTACTCCGAAGACTATGTTTACATGTGTTCCGATCCCGGCCAGAACGCGGTGATCCAGTCCATCAAGGACAACAATCTGGACAGCGTGGTGATCTCCTGCTGTTCGCCGAACCTGCATGAAAAAACTTTCCGCGATAATGCCAAGCGTGCCGGTCTGAACAGTTTTACCTGCGAAATTGCCAACATCCGCGAGCAGTGCGCCTGGGTGCACAGTGACAAGGAAGTGGCCACCGAGAAAGCGATCAAGATTTCGCGTAGCGTAGTGCGTCGCGTGGGCCGTGACCAGGCGCTGGAGCCCATCGCCGTTCCGGTGACGCGCAAGGTGCTGGTCATCGGCGGCGGGATTGCCGGTATCCAGGCTGCGATCGATATTGCCAATGCCGGTTTGCAAGTGATCCTGGTGGAAAAACTGGCCACCATCGGCGGTCACATGCTGCAGCTTTCCGAAACGTTCCCGACGCTGGACTGTTCGCAGTGCATCCTGTCACCCAAGATGGTGGAAGTGTCGCGTCATGAAAATATCCAGTTGATGACCTACAGCGAGGTCGAGGAAGTCAGCGGCTCGGTCGGTAACTTCCAGGTCAAGATCAAGCAGAAACCCTCGTATGTCGATCCCGAGTTGTGCAAGATATGTGACGATTGCGCCAACGTCTGCCCGGTGGTGGTGCCGAACGAGCACGATCTCGGCCTGACTGCGCGGCGCGCCATCCATATACCATTCGCGCAAGCCATTCCCGCCAGCTATACGCTGGACGAAAACGCCTGTCTGGGCCTGAACCCGGTGCGTTGCGGCAAGTGCAAGGACGCCTGCGACGTGGGCGCCATCAATTACGACATGCGTCCCAAGACCATTACCGAGGACGTGG
>JBNLBY010000030.1:0-28161 GCA_050303535.1 Sideroxydans sp. | reverse complement strand
CCCTTCTTCAGCATGTCGGTGATGCGCTTGTGCGCGGCATCGCGGCCCGTGAGCAGTTTGCCGTTCAGCAGCAGCGTCTCGCCCGGTTTGAAGGTGGCGACTTCTTCCGGCGTGATGGTGTCGAGGTTGACGCGGCGCGATTCAGCGGAGGCTTTCCATTCGACCTTGGGCCAGTCGGCGAGCGACGGCGGCGTCAGCACCGCCGGACCTTTACCGTCCAGTGTGAAATGGATGTGGCGCGTGGCGGCGCAGTTGGGGATGATGGCGACCGGCAGGCTGGCTGCGTGCGTGGGGTAGTCCCGGATCTTCACATCCACCACGGTGGTGAGACCACCCAGCCCCTGCGCGCCTATGCCCAGCGCGTTGACCTTCTCGAACAGTTCCAGGCGCAATTCCTCGATACGGTTCGCAGCACCCCTCGCCTGCAATTCGTGCATATCCACCGGCTCCATCAGTGCTTCCTTGGCGAGCAGCATGGCCTTTTCCGCCGTGCCGCCGATGCCAATGCCGAGGATGCCGGGCGGGCACCAGCCCGCGCCCATCTTGGGCACGGTCTCCAGCACCCAGTCCACGATGCTGTCGGAAGGGTTCAGCGCGACGAACTTGGATTTGTTCTCCGAGCCGCCGCCCTTGGCCGCGAGGGTGATCTCCACTTCGTTGCCGGGCACGATCTCGTAGTTGATGACGGCGGGCGTGTTGTCCTTGGTGTTCTTGCGTGTGCCGGCCGGATCGGCCAGCACCGAGGCACGCAGCATGTTGTCCGGATGCAGGTAGGCGCGGCGCACGCCTTCGTTGATCATGTCCGTCACGCTCATGCTGGCGCCGTCCCAGCGCACGTCCATGCCCACCTTGACGAAGGCGGTGACGATGCCGGTGTCCTGGCAGAGGGGGCGATGCCCCTCGGCACTCATGCGCGAGTTGGTGAGGATCTGCGCGATGGCGTCGCGCGCAGCGGGCGATTGCTCGCGCTCGTATGCGCGCCCCAAGGCCTGCACATAGTCAAGCGGATGGTAATAGGAAATGTATTGCAGTGCGTCGGCGACGCTGTCGATGAGGTCCTGCTGGCGGATTGCGGTCATATCAAAACTCCAAATAAGAATCCGCCGATTATGTAAGGGAGGGCTAGCCGCGTCAAATATACATAGCGACATAAATCTACTGCGCGACTGGATGGCTGCGTTGCGCGGTGCTCGAAGTCCTCATGTACTGCACCTCCGACACGTTACTGGCGAAGCCAGCCGATTGCGGGAGGAGGCGCAGGCGGCCATTCCCGCACCTGAGGGCTTCGCCCCACCATGTCATGGCCGCTATGTACATTCCGGCTCCTGCGCGCCGTGCGCCTTGCCCTTCAGTCGCTCGTTACGATTTCTGCCGTTATGTATAGAATGCGCATCTCACATCAAAGGTTTTACATCAAATGACGATTCAATGGTTCCCCGGGCATATGACTTCCGCACGCAAGAAGGCGGCGGAAACCATGGAGCGCATCGATGTCGTCATCGAAGTGCTGGATGCGCGCGTGCCGGAAGCGGGCAGCAACCCGATGCTGCGCGAGATGCGCGAACATCGCCAGCGCCCCTGTCTCAAGGTGCTGAACAAGGCCGATCTCGCCGATCCCGCCGCCACAAAGGCCTGGCTCGATCACTTCAACAGCCAGAAGAACGTCAGGGCAGTCGCCATCTCGTGCAAGAAACCGGGCGAGGCCGCGAAAATCCCGAAACTATGCCTGCCGCTGGCACCGCATCGCGGCACAGTGTTGAAGCCGTTACGCATAATGGTGATGGGCATCCCAAACGTGGGCAAATCCACTTTCATCAACGCGCTGCTCAAGCGCCGCACCGCCGCCGTGGGCGATGAACCCGCCATCACCAAGAGCCTGCAACACTTCGACCTCAACGACCACATGCAACTCATCGACACGCCGGGCATGATGTGGCCAAAAATCGCCTATGAAAGCGACGGCTACCTGTTGGCCGCCAGCAATTTGATCGGCCGCAATGCCTACCACGAGAGCGAAGTCGCAACTTTCCTCGGCGACCTGCTCATGGCGCGTTATCCGGCATTGGTCAAACAACGCTATAAATCGGCGGACGACGAAATGGATGGCGTCGCGCTCATCGAAGCCATCGCCAGACAGCGTGGCTTCCGCATTAAAGGGCAGGAGTTCGATCTGGAAAAGGCGGCGATGACCTTACTGCAGGATTACCGCACGGGAGTATTGGGACGCATCAGCCTGGAAACACCGGCAACACGGCTAGAAATGCTGCGAACAAGACGACCCACTTCAGACTAGTACCCTAGCAGGCTGCTAAGCCTTATTGCGCATAAAGTCAGCCACCTTGCCCATCGCGGCGAGCAGTTCCTCGCGCAGCGCTTCATCCTCCAGCGTATCCTGTATAGCCTGTGTCATGCATTTCATCCACTGATCGCGTTCCTTGTCGCCAATCGCAAACGGCATATGACGCTGACGCAACATGGGTTGACCGAATTCACGCACAAACAACTGCGGCCCACCCATCCAGCCCGTCAGGAACTTGAACAATTTGTCTTCGGAGCTTTTCAGGTCTGCCCCATGCAAGTTGCGAAGATCCTGCAATTCCGGTGTTGAATCCATGATTTGATAGAAACGTTGCACCAAGGCTCGAATCTTCTCTTCGCCGCCGATGCGCTCGAAATGCGAACGTGTGTCATTGCTGATTTGCATGATATTTCTTTCCAAAGTAAAAAATCGTCGTTCCGTTTCCGTCAGGTGAAAAAGCGCGGGCTCATCTCTTCCAGTCCCACGCTGCGCAACACCTCCGTCAACCGTTCTGCCGCTCGCTTGCGCGGCAGATCTTTGTAGCTCGCAATAATAAGCTCATTCTTCATCGAATGCTCCCACCCCACCAGTTCGGTCACCGTCACCTGGTAGCCATGCGCCTCCAGTTGCAAGCAGCGCAGCACATTGGTGAGATGGCTGCCGAACTCGCGCGTATGGATGGGATGACGCCATAACTCGGTGAGCGCATCCTTCGCGAGTTGCCTGCCCTTGTTCTTGCGCAGCACCGCTGCCACCTCGGCCTGGCAGCATGGCACCAGCACGATGAACTGCGCCTGCTTTTTCAAGGCGAAATTGATCGCATCATCAGTCGCCGTATCGCAGGCATGCAGCGCGGTCACCACATCCACCTTGGCTGGCAACTTATCCGAAACGATGGATTCCACCACCGACAGGTTCAGGAATGACATTCCGCCGAACCCCAACTGCTGCGCAAGTTCGTGCGAATGCGACACCAGTTCCTCACGTGTCTCGATGCCGTAGATGTGTGAAGCATCGTTCAAGGTCTTGAAAAACAGGTCATACAGGATGAAACCCAGATACGACTTGCCCGCGCCGTGATCTACCAGCGTCAGCGCTCCCTTCTCTTTGCGCACCTCCTCCAGCAACGGCTCGATGAACTGGTACAAGTGATACACCTGCTTCAGCTTGCGCCGCGAATCCTGATTCATCTTGCCGTCGCGCGTCAGGATGTGCAGCGCTTTCAGTAACTCGATGGACTGGCCGGGACGGATCTCGGGGTATTCGACTGGCGTGTGTTTTTTCATGCGACTCATTTTCCCTTATTCCGCAGCCGATGTAATGGTGCCAGCGCATCCAGCAATGTTTGCGGCAACGGCGGCAAACTGCCGCACATCGTAGCCGCAATGATTTCGGCGGATAGCCCCGCCGTAAGCAGGCCGCGCGTGCCATGGGCCAGGCTGCAATACAGCCCAGGCTCCACCTCACCCACCAGCGGCGTCGCGCCCGGTACAGAGCAGCGCACGCCAGCACGTCCGGCCAAAGGCTGCGCACCACCCAGAGCCTGATACAGCGCCGGCATATGCGCAGCGATCTTGCCGAGATTGTCAGCATGATCGGTCTCACGAATATCCACTGCATCGTCGTCAAACGTGCTGGTCGCTCCCGCCACATGCCGTCCGTCCACCGCGGGTGCGCAATAGCCTTCGGCGCACAGTACCACCTTCAATCGTTCGCTCTCGGGTGTCGAAGGCAACACGCTGATCTGCCCGCGCACCGGCTGCAAGGGAAAAACGGCGAATTGCGCCAGTTTCTTCGCCTGGTGCGCGCTGCACACTACGGCTTGTTCCGCTTCGACAATGAATCCGTCGCCGCTGGCACGCCAACCGGAAGCGGCGCGCTCCAGATCTGTCACTTCGCTACTCAGGCGTACTTCAATATTCGGATGCTGTGCGAGCGCGGCACAGACCTGCGGCGGCACCACCCAACCACCACCGGGAAACCACAGACCACCATGTTCCATGCGCATGCCCGCCAGTTCCGATGCCTGGGCTGCATCCACAACCTGCAACAGGTGCGCCGGCCATTCTTGAGCTGCCAATTTGGAGATGCGTTTGGTTTCAGCCTCGGTCGCTGCCAACTGCAGCAAACCGCATTCGGCACGATTCACGCCGTCCACCGGGACAGCTTCATCCAGCAAGGCCAACGCATGCCCGCAGGAAGCCAACACAAAGCGATGCAGCGCGTTCATGCCTGCGCCGAAGCGCGCATGCAGGATGCCGCGTGGGTTACCGGAACCTTGTGTGGCGAGTTGTGGGGCACTCTCGATCAATGTGACTTGAATGCCACGCTGCGCCAGCGCATGTGCGGCCGCGCATCCTGCGATACCACCGCCGATGACGAGGGCCGAAGCGGGAACCTTGCCACCCAATTGCGCTGCCGGTCCTGTCTTCATCCGCCCGCACACCATCTCGCGCTTACGCCCGAAACCCTGTACCCGCTCCACCGCAAACCCCGCTTGCTGCAGACCGCGCCGCACTTTTCCAGCGCAAGTGTAGGTCGATAGCGTTGCACCATCACGCGAGGCACGGGCAATACCAGCAAGAACTTCATCGCTCCACATTTCGGGATTCCTGGCAGGCGAGAAACCATCGAGGAACCACGCATCCACACAACCTGCAGGCAGTTGTGGCAACACTTCCCCGACATCGGATATCGCCAGCGTGAGCCGCATTCGCCCGCCGGCAAAGTTCCATCTGTTCCAGCCCGGCACGCGACGATGCCAGCGCGTCAACAACACATTGGTTTGCGCAGCCAGCTCCGGCCACAGCGCCAACGCATCACGCAGTTCATCATCATTCAGGGGAAATTTCTCGACGCTGAAGAAATCCAGGCTCGTACCAGTTGGTGCAACCTGTTCAAACAATTGCCAGGCACAGAGAAAATTCAGCCCGGTGCCAAAACCGGTCTCGCCGATACAGATGCTTTCACCCGCAGATAAGGCCGCAAAACGCTCTGCCAGCCGGTTGCCTTGCAGAAACACATAGTGTGTCTCTTCCAGTCCGGAATCGGCAGAAAAGTACACATCGCCGTAGCGAGTGGAATAGGGTAGTCCATCTTTCCAGTCAAGCATAAAACTGATTTCAGAAAGCATTCCGGCGGGTATACCCCGCCGGAACCAGTTACATCAAGTTATTTCAGCTGTGTGCAGAAAATATATATATGTGCATATCTATATCTTTTCCGGTTCCGGCTAGTCCGTTTGGCATATTGCCTCTCCTGCCCTCAATGTAGATACTAACCATGTTAACAATACGGATACTCAATAACAGAGTTTCCGCTTCAAATTAAGATGGAGAACCCGATGGAAGCCAAATCGAATCACCAAAGCTATCCGGCAAATTGGGGGGTACAGTTCCTGTGTGATTGCATAAAAAAAGGCGAAGCGATCAGTCTCCACAGTGGTGTCACGCAAAAAATTTCGACACATGGCATACACCTGTTCAGCGACCACCTATGCAAAAACAAGAGAATTGCCATGCATCTGATGATTCCTTCTCAGCAGAGCAATGCTCCGCTGAAGATCGTCAAAATCATCGGCCACAACGTCGAAACCGAATTAGAGAATGACAAATTCCTGACTGAAATCGAGTTCGTACATTTCGAGGAAGATGGATTGAAAGTCCTGGAAAAAAGCCTGCACAAATGTTTCGACCCGCACGACTACCCGCAAATCGCGGAATGCGCCTAGGCGCAAAGCAAAACAACAAATAACAGAGACAAGAGATACAGCTGATCCTGCCGTTATTAATGTCAGGTTTGCTGTTCTTGTATGGAATTAAAGTTTTTGCATTGTATCTGCATGCCGGAAAGAATCTGGCATCGTCTGCGATCCAGGCTTCAGGCCGGTGGGTCGGAAGTATGGCGATGACGATCCGCTCCCCCCAGGTATTCTTTCTCCATGCAAACAACGCCGCCCTGATTCGACATCAGGGCGTTTTTTTGAGCCGTATATCAATACGTCCCCACCGCCTCCGAATTCATTTTTTTCGTCGTCCCGCCAATATTTCCCGATAAAATCGGGAGGTGTTTTTTCCATCCCGTTTTGCCAGATACATCGCCTCATCCGCGCGTTTGACAAGCTGGATCGGATTATCAGCATCATCGGGGAAAATCGAAATGCCGATACTGCCCCCCACTTGGCCTGGCTGCCCCTCCAGATCAAAGGGCTCAGACAAGGCAGCAAGTATTTTGTCTGACGCGGACTTCGCATTTTCTGCTGATTCGATTTTGTCCAGAACAAGGATGAGTTCATCTCCGCCTACACGGGCCAGCATATCCGAATCCCGGATCGTTTCTTTTATCCTTCTGGAAACGCCCATGAGCAACATGTCGCCGGCATCATGGCCCAGGCTATCGTTGATCGCCTTGAAACCATCCAGATCGATAAACAAAACGGCCAATTTATGTTTGTTGCGTTTCGCCAACGAAATAGAGTGGTCGAGCACATCCAGCATCAACGCGCGATTAGGCAAATCAGTCAGGTAATCGTAGTGTGCCAGATGGGCGATTTTCTGTTCGGCCCGCTTGCGCTCCGTTATATCCCGGACGATGCCGATGAAATAACGATCGCCACCCAGCATCATTTCCGACGCAGACAGTTCCATGGGAAATTTTTCGCCATTTTTACGCACAGCAGTTACTTCACGTCCACGTACGCCCAGAACCTTTGACTGCCCCGTCTCCAGATACCGTTTGATATAGGAGTCATGGACACGGCGATCCGCTTCCGGCATCAGCATGCTCAGGTTTTTGCCGTTCACTTCCTGATGTGAATATCCGAAAATGAGTTCCGCCGCAGGATTGAATCCCTGGATTTCACCACGCTCATTGATCGTAATGATGCCGTCCATCACATTACTGATAATGGATTGCAACTGATGCTGGCTTTTCTCAAGTTCACCTTTGACCTGTTTCAGGTTGGTGACCATTTGCCAGAACAAATGCACCTCAAGGCCGCTGGCAACACGTCTGTCACCGAATACCTTGAATACTTCTTCAGCAACGGAATCGTCGTGCGTCAGGTTGTATACGATGCAGTCCGGATATTTTTTGCAGGCTTGCAGCGCTTCGACTGCATCTGTAAATGTTGGAATCCCGTAATCCTTGGCAATTCTTATTCCGGGTGCTTCAACATCCGTATCGGCCATGGCTACAATGTTGACCAAATTGTCGGACATGAACATTTCCAGCAATGCGGTACCGCCGCGTCCAGCGCCAATGATCAAAACCGGATACCCCTGGGGTTTCTGTACAGCCATACTTAGTCCTCCATAACCACTTGTTATGGCATATTATTTTTGTGAAATTCAGCCCGCTCCACGTTTGGCAAAGTCTGCCAGGCGGAAGCCCAATGCAAACAACACTGCAAAATACACTGCTACCCCCAGCAGCACCAGCCAGGCAAGATGGATGATGCGCGCCCAGCCATGGCCGTCCAACCATTGTTGCTGCGTTCCCATGCCGAACCACAGCGCCACGCCCAGCGCCAGTAACGCAATGCATAGCTTGAGAAAAAACCTGCCCCAGCCCGGTTCGGGCTGGTAAATGCCACGCTTGCGTAAAAAATAAAACAGAATGGCAGAGTTGAAACATGCCCCAAGACCGATCGCAAGCGCCAGTCCCGCATGTTTCAATTCCAGCCCGAATATAAACAACAGGTTCATCAATTGCGTCGCGAGCAGCGTGGCGATGCCGATCTTGACCGGCGTCCTGATGTCCTGTCGGGCATAGAAACCGGGCGCTAGCACTTTAACCGCGATCAGGCCGATCAGACCGACGCTGTAGCCGACCAGCGCATTGCGCGTCATCAACACATCGTTTTCATTAAACGCACCATGCTGGAAAAACGTCGACAACAACGGTACGGCAATCATGCCCAGCGCCAGCGCGGCAGGCAGCGTCAGCATACAAACCAGGCGCAGCCCCCAATCCAGCAATTTTGAATATTCCACCGTGCTGTTGTCGGCGTAATGTTTGGAAAGCGACGGCAACAGGATGGTGCCCAGCGCGGCACCCAGCAATCCGGCGGGAAATTCCATCAACCGATCCGCGTAATACAGCCAGGACACGCTGCCGCCGATCAGGAACGAGGCAAAAATGGTGTTAATGATAAGGCTGATCTGGGTGATGGAAACACCGAACATGGCAGGCCCCATCTGCCTGATGACGCGTCTGACGCCGGTATCCTTATGGTTCAGGTTCCATTTCGGCAACATGCCGATCCGCTTCAGGAACGGAAGCTGGAATGCGAGTTGCACCACACCGGCAACAAATACCGCCCAGGCCATTGCCATGATGGGGGGATCGCAATACGGCGCCAGCCACAGCGCCGCCGCGATAAAGCACACGTTGAGCAGGATAGGCGCAACCGCCGGCACCCAGAATTTGTTGTAGGTATTGAGTATGGCTGCCGCCACGGCAACCAGCGAAATGAAAAAAATGTAGGGCGAGGTGATGCGCAGCAGTTGCACGGTAAGCGCAAATTTTTCCGGCTCCCGGACAAAGCCGGGAGCATTGATATACACCAGAACCGGCGCAGCGATGACGCCGATGAGGGTGATGAAAAACAGGATGACCGCAAGCAAAGTAGCCACATGATCGACCAGTAGCCTGGTCTCATCCGGACCCTTGCGATTTCTGTATTCACCGAAAATCGGGACGAAAGCCTGCGAGAACGCACCTTCTGCAAACATGCGGCGCAACAGGTTGGGAATTTTGAAAGCGACAAAGAACGCGTCAGTTGCCATCCCCGCCCCGAAAATACGCGCGATCAGAATATCCCGCACAAAAGCCAGAATACGAGAAACCAGAGTCAGGCTGCTGACCGCAGCAAGCGCTTTAAGCAAATTCATTGAGTCGGTGAAATACTGGGAACACTGGATATTGATGAACTACCAATTGTTATTCTCCGGCAAGCGGCGCTCGGAAACAAATGCCGGATGCTTGCCGGTTATTTCGGCATCCCGGCAACCGCGTCCGGCACGTACCTGCAGCCGATGCTCGATGACGAACTGTTTGATTATCTCAAACGCCTTCTCATTAACCTGCTGCAAGACAGCACGCACTATGACTGACGCAACCCCCTCAATCTCTGTCGGGTGCACATAGGATGAGAATAAAAAACGACCCTCGGGATCAGTTGCTGCAAGCTTGTTGCACAACTTTTGCGGCCAGTCCGGCGGCTGGAACAGCTCACCCTCTACGGTGATTCCCTGAACCACAAATTCGGTAACTTCTGGCAGCATTTCTGTCTCCCGGCACGGGTTTCTGAAACTGGACAATCAACCATACCTGCGCGGACGCCATCATACCATCGACCCAGCGCATCTCGCATAATCAAGACGTTTCGACATTCTGGCTGAAAATACAATGAATAACGAGAAACCAGATACGATCAAATCGCCATTTGGGCACCATCGTTAACCAATGCCATTGCTAGCCGCAGCATTAATCCTATTGCCCTGCCGCCCCCCGCGCAACCCATTGTCCAGTTGCATAATTCAGCCCCTCCCCACGAGAAAAAAGGTTTGCCAAACCTTGAATGAGCCTCTAGAATGCGCCCCTTTCCGTAAAGCCGAATTCCAAGGAGTCGTATAAGTTATGGCAAATAGCGCACAAGCCAGAAAACGTGCAAGACAAGCGGTCAAACTGAACCAGCACAATTCCAGTCTGCGTTCCGAACTGCGTACTGCAATTAAGAAAGTTACCAAGGCAATCGAAGCCGGTGACAAAGCTGCTGCACAAACCGTGTTCCAGGCGTCGACAAGTGTGGTTGATTCCATCGCCGACAAGAAGGTCATTCACAAGAACAAGGCAGCTCGCCACAAGAGCCGATTGTCCGCTGCAATCAAGGCAATGGCCTGATATTTATTGCAGACGTCAAGTCTGCAACAGAAGGCCGACGATGCAGTCGGCCTTTTTTGTTTAGGACATCGAAAATACAACGAGACCGGAAAGCCTGTAATGTCGCATTTGATGAACACTTATGCCCGGCAAGATGTGACTTTCACCCACGGTGAAGGCGCATGGCTGTGGGACGTCAACGGTAAGCGCTATCTGGACGGCCTGTCCGGTATCGCGGTCAACACGCTTGGGCACGCACACCCGAAATTCACCGCTGCGCTGTCCGCGCAGATCGGCAAGCTGATCCACACCTCCAACCTCTACCAGGTAAAAGAACAGGAACTGATCGCCGACAAACTGTGCGAAATATCCGGCATGCAGGAAGTATTCCTGTGCAATTCCGGTTGCGAAGCAAACGAAGCCGCGATCAAGCTGGCCCGCATGTACGGCAACCAGCGCGAGATCGACACGCCGACCATCATCGTAATGGAGAAAGCATTCCATGGCCGCACCCTGGCCACCCTTTCCGCCACTGGCAGCCGCAAGGTACAGGCAGGGTTTGAACCGCTGGTAAAAGGTTTTGTCCGCGTGCCTTATGATGATCTTGATGCCATCCGCCAGGTCGCAGCACACACACCCAACATCGTTGCCGTGCTGGTCGAACCGATCCAGGGCGAAGGCGGTATCCGTACGCCGGAAATCGATTATCTGCACGGTTTGCGCAAGATATGCGACGAGCATGAATGGCTGCTGATGCTGGATGAAGTGCAATGCGGCCTGGGCAGGACCGGCAAATGGTTTGCATTCCAGCATACGGACATCATGCCGGACGTGATGACACTGGCCAAAGGATTGGGCTCGGGCGTGCCCATAGGCGCCTGCCTGGCTGCGGGCAAAGCTGCGGGCACATTCAAACCGGGCAACCACGGTTCGACGTTCGGCGGCAATCCGCTGGCTTCGACTGCCGCACTGACCACGCTAAGCATCATGGAACAGGATAAATTGCTCGACCATGCAGCCACCCTGGGCACATGGCTCAAACAGGAACTCCAGTCGCGCCTGGGCGACGTGAAAGGCATCGTTTCGATACGTGGCCAGGGTTTGATGCTGGGCATCGAGCTCGACAAACCCTGCGGCGAACTGGTCTCCAGGGCGCTGGAACATGGCCTGCTCACCAATGTCACCGCGGATAACGTCGTCCGGTTATTGCCTGCACTGATTTTCACGCAGGCCGAAGCACAACAGTTGCTGGATATCCTGTGTCCATTGATTACGGAATTTCTCGCGCAGGAGTGAACCATGAGCGGCAAACCCGTCAAGCATTCCAGTTCCGACATCACGCCCGCAAGCGGACATGAGTCTTCACTGAAACACCCTCGTCATTTTCTGCAATTCAAGGACCTGACCCGCGGCGAGCTTGAGTACTTGTTCGAACGCACACGCATCATCAAACAGAAATTCAAGGCCTATCAACAGCACTGGCCGTTGCAGGATCGCACGCTGGTAATGATCTTTGAAAAAGCCAGTACGCGCACGCGCCTGTCATTCGAGGCAGGCATGCAGCAGCTCGGCGGCTCCGCCATCTACCTGAATACACGCGATTCACAACTGGGGCGCGGTGAACCGGTGGAAGATGCGGCACAGGTCATCTCGCGCATGAGCGATCTTGTAATGATCCGGACTTTCGAACAGGACATCATCGAACGCTTTGCCGCCAACTCGCGCGTACCGGTCATCAACGGTCTGACCAACGAATACCATCCCTGCCAGGTGCTGGCCGACATCTATACCTATATCGAACATCGCGGCAGCATCTCCGGAAAAACCGTGGCATGGATCGGAGACTCCAACAACATGTGCAACACCTGGCTGCAGGCGGCGGAAATACTCGATTTCAACGTACATGTCTCCACCCCTCCCGGCTACGAAGTGGAACCGGAACGTGCTGGCCTGTTCGGCGCAAATCATTACGAAGAATTTTCCGACCCGATGGAAGCAGCCCGCGGTGCGGATTTGCTGACCACTGACGTGTGGACATCCATGGGTTTCGAGGCAGAAAACGAAGAGCGCATGAAAGTTTTTGCCAACTGGCAAGTGGATGATGAAATGATGAGCATCGCCGCCAGAGATTCCCTGTTCATGCACTGCCTGCCCGCGCATCGCGGCCAGGAAGTCTCGGCAGCTGTCATCGACAGCCCCCAATCCGTGGTATGGGATGAGGCTGAAAACCGCTTGCACGTACAGAAAGCTCTTATGGAGTATTTACTGTTGGGGAAAATAAACAGTTAATCGAAGCAAACACTCTATAAGCAGGCGGTTTCGGCGGACGCTAACATGAGCGCAGCGAATGTTAAGCTGCGAAGCGGCGGCGGAAGCCACAACGAAGTTGCGGTGAAAGCTAACATGAGCGCAGCGAATGTTAAGTGCGGAGCACGGCTGAAACCAAAATTGACCACAAAGAACAATCAAACTTTAAGTGAGCATTAGAAAATGAGCGAAATCAAAAAAGCAGTCCTCGCCTATTCCGGCGGGCTCGATACCTCCGTTATCCTGAAGTGGTTACAGGATACCTACCAATGCGAAGTGGTGACCTTCACCGCCGATCTCGGCCAGGGTGAAGAACTGGAGCCTGCCCGCCAGAAAGCGCTGCAATTCGGCATCAAGCCGGAGAACATTTTCATCGACGACCTGCGCGAAGAGTTTGTGCGCGATTTCGTGTTCCCGATGTTTCGCGCCAACACTGTCTACGAAGGCGAATACCTGCTGGGTACCTCCATCGCACGTCCGCTGATCGCCAAGCGCCTGGTCGACATCGCCAGCCAGACCGGCGCACAGGCCATCTCGCATGGCGCCACCGGCAAGGGCAATGACCAGGTGCGTTTCGAACTGGGCGCCTATGCGCTGAACCCGAACATCAAGATCATCGCGCCGTGGCGCGAATGGGATTTGCTGTCGCGCGAAAAACTGATGGCATATGCCGAAAAAAACGGCATTCCCGTCGACATGAAACACAAACAAGGCGGCTCGCCCTACTCCATGGATGCCAACCTGCTGCACATCTCCTACGAAGGCCGCCACCTGGAAGAACCTTCCGCCGAAGCCGAAGAAAGTATGTGGCGCTGGACGGTGTCGCCGGAAAAAGCACCGGACAAGCCTGAATACCTGAACCTCGAATTCGCCAACGGTGACATCGTGTCCTTGAACGGTGGCCAGATGTCTCCCGCCAAGATACTGACCAAGCTGAACGAACTGGGCGGCAAGCATGGTATCGGCCGCCTCGACCTGGTGGAAAACCGTTATGTCGGTATGAAATCGCGCGGCTGCTATGAAACCCCAGGCGGCACCATCATGCTCAAGGCACACCGCGCCATCGAATCCATCACACTGGATCGTGAAGTGGCGCATCTCAAGGATGATCTGATGCCGCGTTATGCCAGCATGATTTACAACGGCTACTGGTGGAGCCCGGAACGCAAGGCATTGCAAGCACTGATCGACCATACCCAAAGCTGCGTCAATGGCTGGGTGCGCGTCAAACTGTACAAGGGCAACGTGATCGTCGTCGGCCGCGATTCCAGTACCGATTCGCTGTTTGACCCGACCATCGCCACTTTCGAAGATGATCAAGGCGCTTATGACCAAAAGGATGCGGGCGGTTTCATCAAACTGAACGCATTGCGCATGCGTATTGCGGCGAACCTGAAAAACCGGAAATAGGCTTCATGCTTTAGGGAGGCAGCATGCTTCACGAACTCAGCGGCGATATATTGTTCAGCGGTGCAAAAGCCATCGTCCATGGCGTAGCGCCGAATGACGATTTCCATCAAGGTCTCGCCCTGCAACTGCGCGAACGCTTGCCGGCCATGTACAAGGATTTTCGCCACTATTGCCAGACCCGCCATCCCAAATCCGGCGGGTTATGGACATGGATGAGCGCCGACGGACGCTACCTCGTCAATCTGTTCACACGGGATGCCGCATACGACCATGGCAGCAAACCCGGCCGTGCCACGCTGCACCATATCAACCATAGCCTGCACGCACTGCGCTCAGTAGTGCAAAAAGAAAAACTCGATAGCCTCGCCTTGCCACGCCTGGCCTGTGGCGTGGGTGGTCTGGACTGGAATGATGTAAAACCGCTGATCGAAAAACATCTCGGCGATCTCAACATCCCTGTTTATATCTATGTAAACTACCAAAAAGGCGCCAAAGCCACCGAGCCGCCGAAATAATCCGGCGATCCAGGGCAAAAAACAGTATGTCAGATATAATCCGGCGGCAATCGCCAGTAAATCCGTTTTCAGGATTTACGCGGGAAATGCATAAAACCTGACCTATTAACCAAGTTATCGTGAGTACGCTATGCCCTCTTTCGACATTGTTTCCGAAGTAGAAAAGACTGAAGTCAAAAACGCAGTCGAACAGACCAACAAGGAAGTCAGTACCCGCTTCGATTTCAAAGGTTCCGATGCCCGTGTCGAACAGGCCGACCTGGTGCTCACCGTGTTCGCCGACAATGAATTCCAGATGAATCAGGTGCAGGAAATCCTCAACAGCAAACTGACCAAGCGTGGCGTGGATATCAAATGTCTGGACATCAGCGACAAGGTCGAAAAAGTCAGCGGTAACAAGGTCAAACGCAACTGCACGGTCAAGGTCGGCGTAGAAATTGAAATGGCAAAAAAAATCGTCAAGCACCTCAAAGACAGCAAATTAAAGGTACAAGCCAGCATTCAGGGTGACACCGTACGCGTTTCCGGCAAGAAACGCGACGATTTGCAGGACGCTATCGCCTTCGTCAAAAAGACGATCACCGATTTCCCTTTGCAATATCAGAATTTCCGCGATTGAAATCCCCATCCTTCGCTCTCGCATTACTCCTGGCCTTGTGTTCCGCACACAAGGCCAGTGCAGATGAACTCTCCTATGGCAAGATACTGGTCGATGACGTAAAACACGTCGTCACTGCGCCTGCCCGCTGGGACGAAGCGGAGTGGCATAAGGCAGGCTGGGCGTCACTGGCTGTGGTGGGTACGGCGCTAATCATTGATCGACCCTTGCGCGACGAGATGCGCAAACATACCGGCGATAAGGCGTTCATTACACAAGTAGAACGCTTCGGCGCGCAGTATGCGGCCGGCGTGGTTGGTGGCTTCTATGTCGTGGGCGCACTGACCGACGACAGCAACGCAATACAGGTCGCACAGGACGGCATTGCCGCCAGTCTCATTGCCAGCGGCATCATCACGCCTGCCATCAAACTGATCACTGGGCGCAGCCGACCGCGCGACGATGCAGGCATTTATCATTTCAAACCATTCAGCAATGCCAATTCTTCTTTTCCCTCCGGCCACACCACGGAAGCTTTCGCACTCGCCTCGGTCATTGCCAACCATTACGAGGCAACCTGGGTCACCTGCACTTCCTACACCATCGCAAGCCTGGTCGGCCTCGCGCGTGCCTATCATCATGCCCATTTCGCTTCGGATATCGTGGCCGGGGCAATGATAGGCACGCTAGTCGGCAAGAGCGTGGTGGCACACAACGCAGAATTGCGCTCCGACAAAGTGGTCTTGCTTCCCGAAGTTGGACCGGGTCTAATTGGCGTCCGCATCGCCGGGAGATTCTGATGAAAACCGTACTCGTTCCCTTGGCCAACGGCAGCGAAGAACTGGAAGCCGTGACCGTCCTCGACATCCTGCGCCGTGCCGGCATTGAAACCGTGAGTGCCAGCCTGGATGGTCAGCCGATACGTGGCAGCCGAGGCACCATGATTATTCCCGACACTTCGCTTGATGAAGTGCTACAGCGCCGTTTTGATATGGTGGTGCTGCCCGGCGGGCAGCCGGGCACTAACAACCTCAAGGCCGATGCGCGCATCATCAAACTGTTACAGCGCATGGCAGCAGACGACTGCTTTGTCTGTGCGATCTGTGCCGCCCCCTCGGTGCTGGCAACAGCGGGGCTGCTTGATGGCAAACGTGCCACCAGCTTCCCGGGTTCGCTCGAAGCGTTCCCCAACGTGCTGTGCCAGCCGCAGGCCATAGTCGAAGACAGCAAACTGATCACCTCGCGCGGCCCTGGCACTGCCATGGATTTTGCATTGACGCTGGTAGAACGTCTGGCCGGTAAGACCAAACGCAACGAAGTTGAAGCCGGGCTGGTTCGCACATGACCCGAGCCTGAAGTGACTTTCACTTCAGCCATTTCACTTTCTGCTGCAACACCCGGTTACATTGCTTAAGCAATTCTTAAGCTTGCGCTTTTAATCTGCATGCCTCGCACTGCAATCCGGGAGAAACAAATGATGCGCACTATTCATGTTTTTTTTATGGCTTGTCTGGCTGTTGCCGGACTGATGTCACTAACAGCATCGGCACAAACACCCGACGAAATACTGGCCACTATCAAAAACGAGGCAAAAAAATCCAATTCATTCTTTGAAGAATTCTCAGCCGATCGAGGCGCGAAATTCTTCAAACAGGAACACGCCAACAAATCGAGCTGTGCCACTTGCCACACCGACAATCCGGCCGGGTCTGGCAAACATGCCAAAACCGGAAAAATCATCAAAGCGCTGGCTCCTGCGGCAAATGCGGAGCGTTTCACCGACCCCGCCAAAGTAAATAAATGGTTCAGGCGTAACTGTAATGATGTGCTGGATCGAGTATGCACACCGCAGGAAAAAGGCGATGTTATAACTTACCTGCTTACCGTAAAAAACTAAGGAAAAAACCATGATATTTAACCCACGAAAAACATTCCGAATGTTTGCCGTAGTCGTATTACTGACGAACGGGATAATTTTGGCCGCACATGCCGATGACGACGACCACAATAAACGTAAACGCAAACCTTTCGTCAGCAATGCACTATGGCAAACCGAATGCGGATCCTGTCACGTGGCCTTTCCGCCGCGTTTACTTCCCGCCGAATCATGGCAGGCCGTCATGTCCGGTCTGGATAAACACTTTGGAAGCGATGCCAGTCTGGACGCGCCGGCAGCACGCGAAATCGGCGCCTTTCTGGACAAGTATGCGCGCAAAAAACGGCGCAGCGACAAGCCGACCACCCTCCGCGTTACCGAGACCCGCTGGTTCATGCACGAGCATGACGAGATATCGAATCGAGTATGGAAAAACCCGAAAGTAAAAAGCGCGGCCAACTGTGCTGCCTGCCACACCAAAGCGGAAAGCGGAAGTTACAGAGAACGCGACATCAGAATCCCCAGATAGAATAGGCCTGATGCTATTCAGGCTATTGTGAGGGGACTTATCGGTTTACACTGCATGTAATTCAGTTCGCGCCACTCCCATTCAAACTCGCACGCTCAGAAGACGGGCTCTGCTGTCGCTTATGTGCCCATCGAAAAAATATATAGAGAATTTAAGGGAGTTGTCATGAAGTTTAATAAGAAAAATGGATTACGAATACTTGTAGCAGTCCTTTTGCTGACAGGCGGATTGATGTCGATCGCCTATTTTGCTGAAGACAAAGACAAAAGCGTGCCAGTTGCCAATGTTCTGTGGCAAACCGAATGCGGATCCTGTCACGTGGCCTTTCCACCACATCTGCTTCCCGCCGAATCATGGCGCGCAGTGATGTCAGGCCTGAAAAAACATTTCGGCACTGATGCCAACCTGGATCCGGCAGTTTCCCGCAAGATATATATTTTCCTGCAAGAATACGCGGGCGCAAAAAAGTATGAAGCATCGCCCAATCCGCTATTGCGAATCACCGAAACTCAGTGGTTCCAGCAAGTGCATAGTGTGGTATCGGAACGCACATGGAAAAGACCGAAAATCAGAAGCGCCGCCAATTGCGTTGCCTGCCACATTCAAGCTGAAAGCGGCAATTACAACGGACACGACATCATCATCCCCAAATAGAGGAAAACAACGTATGCTGGAACCAGTCGCGCCCGGATCTTGCTCAGTGTCATAATGTTCGCTGCTGCTCTGCCCTTCTGGATGGGCTGTCCGGCACCCGGATTGGATCACCGGCACAACGACGATTGAAACAGGCGGTTTGCATACGAAAATAAAATGCGCATACTGGTAATCGAAGACGATGCTCTATTGGGCGATGCGATTCAGGCCGGCCTGAAACAGTCCGGTTATGCCGTGGACTGGATGAAAGACGGCGTATCGGCCGACCTTGCACTCAATACCGAACCCTATGCTGCCGCAATTCTGGATCTGGGATTGCCGCGCATGTCCGGTCTTGATGTATTAAAGCGTTTGCGCAACCGCAATGTTCCCATCCCGGTATTGATCTTGACGGCAATGGATTCGGTGGATGACCGCATCAGGGGACTGGACGCCGGTGCGGACGATTATCTGGTCAAACCGTTCGACATGGGTGAACTGGCGGCACGCCTGCGGGCGTTGATACGCCGCGCCAGCGGCAAGACTGCGCCAGCATTGCAGGCTGCCGGTGTCAAGCTTGAGCCGGCCGCGCACCGTGTACTGTACCGCAACAACGCAATTGAGCTTCCAGCCAAGGAGTTCGCCGTATTACATGCGTTAATGCTCAACGCAGGCAGAGTGCTGTCACGCGCCCAAATCGAGGAGCAACTGTATGCATGGGGCGAGGAAGTCGAGAGCAATGCGGTTGAAGTGTATATTCACCACCTGCGCCGCAAGCTGTTTCCGGAATTGATTGAAACCATACGTGGCGTGGGATATTTAATACCCAATGAAAAAAATATTTAAAAAACGCGGCCATGGTTCGTTAAAGCGACGATTATTGGTACTTGCCTTATCGACTGTTGTTGCAGTCTGGCTGGCAGCGGCGACCTATACCTACTTCGATGCGCGTGAGGAATTCGGCGAAATACTGGACGCACACCTGGCCCAAACCGCTTCGCTCCTGGTTATACAGGCATCACATGAACTCAACGAAGTCGAGACCGAGCATACCCCGCTACTGCACAGATATTCGCTACGCGTCGCTTTCCAGGTATGGGAGCGTGGACGTTTGCTGCGTCTGCATTCTGCCAATGCACCGGGGTTGCCACTGTCTGACCGGGAACGGGGTTTCAGCAACAAAGTCATCGATGGAGAACGCTGGCGCGTGTTCAGTACCTGGGATGCTTCCAGAAAGAATCTGATCCAGGTAGCCGAACTTACCAATGATCGTGAAGAGTTATCTCGCGCTGTTGTGAACAATTTGCTTGTGCCGCTGTGGTTCTCACTGCCGGTGTTGGCATTCCTGTTATGGTTATCCGTAACTCGCAGCCTGCGCCCGCTGGACAAACTGACTGGCGAAGTGGCCCAGCGTGAGCCGGACAACCTTGCGCCGCTAAATACCGGAACGGCGCCACGCGAAGTTGTGCCCCTGATCGAGCGCCTTAACAACCTGTTCGTCCGCATCGATGCCTCCATGCAGAAAGAACGCCGCTTTACCGCAGATGCGGCACATGAATTGCGTACCCCGGTTGCTGCCATTAAAGCTCAGGCACAAGTAGCCCGCACTGCTTCCGGCGACACTGAACGCGACCACGCGCTCGACAATGCAATTGCTGGCTGCGACCGCGCAGCCCACCTGATCGATCAATTGTTGACCCTTGCGCGCATCGATACGCTGGGCGCCGAAACCACCGAGTCTTGCCAACTCAGGGAAATCGCCTCCGAAATAATCGCGTCAATCGCGCCAACGGCGTTAAACCGTGACGTACGACTGGAATTAATGGAAGGCGACGAAACATCGGTGCGCGGTAATCCCGTCCTGTTGCGAATATTGTTGCGCAATCTGCTCGACAATGCCGTGAACCATACACCATCTGGTACCTCCGTATATATCAGCATCACCAAGGAGCAGGGGCAAATCTGTCTGTCCGTCAGCGACAATGGTCCCGGCATTGCCGAATCGGAACTGGATAAGCTGGGTGAACGTTTCTATCGCCCCCTGGGTACCAGTGCCAGCGGAAGTGGATTGGGCTTGTCGATCGTCAAACGCATCGCAGAAATTCATTCCGCCGCATTGCAATTTTCATCGCAAAAAAACGGAAGCGGCTTCAGCGTTTGTGTGCTTTTCAAATCGTGACCCCGGACGCTCATTTTTGCGACTAAAATTGCGACTTCTTCCTTTATCACGACCTGTAAACTTGAACGTATCAGTACACTTACAACTAAAACCTGCTTCATCAATGGGTTAAAAAACACCCCCGAGCCCCTTCCCAACTCGGTTTTTTTTCGTTAGGATGCATCCCCAATTCGGCAGTACATCCATACAGCACGCACCGCATCAAAATAAAAATTTATTCCAGAGCGAGAAACTAAACATGAGCGAACATATCCATTATGTCACCGATGCCACATTCACTGCGGAGGTGCTGCAAGCACCGTTACCCGTGCTGGTAGACTACTGGGCAGAATGGTGCGGCCCCTGCCGCATGATCGCCCCGATACTGGATGAAGTTTCAAAAGAATACGCAGGGCGTCTTAATGTCGCCAAACTGAATGTGGATGAAAATCAGCAAACGCCGCAGAAATATGGCGTACGCGGTATTCCGACGCTGATGCTGTTCAAGAATGGTAATATCGAAGCGACCAAGGTCGGCGCATTGTCCAAGTCACAACTCACCGCCTTTATTGACAGCCATATCTGAACCAGATTAATCTTTGAGCCGCAGTTGCTCTGTTTCGTCCTGAAACTTATTTGAAAAATTTAACAAAGACACACACGGCAGTACAGCGCGAAATTATCGTGTAATAAACCCTGTAAATACCCCAAGAAAAACAGTATCAACGTCCCTTGCAACTCATCACAACACAACCCAGCGTAAGCACGCATCATCCATATATGCATTTATCCGACCTCAAGACCAAACACATCACCGAACTGGTGGAGATAGCCACCACCAATCAAATCGACAACGCCAACCGCATGCGCAAGCAGGATCTGATTTTTGCGCTGCTGAAAAACCAGGCAAAAAAAGGCGAAAGTATTTTCGGCGAAGGTACGCTGGAAGTATTGCCCGACGGTTTTGGCTTCCTGCGATCCCCGGACACCTCCTACCTGGCAGGCCCGGACGACATCTACGTCAGCCCCAGCCAGGTACGCCGTTTCAATCTACATACCGGTGATTCGATTGAAGGCGAAATCCGCACACCGAAGGAAGGCGAACGTTATGTGGCCCTGGTCAAAGTGGACAAAGTCAACGGCGAACCGCCCGAAAATGCCAAGAACAAGATCTTGTTCGAAAACCTGACGCCGCTGTTCCCGACCGTACATATGACGCTGGAGCGCGATATCCGCGCCGAAGAGAACATCACAGGTCGCGTGATCGACATCGTTGCACCCATCGGCAAGGGACAGCGCGGCTTGCTGGTAGCCTCGCCCAAGTCCGGCAAGACAGTGATGCTGCAGCATATTGCCCATTCCATCGCCTCCAACAATCCGGATGCCACTTTAATCGTGTTGCTGATCGACGAACGTCCGGAAGAAGTGACTGAAATGAGCCGTACCGTACGCGGTGAGGTGGTCGCCTCGACCTTTGACGAGCCTGCCACACGCCACGTTCAGGTTGCCGAAATGGTGCTGGAAAAGGCCAAACGGCTGGTTGAGCACAAAAAAGACGTGGTCATCCTGCTGGATTCCATCACCCGTCTGGCCCGTGCTTACAACACCGTCATCCCCTCTTCCGGCAAGGTATTGACCGGCGGGGTGGACGCCAATGCCCTGCAACGCCCCAAGCGATTCTTTGGCGCTGCGCGCAACGTGGAAGAAGGTGGTTCGCTTACCATCATCGCCACTGCACTGGTGGACACCGGCAGCCGTATGGACGACGTGATCTATGAGGAATTCAAAGGCACCGGCAACATGGAAATCGCTTTGGACCGCCGCCTGGCCGATAAAACGCATCTATCCGGCGATCAATGTCAACCGCTCCGGCACGCGCCGCGAGGAGCTGCTCATCCAGAAGGAGCTGCTGCAGAAGATCTGGGTGCTGAGGAAGCTCCTCTTCCCGATGGACGAGCTGGAAGCCGCCGAATTCCTCATCGACAAGCTCAAGCAGACGAAGAACAACGCCGAGTTCTTCGACTCCATGAAACGTTAAAACCCGTAATTTCGTCGCCATACGTCGTTGCGCTCGAAAAATCTTGCTTGCATATTCCCATATATGCGGCGCGGCGATTTTTGGTTACGGCATCACACCGCTCTGCGGTATGAGCCTGCGCCGCAACAGCGGCTAAGCCGCGTGTTGTCACACGCCCTAGTCTGGCTTAGAAATTCCGAGTTTTAGCCCAAAAATATGGTTTTGACGGGAAAGGCGATTTAGGTATAATGCGCGCCTTTAAAAATAACCGCATCCAGCGAGGCAGTCATGTACGCAGTAATCAAAACCGGTGGCAAGCAATATCGCGTTACCGAGGGTGAAACCCTGAAAATCGAGACCATAGCCGGCGACGTCGGCGGCGCGATTGTATTGGACAAAGTGCTGATGGTCGGCTCAGGTGACAAAGTCTCCGTCGGCAAACCTCTGCTGAGCGGTGCGACCGTAAAGGCAACAATCGTTTCCAATGGCCGCCACAACAAAGTGACCATCTTCAAGATGCGTCGCCGCAAACACTACCAGAAGCATCAAGGTCATCGTCAAAACTATACGGAGATCCGCATCGACGGTATCTCGGCTTAATCCTGAAGGAGTAGCAACATGGCATCGAAAAAAGGCGGAGGCAGCACCAGTAACGGCCGCGACTCGCATTCGAAACGACTGGGTGTCAAGCGTTACGGCGGCGAACTGATCAACGCAGGCAGCATCATTGTGCGCCAGCGTGGCACTAAAGTTCATGCGGGCGACAACGTCGGCATGGGCAAGGATCACACGTTGTTCGCCAAAATTACCGGCAAGGTGGTTTTCGCCACCAAAGGCGCACTTAAGCGCAAGATCGTCAGCATCGTAGCTGCTTGAAGCGCGTAAGCGATTAGAATAAGCCCTATCGCAAGATAGGGCTTTTTTTGTTTTCTCCTTCGGAACGCCCCCTGCACGGGCTGTCCAGGATAGACCGGATTGAAGTGTATGAAATTCATCGACGAATCGAAAATCGAAGTCATCGCAGGCAACGGCGGCAACGGCGTGGCCAGCTTTCGTCGAGAGAAATTCATCGAAAAAGGCGGGCCGGATGGCGGTGACGGCGGGCGTGGCGGCAGTGTGATCGCCATCGCCGACCGCAACATCAACACGCTGATCGATTATCGTTTTGCCCGCATGCACCGCGCCAGGAACGGCGAATCCGGCCGCGGCTCAGACTGTTATGGCAAAGGTGCAGACGATATCATCCTGCGTATGCCGGTGGGTACGGTCATCACCGACATCAACAGCGGACAGGTCATTGCCGACCTCACCCACGACGGCGAAAAAGCCCTGCTTGCCAGGGGCGGCGCGGGTGGACTGGGCAACCTGCATTTCAAATCCAGCACCAACCGCACGCCGCGCCAGTTCACGCAAGGCGAAGCAGGTGAACGCCGCGAACTGCAACTTGAATTGAAAGTATTGGCCGATGTCGGCCTGCTCGGCATGCCCAACGCTGGCAAGTCCACTTTCATCCGAGCAGTGTCAGCCGCACGTCCCAAAGTGGCGGACTACCCGTTCACTACCCTGCATCCCAACCTGGGCGTGGTCCGCGTCTCCAATGAAAAAAGTTTCGTCATTGCCGATATTCCCGGACTGATTGAAGGTGCCGCAGAAGGTGCCGGACTGGGACATCAGTTCCTGCGCCATCTGGCGCGCACGCGCCTGCTGTTGCACCTGGTGGACATCGCTCCTTTATATGAAGGCGTCGATCCGGTACATGAAGCGCATGCCATCCTGAACGAACTGCGCAAATACGACAAGGAGTTGTACAACAAACCGCGCTGGCTGGTACTGAACAAGCTGGATTTATTGCAGGCGGAAGAGCGCGCCGAAAGAGTCGCCGCCTTTCTCAAGGCGTATGGCGAAAACACGCGCTACTTCACCATCTCCGCCATCAACAATGAGGGCTGCAAGGAATTGACTTACGCTATCATGGAACACCTGAATCAGGCAGACACCAGAGAACAGGATGCGATCAGCGATAGCGCACAGGAAACAGAAATCGATATTCACGACCCGTTAGCATGAAAACAGTCCTGACCCAATCCAGACGCATTGTCGTCAAAGTTGGCAGCAGCCTCGTCACCAACCAGGGTGAAGGCCTGGATACTGGCGCGATAGGAAACTGGGCAAGGCAAATAGCCGCATTACGCGAAAAAGGCTGTGAAGTAGTCCTGGTTTCCTCCGGCGCGATTGCCGAGGGCTTGCAGCGCCTGGGCTGGAAAAAACGCCCCAGCGCCGTACATGAACTGCAGGCTGCGGCTGCGGTCGGCCAGATGGGCCTGGTACAGATTTATGAAAGCTGTTTCCGCCAGCACAAGTTGCATGCTGCCCAGGTATTGCTGACCCATGCCGACCTCACCGACCGTGAGCGCTATCTCAACGCACGTTCGACCCTGCGCACCCTGCTCGACCTGGGCATTATCCCCATCATCAACGAGAACGACACCGTGGTCACCGATGAAATCAAGTTCGGCGACAACGATACGCTGGGTGCCCTGGTCGCCAACCTGATCGAGGCCGATGCGCTCATCATCCTCACGGACCAGGATGGCCTCTACAGCGCCGACCCGCGCAAGGATTCCGGTGCCAAACTGATCAGCGCAGCACAGGCAGGCGATGCAAAACTGGAAATGATGGCAGGCGGTGCGGGCAGTCACATCGGGAGCGGCGGCATGCTTACCAAGATTCTTGCCGCCAAACGCGCCGCCCGCAGCGGTGCGCATACAGTTATCGCCTCCGGCCACAAACAGGATGTGCTGCTGCGCCTGTTGCAGGGCGAATCCATCGGCACCCTGCTCACCGCCAGTTCGCTGGCGCTGGATGCGCGCAAACAATGGCTGGCCGACCACCTGCAAGTCAGCGGCAAAGTCTCGCTGGATGCAGGCGCAGTAAAAGCCCTGCGCGTGGACAAAAAAAGCCTGTTACCCATCGGGGTCAAACAGGTGAGCGGAGAATTCCAGCGCGGTGCAGTCGTTGCAATCCTGGATGAAAACGGCAAGGACATCGCGCATGGCCTGGTCAACTACAGTGCAAACGAAGCACGCCGCATTGCCGGCAAGGCCAGCCGGGAGATTGAAAATATTCTCGGTTATGTGGACGAACCCGAACTGATTCATCGAGACAATCTAGTTCTGTTGTAAAACAACAGAACTAGATTGCGGCGAAGGCTAACATGAGCGAAGCGAATGTTAAGCCACGCAGTGGCGGCCGAAACCACAACTTGGTATTGCGGTGAAGACTCATATTCGCAAAGCGAATGTGATGTCGAAACCACAACTTCCTTAAAGTAAAACAGCAGTACAAGTTATGGTAAAAACTAATTAATCTTCAGGGCAATTCAAGAAACCCGACCACACCCGCCGCGTCGAACGGCCATCCCAGTTCCGCTCCCGTATCCATGCGTTGCAACACCGGTATACGCACACCATACTTTTCAACCAGTTCATCGTCATCAGCAATATCGATATATTCCGCCTCAATGCCCAGCGCTTGAAGTATAGCTTCCGCTTCCTCACACAAATGGCAGAACGTGGTGCCGTAAAGTCTGATAACCATGGCTAATTCTATAATGCATTCGCTCTTCCCCGCTCGTTCAGAGAAAACCATTGCTCTCCCAGCATTCTTACTTGATGAGCTTTGTATTTTCAGCCAGCGCCTTTTTCAATAGCGCCGTCTGTTCCTTGGCGCGTCCGCCGCGCTTGTAGATTTCGGCCAGTTTCATGTAGGCGACGTTGCGCAGTGTCTGGTTGCGCGACCCATCGAGAATTCCCTGGTACATCTTGGTTATCTCGTCCGGTTTATTCTGTTTTTTATAGGCGTCTTCAAGTTGCTGAAGATTCAATACTGCCGCCCTTTCCGGATCGTGCGCGACGTTATATACACTATTGACGATTTCAAAATACTGGTTGAGCAGGTTCAAGCGTGCGCTCATTTGTTCGAAGTTATCTTCCGGAGCCGCGTACGCGGGTGCCGCAAGCATCAGCACAGCGAAAAGCGCAAGCAGCGGACGGGTCAAGGCGGGCGTAAAGACAGACATGGTTCTCTCCTTTCAAAAAATCAGCTCAAGGGATCGGGAATCGACGTCAGCGATTGCACCGACATTACATCGGGCAGGTCGACCGGGTCGGGACGGTGGGCTTCGGTTTGGGTAAGTATTTCACTTGCCGCGGCAAGCGCCTGCGTATCGGTACCGTTACGCACGCCGGCAGGCACATCAGGGTTGTGCAATAGTGGCAGAGCGACGGCAATGGCCAATGCCATCACCGCCGCAGCAAATACCGGGCGCCAGATTTGTCGTCTGGTTTGAGACCTACGTTGTGCGACCTGTGTCATCACACGCGCACTGAATTCAACGGGTGCTCGCTCGCACCGGTAACGCGTAACAAGTTGCGCCAATTCCGGTGTCAGATCCTCGTTTGTCGCAGTCATGTTCTTTCCTCCGCAATATTGTCGCCTGTGGCGGCTTGCCGCAGATTTGCCAGTGCCTTATGCAGTGCCGCCTTTACTGTACCGGGACGGCAACCCATGGCGCGGGCCACCTCCTCGACGGACATATCCTCGAATACACGCAGCATGACCACTTCGCGCTGACGCGCCGGAAGCGCCGCCACAAGCCGCCGGATCGTACGGGCGTCGGTAGCACCAATGTCTTCAGAGACTGGCGCCTCGGCATCCGTGGTCTCTTCCCACACCGAAAACATGCGCTGGTCGCGCTCGGTTTTTCGGTTGTATTCGTTGCATACATTGATCATCGTCCGGTAAATCCACGTGAACGGTTCGGCCGTAAACAAAAAGCCGCGCAAGCCTTTGTAGGCACGCAGAAAAACATCTTGCGCAGCATCGCCGGCATGCTGAGGCGCATACAGACGCGCCCGCGCCAGACGGAAAATGCGATCCTGATGCCGTTGTACCAGTTGCGCAAAAGCCCTTTCGTCGCCACGTTGAAAGTGCTTTACAAGTTCACGGTCGCTGACCGAATCCACAGCTTCCCCTTGTCATTGGTGTCTATCGGTGCCCCCTGGTTTACTCACTAGTTACCAGCAGACAGACGACGAATAATACAATTGCCGGACGCTGCCGTGCCAAAACGACATCCACAAAGCATGCTTTCCGGATGCAAGTTTCGCGGCAGACAGGAAATTGGTGGTACAAACCGCCATAAGGTTTACCCGCAGTCGCCCATCGGGTAAACCAATTCGTAATTTGCGCACTAACACAACGACTACCACCAATACCAAGGAGACAAAAATGCGGTTTTCGATGAAAAAATGGGCATGTACAGCCTGTTTCGCCGTATCGGCACTGGCGGCAAACGGTGCCGGAGCGATTGATATGGATGTGCTATCAGATTCCGCCGATGCAGTCGATCTGGAAGCATTATCGGATACAAAACCTGACACCAGCGCTCCCATGACCGCCCAGGATCGCACCCCAGGCATCCTGCTGGGTTTTGTCGGTGGAGGAATGTTCAACACAGGGCGGTTTCTCGGCAGTAGCGAACGCGTGTCTGTTCCCTTGCCGCTCGTGTACTTCAATTACAACGATCGCGTGTACTGGGGCCTCGCCAACGTCGGCGGCTGGCTATGGCATAGCGACGATCGTTCGTTCAAGTTCGGGCTTGTGGCAAAAGGGCGCGGTGCTGTTAAAGGCGAATATACCGGGTATAACGGTATCAAGGACCGCAATGCCAGCGTCGATACCGGTCTCAATATGGTCTGGAATACGGCCCCGGTAACAGTTACCGCCTCGGTGCTTACCGATGCCGGCAGGCACAGCAAGGGCCAGGTGGCAAACCTGCGTTTTGCTTTTTCGCCGTTCAGGTTAAGTGAACGCTGGACGCTAAGACCGAGCCTGTCCGCAGAATGGCTCAGCAGCAAGACGGTCGACTATTATT
>JBNLBY010000029.1:0-28428 GCA_050303535.1 Sideroxydans sp. | reverse complement strand
ATGGCCAGGTCTACAGAGGCGAGATAGGCCTCATCGCGCATGATGCGCGTGATGTCTGCGGCGAAAGCGCGCGCCTCGTCGGTGTCGTAGCGCAGACCCAGC
The DNA here is from genome assembly GCA_050303535.1 of Sideroxydans sp. Lineage (GTDB taxonomy): Bacteria > Pseudomonadota > Gammaproteobacteria > Burkholderiales > Gallionellaceae > Sideroxyarcus. The sequence continues at coordinate 28,326 of JBNLBY010000029.1, read as the reverse complement.
ATTACCAGCGCATCGCCCAGCCCGGTGAAACCCAGACCGACACGGCGTTTATTCTGTGCTTCCTGCTGCTGTTCCGGCAGTGGCCAAGCTGTCACATCCAGTACGTTGTCCAGCATGCGCACGGCAACCCGCACCAGTTCCTTGAATGGCTCGTAGTCAAATCCGGCATGCTTGGAAAAGGAATTTTTCACCATGCGCGTCAGGTCGATGGAGCCGAGGCAGCAGCAGCCATAGGGCGGAAGTGGCTGCTCGGCGCAAGGGTTGGTCGCCTCGATGATCTCGCAATAGGACAAGTTGTTGTCGCGGTTCATCAGATCGATGAACAACACGCCGGGTTCTGCATGATCGTACGTGCTGGCAATGATCTGTTTCCACAACTCGGTCGCGCGTACCTTGCGATATATCCATTTTCCGTCGTCACGGCGCTTTGCGCCTGTGGCCTTGAAAGCGATAGAAGGTTCTGCGGCATGCACCAGCTCGAATTCCTGATCTGCTTCCACTGCCTGCATCAGGGCATCAGTTACGCCGACCGAAATGTTGAAGTTGCGCAAGTCGCCTGAATCCTTGGCACTGATAAATTTTTCAATGTCAGGATGGTCGCAACGCAGCACGCCCATTTGTGCACCGCGCCGGGCACCGGCCGACTCCACAGTTTCGCAGGAGCGGTCAAACACGCGCATGTAGGAAATCGGGCCGCTGGCGCGCGAGTTCGTACCCTTGACATGAGCGCCTTCCGGACGAATGGAAGAAAAGTCGTAACCGACGCCGCCGCCGCGGCGCATTGTTTCGGCAGCTTGCTGCAAGGCATCGTAAATGCCGGGCTTGCCGTCGGTGGTGCCGGAAATGGCGTCACCCACGGGCTGCACAAAACAGTTAATCAGTGTCGCTTGTATGGGCAGTCCGGCGGCGGAATTGATACGGCCGGCAGGCACGAATCCATTTTCCTGTGCGAGAAAGAAAGTCTCTTCCCATTTTGCGCGTTGTTCCGGAATTTCGGCTTGCGCCAGACCGCGCGCAACGCGTCGCCTGACATCCTGAACCGTTTTTTCATCTGGCTCTGCGTATTTTTCTAGCAGCACCTCGGTACTGATTTCCTGTGTCATTGCTTCGCTTCCTTTGTCAGCCGGCATGTTGGCTAAATTTTTTGTGAGCTCAGAAAGGTACTCTTTCCCGGAAGCGGACGGCTTCTCATTTACGGGTGACTTTCCTTGATGCTTGAGTTGCGTTATCGGGTTTCGGTTGGAAGACTTACTGAGTGAAGCGCTGGATTCTGAATCGTTGCTGGAGGACGTTGAAACACTTCCGGTATCGAACACGATGCTACCCCTTTGATTGTACGGGCTACTTCAGCCAAAGCAGAAAAACCACTACATGTAGTGGTTGGATTCTTATAATTCACTAATTGTAGGGGGTGCAGATATTATTTCAAGCGAAATATTTGGGCAAATTGTTTGACTTGAACCGGCGGAAGCGTTAGATGCAAGCATATTAATAATACTGTTTATGAACTGGTTATTAATGCATATTCCACAGGTTAATCCGGGCATTTTTCAATTGAATTCCCGTGCCGGCCTTTTATGTCATGATCCGGGCATGCGTTGTGTCGCTTTGGCATCTTTTTCCCTGGCGAGAGAGGTGCGGAACTCCTCGAGTTTGCGGTGGAATTCCTCACCGTCTCCATAATCAAGGAAGCATTCGTAGCGTGAGTGCGCGCTGACTACCTTGTTTGCGTGCTTGATCGGGCAGAAATACTGTTCGGTACGCGCAATGATCTCGCTCGTATAGGCCAGCATGCCGACTGCATAAGAGCAATACAGGCAATGCGCTTTCTCAATAGCGTTCAGGTAAGCAAGATGCTGGTGGTCGAACATGATGTAGTCGGCGCGCTTCACCCTGGGGATACGGTAGATCGGGAAACACAGCACCTGGTACAGCGTAACGCTCAGATCGAACAGGAGCAACGGAATAGATGCCCCGTAGATGATGGGCATGGTGAGATAGTTTTGCGGGCGTACTGTGAGAAACCAGCGGAATATCCCCAGTTTGATTCGCTGGTGTGTTTCCTTGATGGCTTGTTCGAACACAATGCGTCTGCCGTCGATTTGATAGCGCAGACGGACTTTCTGCTCATCCAGTGCAGCATTCAACTCAGCTTGCAGTCTGGTAATCTGGTCGACGAGTTGCCGTATCCTGTCATTCATGTCATTCCTCTCGGGGTGCATTGGCGCCTGTAACAGCTCGAACGCGGTCATTCGTAAATGTGCGACGTAGTGGCGACACAATGTGCCGGGCACGCCGGGGATGGGCTACTTCTTCAATCAGGGCAACTCAAACGAAGCTTGTCGTTCTTGCCCGTAAGGCTGGGCAGGGCGGCGGAATGGACGGTGTGATGATCGCCGCATTTCCATTCGGCAACGAAATCCTTGCTGCAATTCGGTGACGGGTCTTTCAGTACATTCGTATCAATGGTGAAGTCACAGTTGCTTAGACCATCGCAGGCTGCTGATATTTGCGCGGTTGCATTGCCGGGTCTGGCGCTGCAGTTGCGACCATAAGTGCCGGAGACAACCTTGATTGTTGTCGTTTCGGTGCTTAAAACGGCACTGACGGGAGAGGCTGCGACCGTGCTTTGAGGCAAATCCGCGATCCGTCCAAGCTGCGCATTGTTATATGCTTCATGCATTTCCGCATATTTCAATTCGGTATATTGCATGTAGACACCGATGCCGAGCAGTAACACACCAAGAAGGGCGGCGCTGAGCCGTCCCATTGCACTGGGTTCAACTTTGAATTCGATTTTGCCCAGCACGCCGACCAGTAAAAAAACAAAACCGGCAATCACCAGCATACGGGCAATGGGGATGTCGACCAGCCTCAATATGACTTCACGCATGACTATCCTTGCTGTCTACAAGAAAACGTTTGCATAGTAGCGTACCGGTGACTGCCAGCGTGAATAACATCAATCCAGTACATGCGACACCAGTCCGTCCGCAAGTTTGGGCTCGAACCAGGTGGATTTGGGCGGCATTACCTCGTTGGCATCGGCAACCGCCATCAGATCCTCCATGCGTGTAGGAAACAGGGAGAACGCCGCAGCCATGCCACCGTTGTTGACGCGTTTCTCCAGTTCCGGCAGTCCGCGGATGCCGCCGACAAAGTCGATGCGCTTGTCACGGCGCGGGTCGTTAATGCCGAGCACCGGCCCGATCAGGTGATTTTGCAGCAGGCTGACGTCAAGACGCCCCACCGGGTCGTTCGCGGGGATCAGGTCGGAGCGAATTTGCAGGCGATACCATTGGCCCGGGAGGTAAAGGCCGAATTCACCGGGCTGGGCGGGCTTGACCGGTGCTGGGCTGGGGTGAACCGAGAAATTCTCGCCGATGCGTTGCAGGAATGTTGCTGTATCCATGCCGTTCAGATCGGTCATCACGCGGTTGTAGTCCAGTATCTTCATCTGGTGGTGCGGGAAGATAACGGACAGGAAATAGTTATAGCTTTCTTCGCCGCTGTGCGCAGGATTAGCTGCTTGCCGTGCCGCAGCCACGCGCGAGGCGGCTGCCGAGCGATGATGCCCATCGGCAATATAGAGTGCCTCCATAGCGTCGAAGGCGGCTGTCAGTTGCTCGAGCACGGCACCATCATGTATCACCCAGATGGTATGGCGAATGCCGTCTTCAGCCGTCACATCGGCATCAGGAACAGCGCTGGATGCTTTGCTCAGGACGGCATCCACTTGCGGTGCTGCAGGATAAGCCAGCAATACCGGTCCGGTCTGCGCGTTGAGCGCATCGATCTGACGTACACGGTCGTCCTCTTTATCAGGGCGGGTGAACTCATGCTTGCGGATGCGATTGGTATCGTAGTCCGCCACCGAGGCTGCAGCGACCAGCCCGGTCTGACTGTGGCCATCCATGATCAGGCGATAGGCGTAATAGCAGGGTGCGCCATCGCGGGTGAGTACACCCGCAGCCAGCATCTTGTCGAGATTTTCCGCTGCCTTGGCATACACCTCGGCGGCATAAGGGTCTGTACCCACGGGCAAATCGATTTCCGGCTTGGAAATATGCAAAAAACTCCATGGCTTTCCCTGGGAACGTACCAGCGCCTCGTCGGTAGAAAGGACGTCGTAGGGCGGAGCGACGACTTCAGCGGCACGGGAGGGGGCGGGACGCAGGGCAGCAAATGGGCGGATCAGACTCAATTGAAACTCCTTGGATTATCGAATGGCGAGAATACTAAGTTTGCTATTTTACGGCTTGTCGCAACTTGTCCCAAAATAAATTGCATGGGCAGGCTATTCTGGCTTTCAGACGGAGCGTTGAATCTGTGAAATCTTCTATTGTTTCTATTGTTACTGTAGTTTGTTATTGTTTGAAAAGACAGTACAGGATAGATGCTTTTATGAACTTTAAAATGGTTTTCCCGGATTCCAGTTTCTTCCTTTGTGGATATTGAAAATATCATGGCGCGAGTAACTTTGTTCCGGCAACGTCAGGTCTGGATGCCGACGACTTCAGGGTGGCTCTTGCTGCTGCTCATTTTTGTCGTGACAGGCGTCCTGCTGGCAAACACTCTCTACACCTTTCTTGCACCGAACCAGTCAGTAGGCGCACGTGTGCTTGTTGTCGAAGGCTGGCTTGCGCCTGGGGAACTTGACCAGGCGATAGTAGCGTTCCGTAAGGGTAAATATGAACGCATCGTAACGACGGGTGGCCCTGTTACCGGCTGGCCTGAATCGGTCCTTGGCACTGACTATGCACACATAGCTGCAGATTACCTTGCGCATCACGGCGTGCAGGACGTCTTGATCTCTGCCGTATCCGCTCCGGCATCAGCACAGGAACGCACCTTTCTGAGTGCTGTCACGTTTCGCAAATCGGCACAGCGCTTGGGAATCACGCTTGATGCGGTCGACATCTATTCATCCGGACCACACGCCCGCCGCTCACGTTTGCTGTTTCAGATGGCACTGGGAGAAGGAGTGAGTGTGGGCGTTATGGCAGCAAAACCCGATACCTTCGATCCCGAAGCCTGGTGGCGGACAAGCATGGGGGTGGAACAAATGTTTTTTCAGTTGTTTGGTTTTGTCTGGGTGAAATGCTGCTTCTGGCCGGGCTCGCCTGGCTCCCATGAAGAACTTTGGGCAAATAATTAGCCTTCAGGCTAAACGTTTCTGCTGCGCCTTTGCAATCCTGGACATGTTGTGTTCGATCCAGTCGGCCAATGAACCAACCTGTTGGCTGATTTCCATTCCCAGCGGCGTCAGGGAATATTCGACATGCGGTGGCACGACCGGGTGGGATACGCGGTCAATGAAACCGTCTTTTTCCAGATGTTGTAATGTCTGCGCCAGCATCTTTTCGCTGACGCCCCCCATCTTGCGGCGCAATTCGCTGAAGCGGTGTGTGCCTTCCATCAGCGCGACCAGCACCAGCACGCCCCAGCGGCTAGTGACATGTTTGAGTACATCGCGCGAGGGGCACTGGGTCGCGAACAAATCCCCGCGGCGCATCCGGGCAGAGAGTCTGCTGGTATCGGTTTGGGTCATAGCACTTACCTTTTTGTACGTACTTACATAAAGTAAGTATAAAGGATAAGCTTCAACTCACCAAACACTCAATCACCATTATTTGAAAGGGAAAATCATGATCGTTATAACAGGAGCCACCGGGCAATTGGGCCATTTGGTCATCAAAGCGTTGCTGAAAAAAGTCCCGGCAAACAACATCGTCGCCGCCGTACGCAATGTGGAAAAAGCAAAGGATATTGCAGCATTGGGTGTGCAAGTGCGTCAGGCCGACTACACCCAGCCTGAAAACTGGGATGCCGCGCTGAAAGACGCGGACAAAGTATTGTTGATCTCATCCAGCGAGATCGGACAACGCGCAAAACAGCATCGTACCGTCATCGACGCCGCCAAACGCGCAGGCGTGAAATTGCTGGCTTATACCAGCATACTGCATGCGGATTCATCCCCTCTCGGCCTTGCAGCCGAACATAAGGAAACCGAGGCAGCGCTCAAAGCTTCCGGCGTCCCATTTGTGTTGCTGCGCCACGGCTGGTACACCGAAAATTACATGATGGGTGTCCCCGCTGCACTGGCACAGGGTGCGGTATATGGCTGCGCAGGTGAAGGCCGTATCTCCTCGGCCACGCGTGCTGATTTTGCCGAAGCGGACGTTGTTGCGCTGACCGCAGACAATCAGGCAGGAAAAGTCTATGAACTGGCAGGCGATACCGCATACACACTCGGAGAACTGGCGACAGAACTGTCGCGCCAGTCCGGCAAAAACATCGGCTACGTGGACATGCCGGAAGCCGAATACAGGAATGTGCTGGTCAAGGCGGGATTCCCGGAACCGGTTGCCGCCTTGCTGGCCGATTCCGAAACAGGCGTTTCCAGAGGCGGACTGTTTGATGACGGCCACCAGTTGAGCCAACTCATCGGCCGGCCGACAACGCCTTTGGCGACGGCGGTTGCGGCGGCGATGAAGTAAAAGAAAGAAAAGTCCTTCGCTTGCCTTTGCTGTGGTTTGCAACGCGTAACTGAGTTTTCCGGATTAGTGTGGCTTCAGGTACGACAGCGCCTGAATGACGTATCCGAGCAGGCGCTGGTCAATCCAGCTCCCAATCAGCAGTTCAGGTTCCTTCGCATTCGCCTCGCGGATTTTTGCCTGGGTCTCCGGATTGTCGCCTGCGTAAGAACGGAAGATTTCCAGCCAAAGCCGGGCAAGTTCGCGCATTCGCGGATCGTCCGGCGGTGTGCCATCTTCCAGATGCTGGCGCACTTGTGCGATCAGCTCCGGAAATTCATGGGTGCGCTTGAGATAGTTTTCGCGCAGGAAACTGAATTCTTCGGGGGACAGGTATTTCTCGTAGATCGCAAACTTCGTTTCGGCAAATGCCTGGCGGATGTAATCGACCACCTCGGTCGTGATGCCGGTTTGCGCCTGCATCGCGGGCTCGTTGAAATGCATCACATTCAGCTTGGCGATCAGGCGCGGATCGCCGTGGGTGTCGCGTTCCAGCATCGTCATCCAGCGCTTCGCCAGCGCCTGCGCGCCGGGGCTTTGCGGCGGAATTTTCATTTGCATCGCTTCGCGCACCGATTTCACCAGTTCAGCCCATTCCTCAGCGGTCGAATTGTCCGCCGTGCGTAGCAAGGGGAAGCGCTTCTGTTCTTCCTTCGAAAAATATTTGTCATACATGGTCATCATCTCCAGAGTCGTTAGCCAATCGGCAAGCTCCGGTTCCTCTCCCCGCTGCAACTGACCCTGCAACTGCGCCAGCCGGTCGCGCAACGTCGTGCTTTGCGCGATCTGGCTATCCAGCATGCGAATCTGCTGATCGACGATGGACGAGAGGTGAGTCCCGGGATTTGCCAGCACCGCCCCGATGTCGGCCAAGGCCAAACCGAAACGCCGCAACGCCTGAATCTGGTGCAAGCGGGCGATGTCGTCGCGGTTGTATAGCCGGTAGCCGCTGTCGGAGCGCGCAGAAGGCGTGAGCAGACCGATGGCGTCGTAGTGGTGCAGCGTGCGCACGGTCAGCCCGCAGCGTTTGGCCAGTTCCCCTACTTTAAGCAACATCGACTACTCCTTTCTTCATGCGTGCCGCAAGGTTGGGGCCTGACGTTACGTGAGGGTCAAGCAGTATTGAAATATGCAAGAACTGCGATTTAATGGGTGTACGTTTTCGATTACGCCTCAATTAACAGTGAAGTTATATACTTGATGGAATTGGTTGCCAAGTGTAACTCGACGCTGACCCGTTTAACCTATGAGAAATTTCCGTATATATATTGATCAAAACATTGTTGGCTATGTTCATGAGGGCAGTCTCGAGCTTCAAAGAGTAGAGGGTATTGATTGGATTTATTCCAATGAACATTTCAATGAAATTGCACGGTCTGGAACCGTAAAATTTCTCTCTGCCTTGGAAAAACTAAGAGCTCAACAAATTGAAATTCAGTTAGATGAAAGATTTAGAATTACTGACAACGCAACAATACATGCATACTCATCCCCGTTTGAGCGTTACGAACAGCATATCAAGACAATTAACAGTGCCGGTTTCGATAGCCAATGGTTAACTGAATTGGCGGCGAGATTTTTCGGGGCCGACAATTATTTTGGGTTACGAGATATCCCTGAAGAATTCAGGTTGCAGGCCCAGTCTCTTTTGGACAAGGCAGGTATCTTGGATACTGTGGGCCAAGCTCAAATCGAGCAAACTGCTACCGATATGTGTGAGTTTATAGAAAGCAACCTCCGAGAAACTCGGTCGCTTGAATCGTTGAGAAAATTGGTTGGAATTGACAAGGGTAGAGTTGGCAATCCTATGACCGAAAATCCTATACAGGAGATATGGGAGGCAATGAAAGACAAGGTGGGAGGCTTAACAGCTGACCAATTCTTTGGCTTCGATCCGAAAGACAAGCAAGGTTATGATAGATGGCCTATGTACCTTGGTATAGTTGGTTGTCATACAGCTTTAAATGTTGTTGGCTACGGAACAGATAAAGGAATAACAAGCGCAAATAACCTGCCAAATATTCTGAGCGACGCCACGCACATCGCCTATGCAGCCTTCTGTGATGCTGTTATGAGTGAGGATTCTCGGTTCTGCAAGAAAGCTAAAGCCATCTATGAATACAGAAATCACCATACCCAAGTATTGCAGGTGAAGATACGAAGGTGCAGATGAGAAGCAAAGTTGTGTGATTTACACTGAATCACTTCAACTCCTTAAAGAAATTCATCACCGCTAGCACCCTCTGCTTCAAATCCCCATACTTCAATTCGATACGTAGTCTGTCCTGCCCCGCCATCTTAATGTGGCTCTTCGATTGGATCATGTTGATGATCTTCATCGGATCGATAGGCGGGTTGGGCACGAACTGGATGACGATGGCTTCGGATGAAGCATCCACCTTGCTGATGCCGAGTGGCTTGGCGAGAATGCGCAGACGGTGGCTGTCGAACAGGATCTGCGCGGGTTCGGGTAGCAGGCCGAAGCGGTCGATGAGTTCCTGCTGCATGTCGTCTAGTTCTTCCTGCGTGTTGCAATGTGCCAGGCGCTTGTAGATGACCAGGCGCTGGTGGATATCACCGCAGTAATTGTCGGGTAGTAGTGCGGGCGTGTGCAGGTTGATCTCGGTAGTCACGCCCAGCGGGTGTGCCACATCCGGTTCCTTGCCTTGCTTGAGCGAGGCGATGGCAGCGGAGAGCATGTCGTTATAGAGCGAAAAGCCGATTTCCTGCATTTCCCCGCTTTGCGATTCGCCCAGCACTTCGCCCGCGCCGCGTATCTCCAGGTCATGCATGGCGAGGAAGAAACCGCTGCCCAGTTGTTCCATCGCCTGGATCGCTTCCAGCCGTTTCTTCGCCTGTGAGGTGAGACCATCCATGCTGTCCACCAGCAGATAAGCATAGGCCTGGTGATGCGAACGGCCGACGCGGCCGCGTAACTGGTGCAACTGCGCGAGGCCGAAGCGGTCGGCGCGGTTCATGATGATGGTGTTGGCTGTCGGAACGTCGATGCCGGTCTCGATGATCGTGGAGCACAGCAGCACGTTGAAACGCTGGTGGGTGAAATCGCGCATTACCGCTTCCAGATCGCGTTCGCCCATCTGGCCGTGTGCCACGCGGATGCGCGCTTCCGGCAGCAGCGTCTCCAGTTTTTCCAGCATGTTGTTGATGGTGTCGACTTCGTTGTGCAGGAAGTACACCTGACCACCGCGCTTGAGTTCACGCAGCACGGCTTCACGGATGATGCCTTGGCTGAAACTGGCGACGAAGGTCTTGATGGAGAGGCGGCGCTGCGGCGCGGTGGCGATCACCGAGAAATCGCGCAGGCCTTCCAGCGACATCGCCAGCGTGCGCGGAATGGGCGTGGCGGTGAGCGTGAGCACATCCACTTCGGCGCGCAGCGCTTTCAACCGTTCTTTCTGTTGCACACCGAAACGGTGTTCTTCGTCGAGGATGACCAAACCCAGGTTATGGAACTTCACATCTTTCTGGATCAGTTTGTGTGTGCCAATGACAATATCCAGCTTGCCCTCGGCCAGATCTTTCAATGACTGTGTCGTTTCCTTGCCGGAACGGAAGCGCGATAGTTCGGCGATCTTGATCGGCCAGTCGGCGAACCTGTCCGAGAAATTCTGGAAGTGCTGTTCGGCAAGCAAGGTCGTGGGTACCAGCACCGCGACCTGTTTGCCTTCCATCGCCGCGACGAAGGCGGCGCGCAACGCGACCTCGGTTTTGCCGAAACCCACGTCCCCGCAAATGAGCCGATCCATCGGCTTGCCGGATTGCAGGTCGAGCAGTACGGCTTCGATGGCGGCGGCCTGGTCGGCCGTCTCCTCAAAACCAAACCCGGCGGCAAATGCTTCGTAGTCGTGATAAGTGAGCTTGAAGGCGTGGCCTTTGCGCGTGGCGCGCTGGGCGTAAATGTTGAGCAGTTCGGCGGCGATATCACGCACCTGTCGCATGGCGCGGCGCTTGGCCTTGTCCCAGGCGCCGCTGCCCAGCTTGTGCAGGGGCGCGGCTTCGGGTGCGCCGCCACTGTAGCGGCTGATGACGTGCAACTGCGAGACAGGTACATAGAGTTTGTCTTCGCCCGCATATTCCAGCAGCAGGAATTCGTTTTCGCCTTCGCCGAGGTCGAGATTCTCAAGTCCCCGATAACGTGCGATGCCGTGCTGCTCATGCACCACCGGATCGCCGGGCTTGAGCTCGGATAAGTCGCGCAGCATGCCTTCCACGTTGCTTTTTTTCGCGGCACGTGCGGCGCGGCTTCTGGGTTGTGCAGCGTAGAGTTCGGTTTCGGTGACGATGGCGAGCTTGTCGTCGGGCAGTGTGAAGCCAATCTGGATGGGGCCGACGCCGAGCATGAATTTGTCTTTGCTGGCGAGGAATCCGGCGTAGTCGTCGCACAAGGCGGGTGTCAGGCTGTATTCCTTGAGGAAGCCGGACATGATCTCGCGACGACCCAGGCTGTCGGCGAGCAGCAGGGTGCGTCCGTTCCAGGTTTGCAGAAAATCCGCGAATTTCTGCGTGGGAATTTCGGCCTTGCGGTCTACTGCAATGGGAGGGATGGGGGCGGTGGGGCAGGGAGATGTATTTTTTGAGTCAACCCCAACCCCCTCTAGCCCCCCCTTATCCGGGGGAGAATCGGACGCCTCCCCTGACAAGGGGAGGTTGGGAGGGGTTCGGTTTTGCAGTATGTCCACCCTGGCGAATTCCTTCGCCCGGATGAAAAACTGTTCCCCATCCAGAAACAACTCTTTCGTTTCCAGCAATGGCCGCTGCGGATCGCCTCTGAGTACGTTGTAACGCGAAGCTGCATCCTTGCTGAAACCGGCGATGGCCGCTTCCAGGTCATGATGCAGGCACAGCGTGGCGGTCTTCGGCAGGTAGTCGAACAGCGTGGCGGTCTGGTCGAAGAACAGCGGCAGGTAATATTCGATACCGGCCGGGGCAATGCCTTTGCTTACGTCTTTATATATACGCGATCTGGACGGGTCGCCCTCGAAGCGGTCACGGAAATTCTGGCGGAAGGCGGTCTGGCCTTTTTCATCCATGGGAAATTCGCGCGCGGGCAGCAGACGTATCTCCGGCACCGGGTATAAAGTGCGCTGGCTGTCCACGTCGAAAGTGGAGATAGTTTCGATCTCGTCGTCGAACAGGTCGATGCGGTAGGGCAGCGTGCTGCCCATGGCGAACAGGTCGATGATGCCGCCGCGCACGCAGTATTCGCCGGGGGTGAGTACCTGCTGCACATGGTCGTAGCCGGCCAGCGTCATCTGCTGGCGGAAAGCGTCGAGGTCGAGGCGTTCGCCTTTCTTCAGGAAGAAGGTATAGGCTGCGAGATACGACACCGGCGGCAGCGGGTACAACGCTGTGGTGATAGGTACCACGACTACGTCGCAGACAGGGATTGAAGATTGGTTTTCTCGTTCGCTTCCTCTCCCGCTGACGGGAGAGGATTGAGGAGAGGGGCGGGCGGTTTGCTGCCCGAGGGTGCGGATGTGGTGCAGCGTGGCCAGGCGTTCGGAGATCAGGTCCTGATGCGGCGAGAAGTGGTCGTAGGGCAATGTTTCCCAGTCCGGCAGCAGGTGCACCCTGAGTTTTGGGTCGAAAAAAGGGATTTCTTCCACCAGCCGTTGCGCTTCCAGCGCATTGGCGCATATCACCACCAATGGCGACTGTTGTGCCGCATACTGGGCAAGGGCCAGCGCATCGGACGAACCCTGCAGGTTCGAGTAACGCGGACGGGAGTGTGTGGACGAAAAAAGCACGGCGGACAACCTGAAACAAAGGCGCGCATTATAAGCCACCTCGAGTGTCCTACTGTTTTACAATTCGGATATGTCCGAATTACATGCCATTGTTCCCGCCGCAGGTTTTGGCGCACGCATGGGCAACGAATTGCCCAAGCAATACATTGATCTGGCTGGTCAGCCCATGATCTGGCACGCGCTTTCCACCTTGTGCGCCAATCCCGACATCAAGACTGTTTTCGTGGTGCTGGCGCCGGGGGACGAATATTTCGCGCGCTACGACTGGTCGCATTGCGGAGACAAGCTGGCAACGCTTTTTTGCGGCGGACAGACGCGCGCGGAAAGCGTGGCGAACGGCCTGCTGGCGTCTGAACTGGAAGCGGATGACTGGGTGCTGGTACACGATGCGGCACGGCCTTGCCTGAGTGCACAATTGCTTGCGCGCATGATCGCCGAACTGCGTGACGACCCGGTAGGCGGCATCCTGGCAGTACCGGTTGCCGACACGCTCAAGCGCGCCGATGCCCAGCAGCGCATCGCCCATACCGAAGCGCGCGAAGGGTTGTGGCAGGCGCAGACGCCGCAGATGTTTCGTGCCGGTTTATTGGCAGAAGCGCTGGCACGCAGCAACAATGTCACCGACGAAGCTTCCGCTGTCGAGGCGCTGGGGCTGAGCCCAAAACTGGTGGCAAGCGACAGCAGCAATTTCAAGGTGACGTATCCGCAGGACATCAGGATGGCGGAGCTTTTATTGAAGGGAAGCGCATGAGGATAGGTTCCGGTTTTGACGTTCACCAACTGGTCGAGGGACGCAAGCTGATCATCGGTGGGGTGGATATTCCGCACCACAAGGGCCTGCTCGGCCACTCCGATGCGGATGTGCTGTTGCATGCCGTTTGTGATGCGTTGCTTGGCGCGGCGGCGCTGGGGGATATTGGTAAGCATTTTGCCGACACTGATGCCAACTACAAAGATATCGACAGTCGCCTGCTGCTACGCGATGTAGCGCGCAAGATCGAGGTGGCGGGCTTTCATGTGGGTAACGTGGACGTAACCGTCATTGCCCAGGCGCCCAAAATGGCGCCTCATATTCCGCAGATGATCGCCAACATCGCCGACGACCTTGGCATTACGCGCCATGCAGTAAGTGTAAAAGCGACCACCACCGAACAACTCGGTTATATCGGACGCGGTGAGGGCATTGCAGCGCAGGCGGTGGTTTTGTTACTGGTTGCAAAATAGAACAATCTTGAAGGGGGCAGCATCACCATTATTTTTTTATAAAATGAACTATGATGCTGGCTCCTTTAACTCCCTTGTTGGACTAAATTACTTTGCGGTTATGATATGCAGCATTGCAGAGTAGATTTTGCTGTCCTTACCGTTGCCAGAAAATGGCGCGCTCTTGAATGCGGCGACTGCGTTTTTGCCAGAGTTTGTGTAATAAACAATGACCCAGTCATTAGTGATATCGGGCGATAATTTCCCCCAAACTACTTTTTGAATATTCCCGCTTGAAATATTTATAGTTCCTTTATCATAACTGAATTTTACTAATCCATCGCTTACACTTAACTGGCCAACCTCTTCATATGCAGCCCCAAGCAAACGAACTTTATCGGTTCTATACCAGACCTTTTCAATCGTGAGAGGAAGAGTAACTTCCTTTTCTACCTCGATACCCACAGGCGGCGGGGATATGGCAGTCGTACAGCCCGACAATACCAAGCTGAGTAACAACGCTGGGACCCCAAAGCTAATTGACTGAAGATTCATCTTTGTCTCCTTTCCTCGCGGCAGTTATGTAGCCCAACAGTGTGTTAGATGGATGCCGGAAATATCGTACTGGACAGATTCCGAATGGCACAGTATTTCCGGTCATGGTGGATATATCCATTTTCCATCATTTATACTCCTTAATTATGGATGTATCGACCGAAATTGATCGGACAACAGTTTCCCGCTTTTGGGAAATATGCATAAATATGCTTATAGAACATGGTGTTTCATGAACATTCTTGCTCTGGAAACTTCTACTGAATACTGTTCGGTCGCACTGTGGCAGCGCGGCGCGGTGAGCGAACGCTGCGAACTGGTCGGGCAAAAACATTCCGAAGTATTGATGCCGATGCTGGATGCCGTGCTCCGGGACTCGGGGCTCAAGGTTCAGGATATGGACGGCATTGCGTTCGGCAAGGGGCCGGGTTCTTTCACCGGCGTGCGCATCGCCTGCGGCGTGGCGCAGGGCCTGGCGCTGGGGGCGGATACTCCTGTAGCGGGGGTGTGCACACTTGAAGCTGTGGCCGAAACCAGTGGCAAGGAGAAAGTGATCGCTGCGCTGGATGCGCGCATGGGTGAATTGTATCTGGCGGCATACGAAAAACACGATGGCGGCTGGCAAACGGTGATAGCCCCCTGTTTGTGCAAGGCTGAAACAGCGCCTTCGCTTGAGGGGAGCTGGTATGGGGCGGGAAACGGTTTTGCAGTGCATGGTGCTGCCCTGCTGGCAAGATACGATGGCCATCTCCAGACAGAGGAACTGGAAAGCGCCATATTTCCGCGAGCAGCGGCAATCGCCAGATTGGGCGCTGTTCAATTTGCGCAGGGCAAGGGCCTGGATGCTGCATTGGCGCTGCCGCTCTACCTGCGCGACAGGGTTGCATTAAAAACCAGCGAACGGAATCCAGCTTAAATGCGTCTGCGCGACATGACCGAGTCAGACCTCGATAGCGTGTTGAGTATCGAGCGGGAGGTACATGTCTACCCATGGACGCGCGGAAATTTCAGCGATGCGATGCGCAATCAATATCAATGCAAGGTTTATGAGTCGGATGAAGGCATGCTGGGTTACGCTGTGCTGATGCTGGCGGTGGACGAAGCAGAGTTGCTCGATATTGCCATCGCAGCACGTCATCAGCGGCATGGCTGGGGGCGCAAGCTGCTGGAAGAGATGATGGTGCTGGCACGGCGCCATGCGATGCGGCGTGTCGTGCTGGAAGTGCGCGCATCCAATGTGGCGGCGATCCATCTTTACCGCAATGCCGGATTTGCCGATATTGGATTGCGCCGGGATTATTATCTGGCACAAAATGGACGCGAAGATGCGATTTTGATGGGGCGGAAACTGTGAATATTCGGGACGAAAATATTTTGCGCGAACTCAAGCTCTACCCGTTATGGGTACGGCGTGGTACGCCTGCAGCAGAAAGTGCGGAATCGCCAGTCGTGGCTGAAACGCCTGCCGTTGCGGCGGAACATGTGAATCCCGTTGTGCAGCCAGCGGCTGAACCATCCGCTGTGAGTTCGATGGGTTGGGAAGAACTCAAACAAACCGTACGCGGCTGTACTGCCTGTAAACTGCGTGCAGGCTGTACGCAAACGGTATTTGGCGTCGGCGACGAGCAGGCCGACTGGCTGTTCGTCGGCGAAGGACCGGGCGCAGATGAGGATGTGCAGGGTGAACCGTTCGTTGGCCAGGCGGGCAAATTACTCGACAACATGCTGGCCGCAATCAAACTGAAGCGCGGCAACAATGTGTATATCGCCAACGTCGTAAAATGCCGTCCGCCCAACAACCGTACGCCGGCACCAGATGAAATTGCTGTTTGCATGCCATATTTACGGCAACAGATTGCGCTGATCAAACCCAAACTCATCGTCGCGCTAGGCAGGACTGCTGCGACCTCCCTGCTCGGACGCGAGGCCACGCTGGGTTCCCTGCGCGGCAAGGTGCATGATTATTACGGTACACCTTTGATCATTACCTATCACCCCGCCTATCTGCTGCGCAGCCCTCCCGAGAAAGCCAAAGCATGGCAGGATTTGTGTTTCGCCATGCAGAGGATGACTGAATGAAATACAGCATCGACCTCTCAACGCGTATAACCTTTGGGGTGTTGTTGCTGTTGGTGGCCGGGGCAGTGTTATGGATCGACATTGCGAATAATCGCTTGCGCGATTCCTATATGAGCGAGCGCAGTGCCGACCTTGAGGCTGCTCTGCGTGTCGATCAACTGCGCCTGGGCCGCGAAATCGATACCTTGCGCAGAGATGTTTTGTTCCTCGCCAACACGCCGCCAGTCAAAGGTATTGTGCGTGCCGGTATGAATCACGGGATTGATCCACGCAGTAGAAATAACCAGGCCGCCTGGAAAGGGCACCTGCAGAAAACTTTTGCTGCATTCTTGCGCGTACATCCGGATTATTTTCAGGTGAGCTTTATCAATGCGGCCGGCGAGGGGATGGAACTGGTTCGCGTCGAAAGTCGCGACGGCCGGGTAGAGGCGGTACCGCGCGAAGCACTGCAGGCACAAGGCGAACAGGATTATTTCAGGACAGGCCTGGTTTTGACGGTCGGACGCGTGCATCTTTCCGAATTTGCACTTAATCGGAAACGGGGTGAGATCGAAGAGCCGTATCGTCCCGTGCTGCGTGCTGTCACAACGGTGTTCGACGCGAGCGGTCGTGTGTTCGGCATGGTGGTGATCAGCAAGGATGTACGCTCGCTATTCTCATCTTCACTGGCAGGATTGCCGCATGGTGTGCTGGGTTATATCGCCGATCAACACGGACGTTACCTGGCCCATCCGGATGCCGAACAGGCATTTACATTTGAGTTTGGAAACAAGGAGACGATCACAGACGATTTTCCATCGCTTAAACCGATGCTGAAGGTTGGGGCGACGCGCAACGATATGCCATTCCAGGCAGTGAGTGGCAGGATGAAAGGGTATCTGGCGGCAGAACGGGTATTTTTCGATGTCAGCGATCCGTCGCGCTATTTATTGCTGGCATATTTTATTCCGGCGCAAGTGGTAGACAAACTGGCTTCCGGCATTCCGATGCCGGGCATCATCGATACCATACTGGTGATGCTGGTCGTAAGTGCCGCATTCATGCTGATATTGCGCCATACTTTTTCTCCGCTCCAGCGCATCACCGCCCACGCGCGCGAGATCGTGGCGGGGAAGCGGAAGACATATTTGAATGAGAAAGCAGGTGGGGAAGTCGGCGAAATCACCGGTGCCTTCAACGTCATGCTGGACAAGCTGTCGGATAGCGATCGGGTCGGAGAGGAAAACGCCTTCTACAGGGAATTGCTCAGATCCCTGCCCGGCATTTTCTGTATGATCGATGCCCAGGGGCATTTCCTGAAATGGAACCGCAATCTGGAGCAGGTATTGCAGCGCAAAAAAGGAGAGCTGGCCTGCAGCCAGCCGCAGGATTTTCTCGAGGGTAAGGACAACGCCGGGATCGAGGATGCGATTCACCAGGTGTTTGAGACGGGGGAGGCAGAGTTTGATGCGTGCCTGCTGGCGAAAGATGGAAACAGGATGTTTTATCGTTTCAGTTGCAGGCGCATCAATTATGAAGGGAAGCCGGTGCTCATCGGGCTGGGCGTGGACATTTCTTCAAATCCTGCTTGCGCGTGTGATCAGCCCAGTTGTTAGGCGTTTCGTACAGACGCACACGCTCCAGCCGCAAATGGTTGCCGTAGGTATCGCAGTAGGCATCCTGCAGCAGATCGAATGCCACCTTCGCCAGATTCTCCGCCGTCGGGATAACGTCCAGCACCACCGTCTTGTGATTCGGCAGCGAATTCAGGAAATCTACCACCGCCTTGTCGCCGCGATACACTAGGAAAGCATGATCCCAGGCGTCGACCACGTGCGCTTTGGCGATATGCTTTACATCCGAAAAATCCATCACCATGCCCTGTTCCGAAACACCTTCGGTCGTAATGATATCGCCCGATAAGGTGATCTCAATGGCATAACGATGGCCATGCAGATGCTTGCATTGGCTGTTGTGGTTGGGAATGCGATGTCCGGCATCGAATTCCAGTCTACGGGTGATCTGCATGGTTTGCTGCCTTTCTATGAACCTGAAAAACCGTTCATCCACAAAAAACACGAAAATCACGAAATAGAACTGCTGGATTCGTCGGTATGACAGTAGTCCAGGTTTATATGAAGAGAAAGAACATTTTCATCAGCTGAATCTGTTCGTGCGTTTCGTGAATTTCGTGGACAATCGTTTTTTTAGTATGACCGGCGCGAATTATAACTTGAAGGCATGCACTGCATCCTTGAAAGCAGACAGACCATCTTTTTCTGCTTCCCCGCCGTAACGCAGCGAGGCATAACGCGCGGCAAGGTCGTAGATGTCTTCCGCCAGTTCGGGGTGGATGGCGGCTATGCGATCAGCATAGTCCATCGGACCTTCGTGCGGTGCGCGCGGCAGTCCGGCTTTTTCCAGTTTGCGGCATGCTTTCAGCCAGGCGGTTTGCACGGCATCGCGCTGGCGCGTGCTCAGGCGGCGCAGCATGATGATCATGAAAATGCCCACCAGAAATGCAACGCCTGCCAGCATATTGAGCGCCAGTTTCTTCCAGGTAATGTCTTCCATACCCATACGGGTGAGGAAAGCGAACTGGCGTTCCGTGTCATAACCCAGCACCCACTGATTCCAGTGGTTGGTCAGGGCATCAAGATTGAAGCGCAGCTTGAGCAGGAAAGGAGATCGCGTGCGAGCGAGGAAAGGCAATGCAACGTTGTCCGGCAGGGCGGCATTCAGGCCATTTTGTATGCGCGCCGGGGAAATGGCGGCAGTGGGGTCGATACGTACCCATCCCTGGTTGCGTAGCCACACTTCCGTCCAGGCATGCGCATCATACTGGCGCAATATGTAATATCCGCCGAGTTCGTTATATTCGCCGCCCTGATACCCGGTCACCACGCGTGCCGGGATGCCGGCTGCCCGCATCAGTACCACAAAGCTGCCGGCATAGTGTTCGCAGAATCCCTTTCTGGATTTGAATAGAAATTCATCCACGCTGTTCATTCCAAGCAGCGGCGGTTCCAATGTGTATTCGAAGTCGTTCTGATTGAAATAAGTAAGCGCGGTATTTATCAACGCAATATCGCTATTATTGTTCGCACGCCATTCTGTAGCGAGCTTTCTTGCTTGCGGGTTATAACCTTTCGGCAAGGCAAGTGCGCGTTGTAATTGTTGTGGTGGTTCGTTGAGGTTGGCACGATAAGAAAGAAGCGAAGTGGCGTTATAGCGGATACGCGAAATCACCGCTTTTCGGTTGAGCATCTGAAAATCCGGAGCAAAGTAGGCGGGAATGGACAGTTTTTCAGGCATATCCAGCACGAATAGCCAGCGTTTATTGTGCGGTTCCAGCGTTACCGAATAATCCACCGGGTTCGTTGCATCGGTAAGTGAGGGGTTTTGTCTGGTGGCGTTGTGTCCGCGGGTCCATGTGGTGCCGTCAAAGTCCCATAACACCGGCCCGCGCCAGTACATCTGCTCGCGTGACGGTACCTTGTCGTTAAATGTGACGCGGAACGCTACGGCATCGGAGAGTGATAATCTGCTCATGGTGCCCGGTGCCATGGTGTCGGACAGTCCGCTGCGAGCATAGGCATCCTGCGGCATGCCCCACAGAGGTCCCTGTACGCGCGGAAATAACACGAAGATGATGAGCGACAGCGGGATGGCTTGCAGCAGCAATACGCCGGCGATACGCAGGCGCGGTTTGAACGCGAGCGATCCTGTCTGCATGTGTACCCAGGTCGCCATGATCACCAGCAGCGAGGCCAGCATGTACAGCGCAGTGGGAATGCTTTGCGAGTAAAAGAAATTGGTGATAATGATGAAGCAGGATAAATAGATAAGCACGGTGGCATCGCGTACCGAGCGCAGTTCCAGTAATTTGAGGGTAACGAGCAGTACCAGTAAAGCGACACCAACTTCGCGGCCAAACAATGTGTGAAAGGTAATGGTCATGGCCAGCACGCATGCAATGGTGATGCTGAGCAAAAGCCAGCGTGCAGGTAACGGGCTGCCACTGAAGGTGAGATAGGCGCGCCATGCCAGCAAAGCGATGCACACCGTGCTTATCCATAACGGCAAATGCGCGCTATGCGGCGCACTGACCATCAATATGCAGGCAATCAATCCGTAGATGAGCGGGGCGGTGAGCTTCATGTTTCAGGCAGTCCGTATAAAGCCAGCGCTCGCAGGCACTCCGCCCGGTGCGATTGTCCATGAGCAGGTTGGAACTCGCTGCCGGGAATTTTCAATCCGTAGCGTATACCCTGCAGTTCGGCATCCAGTACCCAGCGTGTCAGCAGTTCCAGTTTGCGCTCCGGTGCAATATCCGGCAGCAAAGACCAATCCAGCCAGAGTTCCCTTCCCTGAACGGCTGAGAACTGCTTTACCTGCAAACCTTGCTCGCGTGCCAAGGTTTTCCACGCGATACGTGATATCGCATCACCTGTCACATATTTGCGCAGACCGGCAAAATCCTCGTCGCCTGTCTCAATTACCTTGCCTGCACCGTTTCTGGTCGAGGCGGCAGGCAGGGGGTGCGTTGCGGCCGGTTTTGGATAGACCAGACAGCGCACCTCAAAATGGATATATGTCCACGCATGGAACAGGCCCAGCGGGAAGCGGGTGTACAGCGTCAGGCGCCCGCTATCCATCCATCCGCGTTGCAAAGCGGGGAGGGCGAGCTCTATCGGTGTTGACCGCTGTTCCGGCAAATCGAACACAGTGTGATGTCCCGTATCATCGTGCAGATGGATCTGGTGGCGGGGCAGTTTGCCCGGGTTATTGAAATGAAACACGAACTTTGCACGATCTCCGGCGAACACCGGTTCGACATATCCCGCCCGTATCTCCAGTTGTGCCATGTTGCGAAATGCATGCACCATGGTCATGCCGGCGGTCGTGGTGAGCAGGAAAGTGAGCACATAACCCAGACTCAGGTTGTAATTGATGTCGCCCAACAGCATTAGTACCAGCACAAAAGCAAATCCGAATCCCTGTCTGGAAGGGAGGATATAGATACGACGCTGGTTGAGTACCACCGTGCCGGTTTCAACGGTGCGGCGGAAGGCCCAGTCGCGGAATTTATGTTTGAGTATGGTGAACAAATCCGTGCTTTTCCTTGAATGGGTGGAAAGTCGAAATACCCGGATCGCAGCCCGGTCACGGGAGCAGAGATTGTAGCCTGATGCAGGAATTTAATGAGGCGGGTGTTGACCCTGGGTATCAGATGAGGCCTGAGTTATTTTTTTTCTGCGCGCAATAACGCCTGTACGAACTCGCATACCATGGCTTTGTGCCTGGCGGAGAGGCGCTGATAATCTTCCAGCAAGGTTGCGCTGGCCTCTTCGCCGTAGATACTGCGCTCCTCCTCTGCTTTCGGCACAGATGCGTTTTTTTCATTTTCCCCATAGTGCAGCCAGTGCGGGGAAGCCTTCAGCCATTTCGCCAGGGTGCGGATCTTGTCTCCCGCTGGAATGGATTCACCATCGATCCATTTGCGAACGGCTTGAACCGTAACCGGCTTGCCAGGGTGCCTGCGGTTGAATTCACGGGCGACATTGGTCGGGCTGGCGGTGCCAATTCCCGCTTCGCCAAGCAAACGTGTAAGACGCTTAACAAAAGCTACCTTCTCATTCATCAGGCTCATGACAAAAAATTACCACTTGTGCAGTAACTATCAGTTGCTTTATACGGTAACCGGTAGTAGATTTTCGAAATTAGAGACTGGCTTACAGCCGGAAACTGGGAAAGAAAGCGAGGTGAAAGATCATGATGCACAAGGCCGGATTTCGCAGTGAGAAATTTCAGATTCCAATTGAGGGTAAGGTAACGAGCTGCATGGTGGGCGAACTCAGAGAGGCGATTCTGCCTGTCATTGTCCAGGCACATGAAATCGAAATTGATTTATTGCAGGTTGCCGAGATTGATTTTGCGGGTCTGCTATTGATGGTGGAAACAAAACTGACGGCAACATCGCAGGGTAAGGCACTGAACTTCATCAGGTATAGCAGGCCTGTTGCGGAAATTCTCGGTATATCCGGTTTGACGGAATTCTTTTGCGCGCCGCAATTTAACAAGGAAAACATTCTTCTTCTGTTGGACCAAATACCCAATTACATGGGAGGGCGGGAGTAAGGATATTGTCAGGGAATACTGACTGCCTCGATCAACTCGCGAACCAGTTTGTCGCCATCGGAAATCTGCACATCCTGCACGCTTTGCAGGCGATGGCTGGCAACACCCTGCAAAACGGCCTGGATGTCTTCCGGGATGACTGCGTTGCGCCCATCCATCAGCGCCCATGCGCGTGCAGAAGCCAGCAGGCACAATCCGGCACGGGGCGATAAGCCGTGCACATACCGTGCCGATTCGCGCGTATGGCGCAGGATGGCTTGTACGTAATCAAGCAAAGCGGGGGAGACGAATACTTGCCGGACTTGTTGTTGCAGTGCCATTAACTCCGCAGTTTCCATTTGCGGGGCGAGTTGGGCGATGAGGTCGCGCCGTTCCACACCCTCCAGCAGACCCCGTTCTGCCTGGGTATCCGGATAGCCCAGCTGGATGCGCATCAGGAAGCGATCCAACTGCGACTCAGGCAGTGGGAAAGTGCCGATCTGGTAGGTGGGGTTCTGGGTTGCGATGACGAAAAACGGCACCGGTAGCGTGCGCGTCTCTCCTTCGCTGGTCACCTGGTGTTCTTCCATTGCCTCCAGCAGTGCGCTCTGGGTCTTGGGCGTAGCCCGGTTTATTTCGTCGGCCAGGATCATCTGCGCAAAAATCGGACCTGCATGGAACTTGAACTCGCCGCTTTCGCGCTGATAGATCGAGACGCCGAGAATGTCAGCAGGCAGCATGTCGCTGGTAAATTGAATGCGCTGAAACCGCAAGCCAAGCGTCTTGGCGAGTGCATGTGCGAGCATGGTTTTGCCCACGCCCGGCAAATCTTCGATCAGCAGATGCCCGCGGGCCAGCAGGCAAGTGAGTGCGAGCCGGATCTGGTGCGGTTTACCAAGGATGACCTGTTCGGTCTGGGTGATGACGGCATGCAGTGGGTTGGTCATGATGAATTCACTCAGTTCAATACAAGGCATTATCCACGAAATACACGAAGCGGGTTAAGTAGGTATTTCGCCGTAAGGCGAAAACTCGCAAATTCACGAACAGGGAGTTTAAGTCAGATGGGTTAATTTCGTGGTTTTCGTGTTTTTCGTGGACGGTTGGGGGTTAAATCAATATCGCCGCAACGACTTTGCGGTTCTCTGCGACAAGGATATTGTAGGTGCGGCAGGCGGCGGGTGTGTCCATGAATTCAATGCCGATATGCGCTTCGAAAAGTGCGCTGTAGAGCTTCGGGTGCGCAAATTGCTGCTTTGACCCCGTGCCGAACAGCAGTACTTCCGGTTTCAACCCCAGGAAATATTCGAAATGCGCGGCAGTCAATCCGGCGAAATCCGTGACCGGCCAGTCGGTGTGGATTTCCTGTGCCGTCACGACGACAGGTTGCCGGTAGCAATGGGTGTTGACCGAAACATAGCCTTCACCATGCCCGGTGAAAAGGTTCATGCTGGAATCGGTCTGTGGATGCAGTGGCAAAAAAGGGGTCTCCATTTGCGGCGCATGGCGGCGGCACGGTAGAATCGCAGCCTTTGCAACGCCTTGTCTGTATGCGATGGATTCTACCACCCGCGCCAGCCTGGCAGATGAGGAAGTATTCAGGTGAAATCCGAAAAAGATGCCCCTTTAAAACCGCTGCTAAAGTCCGCCAAGCTGGCAAATGTTTGCTACGACATTCGCGGTCCGGTAATGGTGCGTTCCAGGCAGATGGAGGAAGAAGGCCAGCGCATTATCAAGCTGAATATCGGCAATCTGGCGCCGTTCGGATTCGATGCGCCGGAAGAAGTGCAGCAGGACGTCATCCTCAATCTGCCGAATTCATCCGGTTATTCCGATTCCAAGGGATTGTTCGCCGCGCGCAAGGCAATCATGCATTACACCCAGTTGAAGAAAATTTCGGGTGTCACTATCGACGATATCTTTATCGGCAATGGAGCCTCCGAGCTTATCGGCATGTGCATGCAGGGTCTGCTTAATTCCGGCGATGAAGTACTGGTGCCCGTGCCTGACTATCCGCTGTGGACGGCCGCGGTCACGCTGGCGGGCGGTACACCGCGCCACTACCTGTGCGACGAAGCCAACGAATGGAATCCCGACCTCAAGGATATACGCAGCAAAATTACGCCGAACACACGTGCCATCGTTGTGATCAATCCGAACAATCCGACCGGCGCGGTGTATTCCGACGAGATACTGAAAGAGATCATTCAGATCGCGCGTGAGCACCATCTCATCATTTTCGCTGACGAGATATACGACAAGATGTTGTACGACGGCCTGACGCATACTGCCATTGCGTCACTCGCGGACGATGTACTGTTCGTTACGCTCAACGGCCTGTCAAAAAACTATCGCGCTTGCGGCTATCGTTCCGGCTGGATGGTGGTGTCCGGGGACAAGAGGCATGCGCAGGATTACCTGGATGGATTGAACATTCTGGCTTCGATGCGACTGTGTTCCAACGTACCGGGGCAATATGCGATCCAGACCGCCCTTGGCGGTTACCAGAGCATCAACGATCTGGTCGCGCCCGGGGGCAGGTTGTACAAGCAGCGTGAACTGGCCTACGACCTGATCACCGCCATACCCGGCGTGACCTGCGTCAAGCCCAAGGCCGCGCTATACCTGTTTCCCAAGCTTGACCACAAGATGTACCCGATCAAGGACGACCAGAAGTTCATTCTTGAATTACTTGAGGCGGAAAAAGTACTGGTGGTGCAGGGCACCGGCTTCAACTGGAAACAACCGGATCATATGCGCATCGTATTCCTGCCCAATGCAGACGATCTGACCGAGGCCATCGGCCGGATTGCGCGATTCCTGGAACACTATCGCAAGCAGCACGGCAAGCATTAACAACGTCTTTCCCGCAAGGGAGCAATGAAAGAACAAGTATGAGCATTGAACCCATTAACGTAGGTCTTCTCGGTATCGGCACGGTCGGTGGCGGCACGTTCAACGTGTTAAAGCGCAATGAGGAAGAAATCACGCGCCGTGCCGGGCGCCCCATCCGCATCACGATGGTTGCCGACAAAAACACCGAGCTTGCGAAGAAAGTTGCCGGCAGCAGTTGCCGTGTGACTGATGACGCGTTCTCGGTGGTGTCCGATCCTGATATCGACATCGTCATCGAACTCATCGGCGGCTACGGCGTGGCGAAAGAGCTGGTATTGAAGGCGATCGCGAATGGCAAACACGTCGTCACTGCCAACAAGGCATTGCTGGCCATGCATGGCAACGAAATCTTCAAGGCTGCGCAGGACAAGGGCGTGATGGTCGCATTCGAGGCGGCGGTTGCGGGCGGCATCCCAATCGTCAAGGCGGTGCGCGAAGGTCTCACTGCAAATCGTATCGAGTGGATCGCGGGGATAATAAATGGCACCACCAACTTCATCCTGTCCGAAATGCGCGACAAGGGCCTGCCCTTCGACACCGTGCTGAAGGAGGCACAACGCCTGGGCTATGCCGAAGCCGATCCGACTTTCGACATCGAAGGTGTGGATGCGGCGCACAAGATCACCATCCTTGCCTCGCTCGCCTTCGGTATCCCGATGCAGTTCGACAAGGCGCATATTGAAGGCATCTCCGGGCTGGACGCGGCCGACATCAAATATGCGGAACAACTTGGCTACCGCATCAAATTGCTGGGTATCACCAAGCGCACAAATGGCGGCGTGGAACTGCGCGTACATCCCACACTGATCCCGGCCAAACGTCTGATCGCCAACGTTGAAGGCGCGATGAATGCCGTGCTGGTACAGGGCGATGCAGTGGGCGCCACTTTATATTATGGCAAGGGCGCAGGTGCCGAACCGACCGCCAGCGCAGTGATCGCCGATCTGGTGGATGTGACTCGCATGCATACCGCCGACCCGGGAAATCGTGTGCCACACCTGGCGTTCCAGCCGGACGCGATCGCTGACATGAAGATACTGCCGATGGATGAAGTGGTTTCCAGTTATTACCTGCGCTTGCGTGTGGTCGATAAACCGGGCGTTTTGGCCGACATTACGCACGTCCTGGCGGACGAACAAATTTCCATCGACGCCGTGATCCAGAAAGAACCGAACGAGGGCGAAGACCAGACCGACCTCATCATGCTTACGCACCAGACGCGCGAAAAACGCATCAATGCCGCGATCGCCAAGGTCGATGCGTTGGGTGTGGTGGCGGGCAAGGTAACCAGGCTGAGGATGGAAGAGCTTGGAAAGTAAAGTGGAAGAGTACCGGGTTCTGTTCGATTCCCTGGAATGGCAGAACGGGATTCACGGTGCAAGGTTCAAGGCTTTTCGCAGTGGCAGCAAACAACTTCGTTTGCTTGAATTCACTTCCGAATTTATTGAGCCCGAGTGGTGCGAAAAAGGGCATATCGGTTTTGTGGTTCAGGGTGAACTTGAAATCGATTTTAACGGGAAACTGGTATGTTTTCCCGAAGGTTCGGGAATATTCATTCCGGCGGGTTCGGCAAATGTTCACAAGGCACGTTCGATGACGCCGACCGTTCTGCTGTTCCTGGTTGAAGATATTTAGCAACTCCCCTTTTCCGCAGGCGGGAGAGGGGCTGGGGGAGAGGGGTGTTGGGTTTCTCCCCTCTCCCTACCCCTTTTCCTTCCAGGGAGGGGGAACTGATGAGGTAGTGATAGAAATGAAATACATCTCCACCCGTGGCAATGCACCCGCCAAGACTTTTACCGAAATCCTGTTGGGTGGTCTGGCACCTGATGGCGGCCTGTACCTGCCGGAACAGTATCCACAGGTGACGCGCGCCGAGCTGGATGCCTGGCGCAAGCTGTCCTACGCCGATCTGGCCTATGCCGTGCTGTCCAGGTTCGCTACTGATATTCCGGCAGCCGATCTCAAGGCGATCATCGACAAAACTTACACCGCAGAGGTTTACGGCAACGGCCGTACCGATTCCGATTTTTCGCAAATCACACCGCTGCGCAGGCTGGCGGATGGTGTAAACATCCTTGAACTTTCGAACGGTCCGACGCTGGCATTCAAGGATATGGCGATGCAGTTGCTTGGCAACCTGTTCGAGTATGCGCTGGACAAGCAACACGAAGAACTGAACATCCTCGGCGCGACATCGGGCGATACCGGCTCTTCAGCCGAATACGCGATGCGCGGCAAGCGCGGCATTCGTGTGTTCATGCTGTCGCCGAACGGCAAGATGAGCGCATTCCAGCGCGCACAGATGTATTCACTGCAGGATCCGAATATCTTCAACATTGCCATCAACGGTATGTTCGACGACGCGCAGGATATGGTGAAGGCGGTATCCAACGATCATGCATTCAAGGCAAAGTACAAGATCGGCACGGTCAACTCCATCAACTGGGGACGCGTATCGGCGCAGATCGTGTATTACTTCAAGGGCTATTTTGCCGCGACGCAATCCAATGACGAACAGGTCGCGTTCGCAGTGCCGTCCGGCAACTTCGGCAACATATGCGCCGGCCACATCGCACGCATGATGGGTCTGCCCATCGGTCAACTGATTCTCGCCACCAATGAAAACGACGTGCTGGACGAATTCTTTCGCACTGGCGTCTATCGACCGCGCGGTACCGACCATACCTACGAAACCAGCAGCCCGTCGATGGATATTTCCAAGGCCAGCAACTTCGAGCGCTTCGTGTTCGACCTGGTCGGACGCGACGGTGCCAAGGTGCGCGAATTCTGGAGCAAGGTGGAAAGCGGCGGATCGTTCGACATCAAAGATACGGCTTACTGGAACGAATTGCCGAAATTCTGCTTTTCCTCCGGCAAGAGCACGCACCAGAACCGCCTTAACACTATCCGCGAAGTGTGGGAGGAATACGGCGTAATGATCGATACGCATACTGCGGACGGGATAAAAGTCGGCCTTGAACAGCGCCGTCCCACCTTGCCGTTGATCTGTCTGGAAACTGCATTACCCGCCAAGTTTGCCGAAACCATTCAGGAAGCGCTGGGCCGTCAGCCGGAACGTCCCGAGTCGATGGTGGGCATCGAAGACTTGCCACAGCGTTGCGAAGTGATGGATGCTGATCTGGCGAAACTCAAGGCGTTTATCAGCACAAACGTGCCGCAATAAGCTGATA
>JBNLBY010000028.1:0-30257 GCA_050303535.1 Sideroxydans sp. | reverse complement strand
CATATTACTGATAATGAGACGCAAAATTCTTTTGCTCTGCAAGAGCTGGAGCACTGGTCTCCGCTCATTGCAACACAATTGGCACGCGAAGAAGGAATCGACGATCTTACCGAAGCGCATTGGCACGTGATCTACGTAGTGCGAAATCTTTATCGGGAAAAAGGGCGGTTGGCGAGTGCGCGTAAAGTGATGCAGATACTGGAGCGGGAATTCGAGGATGAAGGCGGGCGTCGCTACCTCTATGAACTGTTTCCAAAGGGGCCTGTCAGCCAGAGCTCGCGTCTGGCCGGTGTTCCCGTCCCCCCCTATTCCAGCGATCCTTCATTTGGATGGGCCGGGTAAGGCGGATTCAGTCATTCGAGTCCTGCCTGGAGTGCAACAACAACTTCCCTGGTTTTTCCGTGCCGGTTTACAGAAAGCCTGATTTTCTGCCCAACCCTGAAATTGTCGAGACGGGCGATCAGTTTGCTTACGCTATCGACAGGAATATTTTCGACTGCCGTCACGATATCGCCCGGGATGATGCGCCCGCTTCTGTCGATTTCGATGCCGCTTAATCCTGCCGCTGCGGCTGACGATCCCGGCGTCACTTTCAACACGACAACACCCTCAATGCCCAGAATACCGGTGATGCGTCGATTGATATTTTCATCAATACCGATACCCAGCGCGGGTCGCGTGTATTTCCCCTTGCTGATGAGTTGGGGTACGACCCGGTTTACAGTATCCACCGGTACCGCAAAACCAATGCCCGCACTCGCCCCGCTCGGACTGTAGATTGCGGTGTTGATGCCGATCAGTCTGCCTGCGGAATCAAGCAACGGGCCACCCGAGTTGCCGGGATTGATGGCTGTATTGGTCTGGATCAGGTGTTCGACTGTCACCTGGTTTTCTTCGGTTAGCGAACGATCCAGCGCGGAAACAATGCCGTTGGTCAGCGTCCAGTCCAGGCCGAACGGGTTGCCGATGGCATAGACTTTCTGACCGACTTTCAGATCACTGCTGGCGCCGATGGGCAGGGGAGGTGAGAGTTTGCTATCGATGTCAATCCTGAGTACGGCAATATCGTGACTCGGACTTGTGCCGACCAGACTGGCCGGGTAGTCTTTTCCATTGGACAACCTGACGATGGCCTCGCTGGCGTCTGCTATGACATGGTTGTTGGTGATCACATGGCCCGATTCATCCCAGATGAATCCAGAACCGGCTCCACGTTTGACGGAAAAAATGTCGCGCGACCAGAAATCCATGACTTGTGCACGGGTCGTGATGAACACAACCGAGTCCCGGGATTTTTCAAATAGCGCGATTGTCGCCTTTTCTTCAGACGAAAGCTCGCCGCGTGGTGTGACCGTACGGGGGGCGGCATTTGCCACTTCGGATTGAGGAAGAAAAGAAGGCAGAAAACTGACAAAAAAAGTGAAAAAGATTGCAGCAAGCATGAAGCGCAATATTTTTTTCAGCATTCCATGATTTATGTACACAAGGACCTCCTTTGCAAGATGTAAATTATCCTGCCTTTGATCGAGTCCAGTCCAGTTTTGCCAGTAACGATTATCCTGAAATTTGGGACTGTGGAATAAAACCCACAACGGCAAGTTGTACTTTCCCGCCTACTCGGGTAGCGTGTATGCAAGTATTGCGTCAACTGTTAAACCATTGTTCAGGGATCTCTCCAATGCCCTTTTCGCCGTTGCGTCTGCTGCTGTTTGTGTTGACCCTGGGCATATTGATCGTCCTGGTTCAAATCGGCCTGGTCAGTATTGCCTTCGACAAGCTGGGACTTTCGCCGGAATCGGCTTACCTGCTTCTGCTATGCACATTGGCAGGCAGCCTGATCAACCTTCCACTATTTACACTCAAGGCAGATGCCTCGGTGCCACTGAAAATTCCACCGGAATGGCTGCGCAACCCGTTTTTCCGGTTACCGGCCGAGACAGGCAAAATCATGGTTTTTGCCAATGTCGGCGGAGCGGTAGTGCCGGTCGCTTTTTCGCTTTACCTGATTGCGCATAATCCGGTAAGCCTCATGCAGATTAGCGCCGGAGTGGCAGGTGTCGCTTTTATCGTCCGCGCGATCAGTCGGCCCATTCCTGGCACCGGCATTGCCATGCCGATGCTGTTTGCACCGTTTGCAGCCGCATTGATCGCAACGCTCATTGACCCCGAACAGCGCGCACCGCTGGCGTATATTAGTGGAACGCTGGGCGTTCTGATTGGCGCTGACCTGCTGCACCTGAACGATATCCGCAGATTGGGCTCACCCTTTGCCTCCATCGGCGGAGCCGGAACATTCGACGGCGTCTATATCACCGGACTCCTTGCAGTATTGCTGGCATGAAAGGGGGAATTCAGATCAGGGAGGTGAAAGACGCCAGTTTCTGAGTGCGTTCAAAGCTTATCGTCGTTCATCGTGCGGAAGAAGTGCAGATTGCCATCGGTATGCGAGCTATGCGCCTGGCTGACCGAGAAAACAAATTTGCTGGCCTTGGCTTTGATCGCATCCTTGCTTGCTTTCAGGTGCACACCGGCAAGATCGAAACGACAATATTCGGATTTGATGGCGATTACGCCTGAGATATTACCGTTGGTGATCATGATGTCGGAGTTATACGCATACACAGCTTCGTCTTTTCCAGGAATATCGGTATCGAACAGAGATACTATCGAGTCCTTTATGCTCAGTTGTTCCACGCGCGCGTTGCGGATGGTGATATTGGTGCAGTCGTCCAGTTCAATGCGGCGATAGTCTCCCTTGAACTCCATGCCGGAATCGCGTGAACAAGTGCCCACCCGGTCTGACTTCAGTTCAGGCGATGCAGGTTGGGAAGGATATAGCTCACCCATTTCATACTTGCTTGCCAGCAGGTGTTTTTCGATCAGTGTATTTGTTTTCGCGGTCTGATCCTGCATGGGCACATGTCCTGATCCAGTGATGATTTCCAGCCGGGCGTGCGGCAAGCGTGCTGCCAGCACACGGCCGGTGCGCAGTGGGACGGTCATGTCGTTGTCGCCCCAGAGCACAAGGGTGGGCTCGGTGACCGAGGTAATGGCGCTGCTGAAATCTTCGCCTGCCAGACTGAGTGCAGCGATTCTTTCCGGGCCGCCCATCAGCACGTTGTCACGTCCCAGTGCGGAGTTGGCGATGTCAATGGGCGTAATTGGCAGGCGATCGACTTGCTCCAGTATCCTGCCGGATATACGCTCGGCAAAACCGCGTGTTTGCGGCACGCCACTGGTGCGCAACAGCAATGATCCCGCCTGGAATTTCGAGATCACCAGCGGGTGAAGCACACCTGCGACGTCGATCAGAACCAGTCGTTTGAAGTGCAACGGACGCTGAGCGGCGAACCGAAGGGCGATTGCACCACCCATCGAATGTCCCACGATGTGATAATCCTTGTTGCGGAAATAATGCTCTGCCAGGAATTGTGCAAGATATGCATAACGGGACGGCGAGTACTCCTTGCTACCTTTGTCTGATCTGCCGAATCCTGGCAGATCGAAAGCGAGCACATGAAAATTTGCCGCCAGAACCGGAATGGTGCTTGTCCAGTCGTTCATCGAGCCTCCAAGGCCGTGGATCAGGATCACACCGGTTTTGGCTGCAGTGTTGGTTTGCAGTGTGCAGACCTTGCCATCGAATACAGGCTCATAGATGCATTCTTCAGTGGTGTCCGGCATGAAAACTGTTTCTGGCCGGGGGGCTGCGCCCCATGCCGGCTGTAGCCACAGGAATGCCATCAGGCTGAAAATCAATTGCATTGTTCGATTCATGGCTAAGTGTGCATCAAGCGAGAAAATGTTTTTATCATGAATCGTTAAATCAGTGTTTCGGCATCCAGATTGCCAGCAAACCGATGAATCCAAGCGCGAACAGACTTTGTTCGATTCGATTGCGTGCTTCTGCGATCAGGCTGTCGTTGGTTCTTTTCCTTTCGTCCTGCATGTCAACATCTGCAGACTTGAGCAGGTCGAGCAGCGGCCGGTCTATGCCTTTGACGGCAGCATCGGCCTGGCGGGGAAAATAATTGCTTTTGATCAGAATGAGTACGCTATCCTTGTATTTGTTGCGATTTTCCTTGTGATGCTTGATGAATTCCTGCATTTTCTGGTCGATGAGACGCGCATCACTTTGTTCAACGATTTTTTGTGCGGCCGCCGCAACTTTTCGATACTGCCTGTCATATGTGCGCCAATTCCGGTTCAATGTTTTGCGGTCAGGACTGCGTAACAGCAAATCTTTCCATTCCTGTACTTCATTCTTGTATTCGACCTGCAGACTGTCGATAGCTGTAAACTGGCTCGAAGCTGCGTT
Organism: Sideroxydans sp.; assembly: GCA_050303535.1. GTDB lineage: Bacteria > Pseudomonadota > Gammaproteobacteria > Burkholderiales > Gallionellaceae > Sideroxyarcus. The sequence continues at coordinate 25,939 of JBNLBY010000028.1, read as the reverse complement.
GATCTTGTCGTTCAGATCATTGGTGCTGACCCCTATCCAGTAGAGCCAGAAAAAAAAGATGGCCGTAAATGCAATCCGCGCAAGCGTGAGCCAGAAGGAACCAAAAAAACCGGATTTGTTCGTGCTGCTCGCCATTTCAGATACTCCAGGAATTAAGATGTTATGTGTAAAGACTCAGTAACAACATAAAAATATCGTGTCGGATGTTACAGCAAATGATTGTTTCAGTTGTGATGAGTGCAAAGAGATGCATGCATCATGATTTGCCGCAAATACTGTTGTCTGTGTCCTGAGACTTACTGCACAGGGCAAACCCTGTCGTAGATGCGAAATGGCCGGAAAAGTTTCCGGAAAGATTCAAATTGCACAAAATAAAGAGTAGATGGGGTGTTGTTCAATAAACGGCTTTTTGTTATTGATCGCCCATCATTACTTCACTCGCGATACTCGGTTTCCGCAATTCGCGATCAATGCATTCAGTTTGCGCTCAGGGGGTTGGGCACACAGTTATTGTGTTCACGGTGAATTCGCAGGGGGTTTGTGCATTCTTCCAGAGTTGCTGATCCAGGGCGACTGTGCATGCCGCGTCTTCCATGAGTCCATGCTGTCCGTCAGCTGTGCAGACCAGCACCACGCTATGGCGTTCCTTTGCCAGTACACGAACTTTGAGGCCATCGAAATTTGCCAGCAGTTGCGGATCGTGCTGCGTAGCAAGTTTGAGCAGGCCCTGATCATCAAGGCCAGCTGGCGGATTCTTGTAACGAACCGTTGATTCGACGGCTGAAGAAAGTTTTGTCAGCTGTGCCGCCTTGATCAGCATGACTTCATCGCTGGGTTGTTCACCTTCGAGGCAAGCTGTTGCAATTAGCGAAAAAACAATGGTGACTGCTAATGTACGAATCTTCATGTTCAGCTCCAGAAAACATATTGGTGTTTGTCATCACGTCCGGTGTCGAGATCCCAGTTGCCGATCTTTGTTTCGAACGCCTGGTCCCCGGCGAAGACGCCTTTCCAGACCAGCGACCAGACCGTTTTGACGTTTTCGATGGCGCGGTCGAAAATTTCGTCGTAATCCATCAGGCCGCCGGGTACTTTCAGACCATGGATAAACATCTGGTCGATCTCGTTGACATTGGGATAGGTCAGGCCGCTGTCGACCGCCAGGTGTCTTGCGTAAGGGAACAGCTTGTTGCCTTCCTCCGCCACGTTGTCCACCACGAACTTGAAACTCTGGTGCCATTTGTCGATGTCGGGCGGGTTGGCTGTGTTTTCCGCCGGGTGGCATTCCTTGAGCATGCTGTGCCAGAGTCCGGTCACTGCGGTGTCCAGCCTGCTACTGTCGGAAGGCATGGCGCAAGCTGCGATGCCAGAATCCAGATATTCGGCTAGACCGATGTTGCCGAGGTCGAAACGCTGGAAGATGTGGGCGTCCTGGTTCAGTTCGCAGACGCGGTGCTGAGTTTTGTTCTGGGCATAGGTCCCCACCTTCAGTTCCACCACCGGGTGGATGGTGACATCGGTGCCGACATGGGCTGCGTAACCGCATAGCCAGGCGAAGGCCTTGTACCAGTCATCATTGCGCTGCATACCGGCCAGCGTGCGGATGCCGGATTTGATCATATCGCCGGTGTTGGTGTAATGCATCAGGTCGGCCCACTTGCAGGCCTGTTTGTCCAGCGGGACAAGATAAGGATAGTCCGGACTTACTGCGCCCAGTTCACAGAATTTGATGTAATCCATCACGGCAGAAGCGCCTTCAGGGTCGAAGCCCTGAATGCTTTCCAAGTGATGCGGCAGTTTCAGATGGTTGACCAGCGTGATGTGAGCATAAGCACCGGGCATGTTCCCTCCCCTCTAGTGAACAATCGATCTTTAACCTGCAATTGTGTAATCCATAGCGGATTGAATGGGTATTGTTGCATTAAATCTATTGTTCGGGGAAGTGGGTATTGGAGGAAATGCGTGATACCGGTTAAATAGCTTGATGAGTAAGGGTTAGCCGCAAGGTTGAGGGAATATTTGGACGGGATAAGCAAGGAACCTGGTGCCGTTTGCGTTATCGACACACCGGCGTGATGCATTTCGCTTTTCTTCAGATTTATGTACAAGTTTCAACACTGAATATCTGTCGTTCTGAGCAGATTTGCCATTAAGACCGTTCTTTCCAGCCTGGTTCAACACCTTCGGATGCTGGCAGGAGGTGTCGCAAGACGCTTGTGATATTCTTCCCTCAGTCGATCCCGAGTCTTCCCATGAAATTCGTATTGTTTCTGTTGCTGATGCTGCCCCTGTGCGCATCGGCTGACATAAAGAGTGATTTTCTTGCCGCTCGCGACGCTGCGCGAACCGGCAACAAGTCGCGCCTGGACACCCTGGCGGAGAGACTTAACGACACCCTGCTTGAGCCATATGTCACCTATTACAGGTTGCGCATGCGTATGAGCAAGAAGGCCACTGTGCCGATCAAGGTATTTCTGGCACGTACCAGTGAATCGCCGGTAGTCGATCAATTTCGCGGTGAATGGCTCAAATATCTGGGGAAACACCAGAGTTGGGAGGATTTCGCCGACGAATATTCGCGTCTGCTTGATACCGATGACGAGTTGATCTGTTATTCACTGCAACTGCAACAGAAAAGCGATGAGGACGGCGCGTTGGCTGAGGCGCGTAACATGTGGCTGCGCGGTGAAGAAATGCCGGAAAGCTGTACACCATTGTTTGATGAAGCTATCAGGCAGGATGTTATCAGTGAAGCCGATATCTGGCAGCGCCTGCGCCTGGCGCTGGAAGTTAACAAGGTTACGCTGGCGAAACACATTATCAAGAAGTTGCCCAAAACCCAGATTTTTCCGGCAGCTGAGTTGGGTGTGGCAGCGCGCAATCCCAGGCGTTATCTGCAAAGAACAAGATTTGAAAACGCTGGCAAGGGGCGGCATATGACGGCGCTATATGCATTGCAGCGTTTGTCCAAGCAATCTCCCCAGATAGCCTATACATACTGGGAACGTATCGCAGAATATTTTTCCGAGGAGGAACAACGATATTTTTTCGGATGGCTGGGTCTTGCCGGAGCGCTGTCCCACGACGAGCGCGCATTGACATGGTTTGCGGCAGCGGGAGATGCGGTATTGAATTCGAGACAGCTTGCATGGCGCACGCGCGCCGCAATGCGGGCGCAGAACTGGCATGAGGTGTGGGCAAGCATTGATGCGATGTCGCCGGAACAGCAGAGTGAAGGTGCGTGGCGTTACTGGAAGGGGCGGGCACTCAAGGAACTTGGGCGTTCGGTTGAAGCGGCGGAATTGTTTCTGGAACTGAGTCGGGAATTCAACTATTACGGACAACTTGCTTCCGAAGAACTGGGCGCCGCGCCGGGCGCTGCTATGAATACGGCCGGCTATCAACCGGACGATGACGAAATTGAGGAAATTCTGTCCATGCCGGCAATTCAGCGCGCTCTGTTGCTGTACAGCATGAATCTTCGCGTCGATGGTTCCAAAGAGTGGGCATGGGGAATACGCAAATTGAACGACAAACAACTATTGGCAGCGGCAGAGGTGGCACAGCGCAACGAGTTGTATGATCGCTCCATCGATACGGCCGATCGAACGGAGAAATTGCACGATTTCAACCTGCGTTATCCTGCACCGTATCGTGCGGCAATGCAGGAGAATGTTAACAAGCACGGATTGGACGAAGCCTGGGTGTATGGTCTGATGCGGCAGGAGAGCCGCTTTATTACCAAAGTTAAGTCCGATGCCGGAGCAGCCGGTTTGATGCAGATCATGCCGGCCACGGCGCGCTGGGTGGCCAGACAGATTGGGATGAAAGGATACCGCAGGGGGCTGATCCACCAACTGGACGTGAATATCAAACTGGGCACGTACTACATGAAAACCGTTTCTCACCAGTTTGAGGACAACCCCGCCCTTGCCTCGGCTGCGTATAACGCAGGGCCGACTCGGGCGCGACAATGGCGCGGCAAGAAGCCAATGGAAGGGGCTATTTATGTCGAGACCATTCCATACGACGAAACACGCAGATATGTGAGAAAAGTGCTGAGCAACACTGTCTATTATGCCAAGCTGTTCGGCCAGACTTCACAAACGCTCAAACAGCGGCTGGGTATCGTCGACAGCCGCAATGCGAAGAAAAGGAAGGCCAATTTTGGTATTCCCTGAATTGACAACAAAGGATCATCTGCGGAATAACCTGCGGCTTTGCGACTGTGCTGCCTGTCTGGATGACTGGTCGGCATTTCGGGGGGGAGCAAGCCTTGAGTAACGCAACACTGACAGTGTATTGCGTCGGTGGCGCGGTACGTGACAATCTACTCGGTTTGCCGGTGCAGGATCGCGATTGGGTGGTGGTGGGCAGTACACCGGAAGAAATGACGGCGCGCGGTTTCAAACCGGTGGGCAGTGATTTTCCGGTATTTCTGCATCCTGATACACACGAGGAATACGCGCTGGCGCGTACTGAGCGGAAAATCGCACAGGGTTACAAGGGTTTCACCGTTTATGCCTCTCCCGATGTCACGCTGGAACAGGATTTGATGCGGCGTGATTTCACTATTAATGCCATTGCACAGGATGCAGACGGAAATCTTATCGACCCCTATAACGGGCAAGCTGATTTGAAGACGGGCATTCTGCGCCATGTGAGCGATGCTTTTGCCGAGGATCCGGTACGTATCCTGCGCGGTGCGCGTTTTGCGGCACGTTTCGGATTTACCTTTGCGCCAGAAACCCTGGTGTTGATGCGCAGTATGGTGGACAACGGCGAAGTGGACGCGCTGGTAGCCGAACGTGTTTGGCAGGAATTGGCGCGCGGACTTATGGAAAAAACGCCCTCGCGTTTTTTCTCCACGTTGCGCGAATGTGGTGCGCTGAAAAAGATATTACCGGAAGTGGAAGATCTGTTCGGCGTACCGCAGCCGGCGCATTACCATCCGGAAATCGATTGCGGCGTGCATGTCCTGAAGGTAGTGGATGACACGGCCAGACATGAGCGTTCGCTCGAAGTGCGTTTTGCCGCACTCGGGCACGATCTCGGCAAAGCCACTACACCCGATGACACGCTTCCGCGCCACATTGGCCATGAATCCCGCAGTGTCGATCTGCTCAGGAAACTGTGCGAAAGATTGCGTGTGCCGGGAGAATGCCGTGACCTGGCATTGCTGGCGGCGAAATATCACAGCCATGTGCATCGCGCGCGCGAATTGCGCGCCGATACCATCGTGAAATTGTTCGACAACTGCGATCTGTGGCGCAGGCCGGAACGTTTTGTGCAAATTCTGCAGGTGTGCGAATCGGACGCACGCGGGCGTACCGGGCATGAGAACGATGATTATCCGCAATCGGCTTATATGCTGGATTGCGCGCGTGCAGCACAGGCGGTAAATGCGGGGGAACTCGCAAGTGCCTGTATGGACAGGAATTTGATCGCAGACAAGGTGCGCGAAGCGCGCATCCTGGCGGTGGAATCGGTCATCAGGCGAAGCAACCAGTCACCCACCTGATATTTTGCAGGGCAGAAAATACGGATCTGCCCTCAGCGCATAAATGATTGCCGGGTTTTTGGTCAGGATTTTGCTACATCTTGGCTATGCATAAGGAATACGTACTTGATATGCAGTCGGTGCGCGCAGGGAATATCCAAGCCACTGCTGTTTTCCCGCCTGATTCAGGCTTCCGGGGTATTCGCGCAACATCGCTTGCATCACAGCAAGGACACTGCCATTATGGCAGCGTTTACTGCATATACTGCATTGCTGAATGGTCGCTAGCATGAATTCGCTCTTGTTTCCCGAGCTGGTTTCTTTTATTGACTCCCTGCCGGAGCCACATATTCTGTGCGATCGTAATTACCGGGTACTGGCGGCCAATACTGCCTACCGGCGTAGTATTGGAGATAATCAGGATTACGCTGGTCGCACTTGCTTCAATATCTCCCACAACATCGATGTGCCTTGCGATCAGGCGGGTGAAACCTGCCCGTTTCAGCAAAGTCTGCGTTCAGGACAGCGGGAGCGGGTGTTGCATCTGCATCAGACCCCCCAGGGTGAGGCGTACTTCAACATCGAGTTATCCCCGATTCGCGATGCCAATGATGAAATTGCCTATTTTATTGAAAAGATTGAGCCTGTTTCCGTTGCGCGCGGCCTGTCGAATGCCCAAGGCCTGGTGGGACGGGCGGCGGCCTTCCAGCGCATGTTGGAAATGGTCGTGCGCGTGGCCCCCTCGGAAGCCACCGTACTGCTGCTGGGAGAATCCGGCACCGGCAAGGAACTGGTGGCCAAGGCGATCCATGAAGCGAGCCGTAGAGCCGACAAACCCTTCGTCGCCCTGGACTGCTCGGGACTGACCGAGACCCTGTTCGAAAGCGAACTGTTCGGCCACGAACGGGGTGCCTTCACTGGCGCCACCGCCAGAAGAATCGGGTTGGTCGAAGCCGCCAGCGGCGGCACACTCTTCCTCGACGAAGTGGGCGACATCCCCTTGGCCATGCAGGTCAAACTCCTGCGCCTGCTGGACACCGGCATCTACCGGCGCGTCGGCTCCGCCGAACCGCACAAAGCCGACATCCGGCTGGTCTCGGCGACCCACCGCAACCTGCGGGACATGGTGGCCAACGGCAACTTCCGCCAGGACCTCTTCTTCCGGCTCAACACCTTCCCGGTCATGCTGCCGGCCCTGCGCGAACGCGCCTCCGACATCCCGCTGCTGGCGGCCTCCCTGCTGGCGCGCGTTGCAGAAGACCGGAAACTGGTATTTTCCAAGGAAGCGCTGGAACTGCTGCGTCACTACGACTACCCCGGCAACGTGCGCGAACTGCGCAACATCGTCGAACGCGCCAGCCTGCTGTGCGATGGCGAAGAAATCCTGCCGATGCACCTGCCCGAAGAAGTCCGCAACGCGCCAGATTCGGAGGAAAGCGGCATGGGCAATGCGCCCAGCCTGAAAGAACTGGAACGTCAGACCTTGGAAAACCGGCTTGCACACCATCGTGGCAGCCGCAAGAAATTTGCGGCCGAACTCGGCATCAGCGAAAGAACGCTATACCGGCGGCTCAAACAGCTGGAAGAGTAGTCATAATTCTGCCAAACTGACACAGTTTCTGCCATATTGGCAGTGAATTACGTCATTTTTGTCTCATTCCTTGCAGTATTTCACTGCAACCCGGCAAGAAAACCAAAGCCGGCTTAACCAGTTACATCATTTACGAGATACGTGGCACAGCCCTTGCATTGTAGTGCACAAGGAAGCGGCGGCGCTATGCTGCAAAAACAGTTGTGGCCCTCCCCTCTGTGTTTTAGCCCACTGTTTCGCGTGGTCGCTTCCCCCTATGATCAACATGGCTTAATATCCGCAAAGATCAGTCGGGAATAGACATGCGAATTGCCATGGACCATCAATGGCAATCATGCAACTGCCATTAGTTTTTAAGTGTAGTACGCGTTACGGGAGGTGTTGGCAGCAAGTCCGGATTTCAAGGGACGTAATTGATTGTGAGTTTGTTGCTGCTGACAGGTGAAAAACCGGAATTTTTAGTGTTGCTGAAATAATAAGGAGGAGCCGTCATGGTTAAAGAGGAAGGTCAGGCTTATAACCTGAACATCGTTAAATGGTTTGCAGTATGCGCGGTTATCTATCTTGTGGTGGGGGCACTGGTAGGCGACTTCATAGCCTGGCAATTGTCATTTCCAGCCCTGAATTTTGATGCCCATGTGAACTTCGGACGGTTGCGTCCGCTTCACACTAATGCTGTGATCTTTGCCTTTGGCGGTTGCACCTTGATGGCAACCGCTTTTTATATTGTGCAGCGAACCTGCGAAGTGCGCCTGTGGAGCGACAAGCTGGCGTGGTTCACTTTCTGGGGATGGACTGCGGTCATTGTCGGAGCGGTGGTTTCCTATCCGATGGGCTGGACGCAAGGCAAGGAATATGCCGAGCTGGAATGGCCAATCGATATTGCGATTGCCGTAGTGTGGTTGTCCTTTATGGGCAATTTCATCATGACAGTTGCCAACCGGAAGACCTCACATATTTATGTGGCAAACTGGTTCTTCCTCGGCATGATGATCATGATCACTTATTTGCACGTGGTGAACTCGCTGGCGATACCGGTGACCATGACCAAGTCCTATTCCATCTTCTCCGGTGTGCAGGACGCAATGGTTCAGTGGTGGTGGGGACATAACGCTGTAGGCTTTTTCCTGACTGCGGGCTTCCTCGGCATCATGTATTACTTCGTTCCGAAACAGGCCAATCTGCCGATCTTTTCCTATCGTTTGTCCGTGCTGCACTTCTGGGCGTTGATGTTCGGTTATGTCTGGCTGGGTGCACACCACCTGCAATATACAGCACTGCCGGACTGGGCGGGTTCTCTGGGCGCGGCGGTGTCTGTTGCGATGATCATCCCGTCCTGGGGTGGTGCGGTTAACGGGTTGATGACACTGTCCGGTGCCTGGAACAGGCTGCGTGACGACTATGTGTTGCGTTTCCTGATCGTGTCGCTGGCGTTTTACGCCATGTCCACTTTCGAAGGACCTGTCATGTCGCTCAAGACGGTCAATGCCTTGTCTCACTACACCGACTGGACCGTGGGTCACGTTCACTCCGGCGCGCTGGGATGGGTGGCGATGGTATCGATCGGCGCTATCTATCATCTGGCAACGCGTTTGTGGAACACCAAGATTTATTCTGAAAGTCTGGTGAACACCCATTTCTGGATACATACCATTGGCACCGTGTTCTACGTGTGTGCGATGTGGGTCTCCGGGATCATGCAAGGCCTGATGTGGCGGGCAACCGACGAGTACGGCAACCTGACCTACACCTTCGCCGAAAGTGTGGCTGCAATGCATCCCTATTACGTTCTGCGCTCGGTTGGCGGGGTGATGGTACTGCTGGGATCGCTGATCATGCTTTACAACATTGTAATGACAATACGCGGTGCCGGACGCTCCGCAGTTAGCGCATAAGGGAGGAAGAAAATGTCATTTCAGGAAAAACTTGAAAAGAACGTCTGGGGCTTTGCCGCCATGCTTGCGATCGTGGTTTCGATCGGGGGTATTGTAGAAATCGTTCCGTTGTTCTATCTCGATAACACGATAGAAAAGCTCAACAAGGATGAGGACAGCATTCGTCCTTATACCGCCCTTGAGTTGGAAGGGCGCGATGTGTACATCCGCGAAGGCTGCTTCCTGTGCCATTCGCAGATGGTTCGTCCTTTCCGTGATGAGAAGGAACGCTATGGACATTACTCACTGGCGGCTGAATCGAAATATGACCATCCATTCCAGTGGGGTTCCAAGCGTACCGGTCCCGATCTGGCGCGCGTGGGCGGCAAGTACTCCAATGATTGGCAGATCCAGCACTTGAAGGCGCCCCGCTCGCTGGTGCCGGAATCGGTGATGCCGAACTATGCCTTTCTGGAGGATGCGCTGGTTGACGATTCAGTGACCGAGAAAAAGATGCGGGCATTGAGTATGGTAGGCGTGCCTTACACCGAGAATGATTTCAAGACCGCAGCTGCGAGTGTGAAAGGGAAGACCGAAATGGATGCACTGGTTTCCTATCTGCAGGTGCTGGGTACCATGGTCAAATTCCAGGAAGGGAGGGATTACCGTGAGTGAGTCACTTCTGAAGCATTTTCATACCGACTGGTCGGCCATGACGCATACCGATTGGTTCGGGTTAACGGTTGTTACGGTGCTGACGCTGCTGATGGTTGGCCTTTATGTCTGGGTTTTTTTGCCGGGCAACAAGGGCAAGTTCGAGCGCTATAGCAATTTTGTGAATCAGAATGATGAAATGAATGGGGAAATTGGAGGACATGACCATGCAAAATAATACTCAGCATGCAACCGACACCGGACATGAATGGGACGGTATCCGTGAGTTGACCAACCCGCCACCACGCTGGTGGATGATTGCACTGCATGCCAGCTGGATATGGTGCGTGGTGTACTTCATCCTGTACCCGGCGATCCCGCTGCTCGACAGTAATACCAAGGGTATTCTGGGATGGTCGCAGATCGGTGAATACAAGGCCGCATTGGCAGAAAATGAAGCCATCAAGCAGCCCTTTTTGGACAAGATCTCTGCAATGAGCGGTCAGCAGATCCTTGGCGATCCGGGTATGCGCAACTTTGCGGATTCTTCAGCCAAGGCGATTTTTGGTGACTACTGTGCGGCATGTCATGGTGCAGGCGGACAGGGTGCGCCTGGTTTGTTCCCAGTGCTGGCAGATGACGACTGGCTGTATGGCGGCGACTTCAATACATTGGTGGAAACCATCACGATGGGCCGGGAAAGCATCATGCTGGCATACAATGACCAGCTCGATGATGCCACCATCAACAAACTGGCTGACTTTGTGATGGCTGCCTCCGAGGGTAAGGCCACACCTGCACAGTTCGCACTGTTCAGGGAAACCGGTTGTTCGGCATGCCATGGAGAAAATGCCAAAGGCGGTGCGATCAACAAGCTCGGAACTGGAGCTGCGAACCTGACTGATAGCATCTGGCGTTTTGGCGGCAGTCGCGAAGAAATACTGCGCACCATACGCTATGGCGTGAATCAGGGTGGTCCTAATACTCGTGTGGCGATCATGCCCGCATTCAGCGGAAAATTGAGCCCGGAAACCATTAAAATGGTGGCCGTGAAGGTACACGAGTTCGGCGGTGGACAATGAGGAGGAAATATCATGGATGCTGTTGTGATCGGTTCAATTATTACTGTAGTCATATCGGTACTGATAATCGGGTACTTGGGTTACAAGTTCTTCAAGATCATCATGGGCAAGGATTGAGCTAGTCCTGTGGAAAAATGATCAAGGCATAACAAAGGGGAGCCTTGGTGCTCCCCTTTGTTTCGAGATGGATATTATGAGAGGACATTGATGCACGTGGCTGATGAACCGCTGAAAAAAATTGAAGATCTGTATGCCGATGCCGCACACTGGCATGTAAACACCGGCAATGAGACCATTCATGCCAAACGGATGCCGGGTCGTTTCCGGCAACTGAAGTGGATTGCTGCGTCGTCCTGGCTGGTATATCTGCTGGCGCCATATATGCGCTGGAAAGGTTCGCAGGCGATCCTGTTCGATGTTCCGCATCGCCAGTTCCATCTGTTCGACCTGACCATCTGGCCGCAGGACATTTGGCTGCTGTCGCTGGTATTGATCTTCTTTGCCATCACCCTGTTCGCGGTGACCGCCGTGGCCGGTCGCGTGTACTGCGGATATTTCTGTTTCCAGACCGTGTGGACGGACATCTTTACCTGGATCGAGGACAAGATCGAAGGTAACCCGATTCAGCGGCGCAAGCTTGATGCAGCACCCTGGGATGCCCGCAAGATACGCCTGAAACTCAGCAAACACGTTATCTGGATGGCGATTGCCATCATTACCGGCGTGACGTTCGCTGGATATTTCACCGACATCTACCATCTCTGGTACGACTACTTCACATTACAAGTGCCGCTTGTAGGCTGGGTCGTCCTGGCGGCGTTCATCTTCGGTACATACGTATTTGCCGGATTCATGCGCGAGCAAGTGTGTTTCTGGTTATGTCCCTATGCGCGCATCCAGTCGGTAATGGTGGATCGTAATTCCATCATACCTACTTATGATTACCGTCGCGGCGAGCCACGTGGCCGCGTCAAGGATGGTGGCGAGACGCGTGGAGATTGCGTGGATTGCAATTTGTGTGTTGCCGCCTGTCCGACCGGCGTGGACATTCGGGAAGGTTTGCAGGAAGGATGCATTACCTGCGGCCTGTGCCTGGATGCATGCGACGCAGTGATGGAGAAAGTCGGCAAACCGCTCGGGCTGATTCGCTATGCTTCCGAGAACGAAATTCAGGGCACGCAACCGCCGCCGCTCTTCAAACGTCCGCGGGTGCTGGTTTACGGCACTATTCTGCTGCTGGCGGCCGGTGGTATTTTGTACGGATTGACCCACATTGCTCCAGTACAACTAACAGTGTTACACGAGCGTCAACCCCTGTTTATCCGCATGAGCGATGGCAGCATTGCCAACAAGTACACCATCAAGGCGGTGAATAAAACTGGAGCCAACCTGCCGGTAAAAATACGGGCAGAAGGAATCGAAGGTTCGACCATCAGGGTCAATGATGACGTGCCGGTGGTGCTGTCGCCGGAAAAGGTGGTGCCATTCCGTGTTTATGTGCGTGTCAGGCCGGAACAGTTGCGAGCTGTGGATACACCCATTCGCTTCGTACTTGAAAGCGAGGGCGAGGACAAGATAGAGCTGGAATACGAATCGGTGTTCGTCGGGCCGAACTGATTTAATATCCAGATCCAGAGATCATGGCGAAGATTGAAGTATTGAGATTAAGGAGAGCGAAATGAGCATGAGCCTTCAATTGAAAGACGACTTGAAGAATCCGTGGCTGCGCGGAATTCTCGCCGGCGTTGCGATCGTGGTAACTGTAAATGTGGTTTTTGTGCTCTATGCCATCTCGTCGCCGCCACAGCTGGTGACCAGGGATTATTACGAAAAAGGAAAAAATTATTTCCATGAGGAAATCAAGCGCGAACAACAGACCGCTTCCGCCTGGCGCTTGCAGTTGCTGGTTCCTTCTATTCTTACCATTAACCAGCGGCGGACATTGCGGTTGTATGTAATGGATCATCAGGGAAATCCGCTGAAAACCGGGCAAGCCGTGCTGTATGTATATCGTCCCGACAATGCGGATGCCGACTTCAGGCAGGAACTGAAACTGGTGGATAGCGGCACTTTTGCTGCTGATGTTGCTTTCCCCTTGCCGGGTAAATGGGATCTGATTGCCCAGATCAAGTCTGGGGATCAGAAATATGATGTTGCACAACGCATCAAAGTCCGGAGGTAATCCGGACGCCGTCTGTTACCACTGCGGCCTGCCTGCCTCGGGTGCATCGGCTTGCACCGGGGAAATTGCCGGCACGTCACGTTCCTTTTGCTGTTCCGGCTGCAAGGAAGTCTGTCACGTCATATATGAATCCGGGCTGGACGGTTTCTATGCCAAGCTGAGTGTGCAAGAGAACACGCTGGCGCCGCCTCCCGACGCCCCCTCCGATCTTGACCAATACGACATGGAAGAAGTGCAGCGCGAGTTTGTGAACAAACTCCCGGATGGCGGTCGCGCTGCGCACTTGCTTGTTGAAGGTATTCATTGTGCGGCCTGCGTATGGCTGATCGAAAAGGCACTGGGTAATCTGCCGGGTGTGACCCGTGCCGAAGTCAACCTGGCGCGTCAGCGTCTGCAACTGGAGTGGCAACCGCAGCAAGTCGTGCTATCTGCGATCCTGCGGCGGCTGGTCGCACTGGGTTATGCGGCTGTGCCATTTGACCCGGAGACCGCTGAGGGACAGTTGAAGCGCCGCAACCGGCGTCTGCTGTTCCGTATGGGATTCGCTGCATTTGGCGCGATGAACATGATGTGGATTTCCATTGCGCTGTATGCCGGGGCATTTTCCGGAATTGACGCAGAGTACAAACAATTCTTTCACTGGGTGAGCTTCGCCATCGCGACGCCAGTACTGTTCTATTCCGGTGGTCCTTTCCTGGTCTCGGCCTGGCGCGGACTGATGGTGCGTCACTTGACCATGGATTTGCCCATCGCCATCGGTGCGTTGAGCACCTATTCTTATTCCCTTTGGCGCACCCTGCAGGGTAACGGTGAAGTGTATTTCGACACCGTGGCCACTTTCCTTTTTGTGATACTGGTCGGACGATATCTGGAAGCGATGGCCCGGCGCAACGCGGCCTCCGCTTCGCTGCACCTGATGGAATTGCAGCCGCGCACAGCGCTGTTGCTGGATGAATCAGGACAGGAAAAGCGCATCGGTGTGCGCAAATTGGCGATTGGCGACTGTGTACTGGTGCGTCCCGGTGACAAGATTCCTGCCGACGGGTGTGTGATCGAGGGTGACAGTCATGTGAACGAGGCCATGCTGACCGGGGAATCGCAACCAGTACACAAGTCACTGCAATCGCGCGTTTCTGCAGGCACGGTGAACGGCGAAGGCGTGCTCAAGGTCAGGGTCGAACAAGCGGGTGGCGACACGGCGTTGGCGCGCATCATCCGGCTGGTTGAAATAGCACAAGGTTCAAAAGCCAGAGTGCAGCGGCTGGCAGACCGTATCGTGCCGTGGTTCGTGGCGGTCACGCTGTTGCTGGCGACGGTAACCTTCGCATTCTGGATACGCAGCGATTTCGATACCGCACTGCTGGCGGCAACAGCTGTGCTCATCATCACCTGCCCGTGTGCATTGGGCTTGTCCACGCCGATGTCCATCGTGGTCAGTACCGGTGCGGCGGCACGCATGGGCGTGCTGATACGCAATGGCGAGGCGCTGGAAGACTTGTCCCGTGTTACCCATGTCGTGTTCGACAAGACCGGTACCCTGACCGAAGGAAACTTGCGCGTGAGCCGCATTCAGGTTTGCGATCCCATGCTGAATGAAGCGCAACTGCTGGGTCTGGCGGGGGCGCTGGAGCGCAATTTCACACATCCATTGGCGCAGGCAATCGTCAAGGAAGCAGAAGAACGAGGCCTGGGTTTTGCGGCAGCAGAAAAGCTGCAGGCAAGCAATGGACTGGGTGTCGTCGGGCATGTCGCCGGGAAACAGCTCTGGCTGGGTAATGCCCGCTGGATGGCGCAAGCCGGTTTGACGATTCCGGACGATGTCCAGCATTCGCTTCAAGTGACGAGTACAGCGATGGGCGTCGCCGTGATGCTGGGTGACAAGGACAGGGTTCTGGGCGTGATCCATCTGGAAGACCGCTTGCGCGAAGGCGCGCGTGAACTGCTGGATCGCCTGCGTGGACAGGGCATGGGCATCACCTTGCTCACCGGAGATACGAACAGGGCGGCACATCATTTGCAGGCGCAACTGGGTGCGATGCGCATCGTGGCCGAATTACTGCCGGAAGACAAAGCCCGCGAGATCGAGATATTGCAGCGTCAGGGAGAAAAAGTGCTGATGGTGGGCGATGGCGTGAACGATGCGCCGGCATTGGCGCGCGCTGATGTCAGTATTGCGATGGAGTCGGGCACCGATGTCTCTATGGAATGTTCCGATGTTGTGCTGATGGGCAGTGACCTGCGCAAACTGCCCTACGCCATCGAGATAGGCAGACAGGCGCTGCGTACGATACGCCAGAACCTGACGCTTTCTCTGGCATATAACGTCATTCTGATCCCTGTTGCCATGGCGGCCTGGGTGACCCCGGTGCTGGCTGCAGTTGCAATGCCGATCAGCTCGCTGCTCGTGATTGGTAACGCCATCCTGATCCGTCATCGCATGGGACGGTTTGCCGCAAGCCAGGCACGATCAGAAGTGACGCATGCGGACATTCGCAGCAACGTTTCTTTCCAAACCGAGTCCGATTACAGTGTCCGTAAGTCTGATCCCATGCGCATGCAAATAGGCAAATCCAGGAGAAAAACAAGGTTGCGGCTCCTTCTGAAATTGCTGGGTTGAACGTTCCATTGTGGGATAATTGCAAACGATATGGAACGTGAGGCAGGGCGATGGACGTAATTTTTGGATTGATACCGGGCATGATCCTGCTGGGACTGGTCGGAGTGCTGATCTTCTTCTGGGCAGTACGCAACGGCCAGTATGAGGACATGGAAGGTCCGGCCCATCGTATCCTGAATGACGATGATATGGATCGTATGGACACGAAGGAATCCGGGGATCGCGATAAAACCGTCTAGCTGGAAGCGCCGATGTCATATCATGACCACATCCGTGCTGAATCATTAACATATTTAGATACATGCTTTTAATAATCCGACTGGCTGCTTCACCTGTGCCAGGTCGATAGTTTGGTAAACATACATGTCCTCCACTTCCTCAGGCATTGGCGACCGTTTCGGTCTGAAACTCCTTCTTGTCGTAGTGGCTGTTACCGCTGCCGTATTCTTCTGGAACAGTAGCCGCTTGCAGCACGAAAACAAGCAGAAAGACACCTGGGTGGATGAACAGGGAAAGCTGCATGTACTCGGTATCACGCTCGGGGCAAGCAGCCTGCGTGATGCAGAACGAGCCATGCAAAGCCGCAGCGAGGTAGCTTTATACCTCTATCCTGTCGAACACCCGAAGGCAGGCATGAAGCTGGAAGCCTATTTTCCTTCCATCGCCGACCATACCAAAGTGATATTGTTGCTGGATGCTGTGCCTGAAATGCTGAAGCAGATGGAGAAACGGGCTTCAAGGCCGCAACTATTTCCGAATCGGGTGGCACGTCTGAGCATGGCGCCTGAAGACAATCAGCTTGCTTCGGAAATGATTGTGCGCGAGCTGACCCTGATTCCCAGTGCGAAGATCACGCAGGAAAGTCTGAGCGCTCGTTTCGGTACGCCGGGGCAGATACTCCATCCGGTGCCCGAGACCACGCTGTACCGCTTCCCGGCAATCGGGCTGGAAGCCACGCTTAGTCCGGATGAACCGGCCCATCTGCATTTCACCAATCCCGCCTCATTGCCGCATAAGAGATAGGAAATGAAGCTGGTCAGCTCTGGTCTGTAAATTTCATAAATCGATAGCTGTACTCCACACTTGCAACTTCTCCGCGTATTTCATGCCCGCATGAGCAGGACTGGTTGAAGGCAAACGCCGGAAGATCAACGACGGCAATTCCTGTTCATTCAGCACGAATCTTTTGAAACTCTGCTCGGCTTTTGCGCCGTTGAAGAAGACATGCAAGATATGCGGATGCCGTTTGAAAAATGAGGCAAAGTCATTCGCCGTTTCGTTACGGATATGCGAATCCAGGCTGCTCTCGCGTTCACAGGAAGCAAGTACGTCCCACAATGCGATATGTGCTTCGGTCAGCTTGAGCAGGCGTTCTGCGTAAGGCAGTTGCGGATGGGCGCCGGTGAGTTCACCCATGATTTTCCAGAAGGCGTTCTGCGGGTGGGCGTAATACCGGATTTGCCGCAACGATTCTTTGCCGGGCATGCTGCCCAGGATCAGCAGTCTTGCATCAGGATTGGCAACGGGAGGAAAGCTGCGCAGGCGTACCATGTTGTGTTCGATGAGATTGATGCGGCGTCCGTTATGTTCATGGCGAACGGTTTTGCTAAAGCAGCCGTGACAGGTCGCCGCGCAGGAAGCCGGTCAACGGCTGTTCCAGTTCTATGCCCAACGCGATTACTTTGAACAGTTCGCCCATTTCTGCCGGGCTGGTGAGTTTCTGAAGTTGCGCGGAAAGCGGCGCATAGGCTTTCACATCATCCGGTGAAATTTCACCGAGAAAATCCGGCATGCCGTTGTTGAGCAGAAAATTCGCCTGGGATGTGTAGCCGAGGAAGTGTGCGCCACTGTCGATGGCAACTTCAGCCACGGCGGTGAAGTCTACATGTGCAGTGATGTCCTGCAGGCCCGGCAGGTAAAAGGGGTCGCTGTGCGAGTGGTGGCGATAGTGGCACATCAGTGTGCCGCGCGAACGTTGCGGGTGGTAATACTCGCGCGAACCGAAACCATAATCGACGAATAACAGCGCGCCCTTGTTCATGCGTTCGCACAGGCTGGCAATGAGTCCGCGCGCGGTAAGCGAAACTTCGCTGATGTAATCGTTGGGCACGCGAATTTTTTCGACTATGTCGTACAGCGCAGGGGTTTCCAGCGGTTTATCCTGCCAGACGAAATGATGGTTCCTGTTTACTACACCGAGTTCCTGAATTTTGTCTTTGGTCCAGTGCAACAAATGTACGGGTAGCGCATCCAGTACTTCGTTGCCGATGACGGCACCGGAAATATGTTCCGGCAGCGCCTCCAGCCAATGTAAACGGTCGGCCAGATGGGGCAGTTTGCTGTTGATCAAAGCCTGCTGGCGCTGGCGTAAGTCGGCACTGACTTCGAGGATGGAATAACTTTCCGGCAGGGCATCGTTGTTTTCCAGTTCGGTCAGGATGTCCAGTGCCAGTTTGCCGCTACCCGCACCGAGTTCAAGGATATGCGGCGTGCTGTTCTGCATGACTTCGATCAGTTGCCGTGCCATGGTGCGTCCGAACAGGGCAGAAAGCTCGGGCGCTGTAATGAAGTCGCCAGCTTCGCCGAATTTATGCGAGCCCGCCGTGTAGTAACCCAGTCCAGGCGCATACAGCGCCAGTTCCATGAAGCGTGAAAACGGTATCCAGCCTCCCTGCGTGGCGATGTCCTGACGGATGAGTTCGCACAGCTTGGCACTGTGAACGAGCGCATCGGGGCTGGGGGCAGGCAGGTGGGCGGACATGGTCGGGTATAATCCTCCAGGACGGCATAAATCCACTGTGCGACTCCATAGATGAGACCGGACGCTTATAAGCGCCGGCCGATCTCACCAAAAAGCTGCTCGTAACGATTTCTGCTCGTCCTGGCTGGTTGCGATACACAGAGTTTAGTGGGGAATTCAATGCAAGGCAAAACAGTTTTGGTGACAGGTGGTGCAAGGCGCGTCGGCGCGGCCATTGTGCGCCATTTGCATGCGGCGGGCGCCAATGTGGCGATTCATTGCCGTGATTCACTGTCCGAGGCGATGGCATTGCGTGCCGAATTGAACGGAAAGCGCGCCGATTCGGCATGTGTGGTTCAGGCCGATCTGCTGGATGTTCCCGCTTTGCCGCGCGTGATCGAAGAAACCCTGAAACAGTTCGGCCATCTGGATGCGATTGTGAACAATGCATCCAGTTTTTATCCCACG
This sequence comes from Sideroxydans sp., assembly GCA_050303535.1. Lineage (GTDB taxonomy): Bacteria > Pseudomonadota > Gammaproteobacteria > Burkholderiales > Gallionellaceae > Sideroxyarcus. Next base: position 7,231 of record JBNLBY010000028.1, on the reverse strand, counting down.
CCGCTGGATAAAATGAGCGAGCAGCAATGGAATGATTTGCTGGGCACCAATATGAAAGCGCCGTTGTTTCTGGCACAGGCGGCCATGTCTGAATTGCGCCGCCGCCATGGCTGTATTGTCAACATTGTCGATATTCATGCCGATTTCCCGATGCAGGGGCATCTGCTGTATAGCGTGGCCAAGTCCGGTCTGGCTGCGCTGACGCGGGCGTTGGCGCAGGAACTGGCGCCCCAGATTCGCGTGAACGGCATTTCGCCCGGGGTCAACCTGTGGCCGGAAAACGAAGCCTGGCATGACGAAGAACAACGCCGCAGGATCATCGCGCATACCCTGCTCAAACGTGAAGGCAAGCCGGAAGACATTGCCAGTGCCGTCAAATTTCTGATCGCCGATGCGCCTTACATTACCGGACAGGTGATTGCGGTGGATGGCGGGCGGAGTATCAATCTTTGAATTTAACGAACTGAATATGAACGACATCCCGCAACCCATCCATTTCAAACGTCATTCCACCAACTTCAACCGCCTCAGAAGCCGGCTGGAGAGCCAGGTCGGCAAAACCATAGGCGACTACAACATGATCGAAGAGGACGACACTGTGATGGTGTGCCTGAGCGGCGGCAAAGATTCCTATACGTTGCTGGAAATCCTGCGTGCCTTGCAGAAGCGCGCGCCCATCGACTTCAGGATCGTGGCGATGAACCTGGACCAGAAACAACCGGGTTTTCCCGCCGATGTGCTGCCGAATTATCTGAAGTCCATCGGCATCGATTTTCACATCGAGACACAGGATACCTACTCCATCGTCAAGGAGAAAATCCCCGAAGGCAAGACCACCTGTTCGCTATGCTCGCGTTTGAGGCGCGGCATAATATATAAGGTAGCGAAAGAACTGGGTGCGACCAAGATCGCGCTGGGACATCATCGCGACGATATAGTGGAAACGCTGTTTCTAAATATGTTTTTCTGTGGAAAACTGAAAGCCATGCCGCCCAAACTGGTTACCGACACAGGCGACCACGTCGTGATCAGGCCGCTGGCTTATTGCGCCGAAAAAGACATTGCCAGCTTCGCGCGGGTCATGGAATTTCCCATCATTCCCTGCAATTTGTGCGGCACGCAGGAAAATCTGCAGCGCCAGAACATCAAGGAAATGCTCGCAGAATGGGAACGTCAGTATCCGGGACGCAGTCAGAATATTTTTACTGCCATGCAGAATGTCAAACCGTCGCAACTGCTAGATGCGAATCTGTTCGATTTCAGGAGCAGGCAGGCGGGTGTGAAGGATGCAGAGGGGGACACTGCTTTTGATTGACAGGATTGAGAAACAATTGAGAAACTGGATTAATCGCGACGAGGCAATCGCCAGTTGGGTTTTGCCAGATACAATTTTGGAGCAAGTAGATGAATTCATGTAAATTTTACATATCAAGCATTTTGATCACCGTGTTGCTGGCGGGTTGTGTGATGCCGGTGAGCACCAATATCAAGCCAACTACGGAAAACGTTGCCAAATACAAAGGACTCTCCGCTCTGGAGGTGGTGGCCGCTTTGGAAAAGAATGTGAACATGGCCGAAAAGAGCGGCATGCCATTTCTGGCGCCGAATTATTTTCGCGAAGCCAGGCAGGTGCTGAGCGAGAGTAAAAGCGCGCTGACTGGCGGTATGACCAGGGACGTGGCGGTGAACAATGCGGCCAAGGGCGATGCGATTCTGGAAAAGGGACGTTCCATCATGGAAATCGTCAAGTATCGCTTCTCCAAAGAACTGGCGCTCAAAGATCAGCTGAATGAAGAGAAAGCGCCCAAGCTGTTGCCAACGGAATATGCGACAGTGATCGAAGAATTGAGCAGACTGATCACCAAGGTTGAACGCGAACAGCCGGGCAACATCGACAAGGATAAACTCGACTTGCTCAAGTCCATGTCGGCGCTGGTGATCAAGGCTGTTCAAGTTGGTGCTTTGCGTGAAAGCGAAGCGATAAATGAGGAGAGCCGGAAGAGCAACGCAGAAAAACAGGCGCCTCTGACTTACGCCGAGGCGCTGCGCGTATACCGGGATTCCTTGAACAGAATTGCGGCCGGATATCGGGACAAGGAACTGGTCAGGCGCCTGGGCGAAGCGGCATTATTTGCCGCCAACCATGCAAAGAATGTCAATGAGCGGGTTGCCCGCCTGCAGACGCAGCTGAAAATAAGCGTTCCTTCCAGGCCGATGAAAAACAGCAGCGCTCAAGCGGGCACTCAGGCCGATGGCAAAACGCCACCGGGGGAAGTCACTGTAGAGCAGGTTGTCTTGCAGGAAGAAGATCGGCTACGGGCTATTTCAAGTGCATTGAGACTTCCGGATATGCGTGATCAGCCGCTGGAAAAACAGGTGGAAGCGATTAAGCGTGCGTCTGCTGAAGCCACACTTCAGGCCTATGGAGCGAGTTCCGACAAAGCTGGCAAGGGAAGTGGCCGCGGGGTGGGCAATTTGGAGCAAAAAACCAGGTTACTGGAAGAGAAGGAAAAACAACTAGCCGAAAAAGACAGGCTGATCGCCAGGAAGGACAAGGAGCTGGCTAGAAAGAATGCGCAGATTAAAGCGCTGAAAAACAAATTACGCACGATGGAACTGCTGTAAGCATACACAACAGCAAAACCGGAATTGAATCAGACATTGTGGCCGGAGTAATTATGGTAGTGCGGGATTTACCGCGATCTTGAAAATCACCTTGCGTATTGTGCCCTTGCCCACAAGCGGCGCATGTGCATCTTCCGGGAAGAAAATGCAGAAATGACCCGGCGGCACTGGCAGCCATGATGCGGGTGCATCGTGGAAGAAGCGGATGTCTTTCTCCTCGCTATATTCGTCCACCGGGTTCAGGCAATCCGCCAGAGGCTTCCATCCCATCGTCTCATCGCCTTCCAGCACGAACTGGATGTCAATGTATTTGCGATGCGCCTCCAGCTTCACCATATCCTTCATCTTGGCGGGCACATGCTCCACGATGGCGATCAGGTCGTCACCCACAATGTTGTAGCGCCCCGGCGCGACCGCAAACAGGTCAGTGTCGCGGATATAGTCGAAGGCGCGCTGGAATAACGGATGTAGCGCGGCGTAACGGTCGGATTGGGAGAGGGCAGAAAAAATCATGGCTGTGGTCTGAATTGATTAATATCAGACTGAATTATGTCAGCAAATACAACTGAGCGGGCGTTACGTCGTCTTTTCCAGCCGCATCACCAGCCGGATTTTCATCACAGCCAGCATGTTGACCAGCATGTCGAGTGAGAACACATCTATCCTGCCGCACATCAGGTTGGAAATGCGGGGCTGGGTGACGCCGAGGAGCTTTGCGGCTTCGGCCTGGGTCATGCCGCTGCTACGTATGCCTTCGGCAATGGCGCGTATCAGTTTGGCACGCGCTATCATATTGGCCGTACTGCCGTGGGTGTCTTCGCTAGCGTGCTTGAATTGTTCCTTGTTCATTTCGTTCCTCACATGACTTTGTTCAGTCGCCGTCAGTCCGGATGGTCATGATTCCTTTATATAGACGCACGTCCATCCTGCTCAGGAAAGACATGCCGAGCAGCATGTCTTCGCCCAGATCATTGACGATTGTTGCGGCAACATCGTGCGTTTCAATTCCACCCAGCTTTACGCTTTCCAGGCGGGTCATATAGCCGACAGTTTCTCCGTTTGCGGTTTGCGTACGGATGGCAGCAACACTTTTAATACCCAGTTTCTCGGCAAAATTCCTCGAAATGGAAACATCTGTTGCGCCGGTATCAACCAGAACAGAGGTTTTTACGCCGTTGATAAAGGCCTCGGCGCGGTAATGTCCGCTCAGGTCCCTTTCAAGTTTTACTTCCGCACCGCTGTTGCCCAGTTTGTCAGCGGTGTTCGGATGTACTTTTGAATCGAAAAAGTAAAACAGGCCGCCAGCCAGCAACAGCCAGATGAAAGATATGCCGATGGCTTTGACTTTCATGTTGCTTCGGAAACCGGATAAACAAACCTCATTGTCATTTACTTTGCCAGCTTGCCTTTGAAAAAGTGTTTGCCCGGGTTTTGGGCCGGCCCCGGGCATACCGGATCATCCCCGCTCGGGAAGTATTCTGGTAAGCGTGTTATCGTGCTTGACATAGTGATGGTACAGGCCGGCCACAACATGCAGTCCGATGAGGAAATAGCCGGTAGTACCGACAAACTCGTGAAATTCCTTGATTTGATGCGCAAGTTCCTTGTTCTTGCCGATCAGTGCCGGTAATTCCAGGCCGAAGAACGGGATCGGTTTTCCCGCTGCGCTGAGCATCAGCCAGCCTGTGATCGGCATGCCGATCATTAGCACATACAGTGCCAGATGCAGCGCCTTGGAAGATACCTCCTGCATATGAGGCAGCGCAGGCTGGATTAGCGGGGTGGGGCCGGAGAAGCGGGCCGCCAGGCGCAACCAGACGAACACAAACGTCAGCAAGCCGAGCATGAAATGCCAGGTCATCAGCGCACCGCGCGTATCACTGCCTTTGGGAAACAATTCGTGCAGGTTGACGCTTGCGTATACGGCAATAAATAACAACAGCATCAGCCAATGGATGCCCATGGAAAGCAAGCCGTAACGAACAGTAGAATTTTTCCAGCTCATGGCAATCTCCTTTCAAGAAAATGTGTGAGTACTTTGATCCAGATTGCCGATCAGAAGACACACAGCATGACAGGCGGATTGGATAAGTTGCCGGGAAGCTTAAGGGTAATTTCTTAAATCTGGCTTAATCTGGAGGTGCAGTAGTTTTTCAATAGTTTGCTAGATGAATCGTGCCAGCATGCCGTTGGCATATTCCCCTTGCAAAGGGATGTATACGTGGTGTCCGCTGCCCGGGGCGATGTAAAGCGCTTCGCCTTCGGGGCCTTGCATTTCCTTGAGTTCGACAATGCTATTGCCGGAGGGATGGATGATCTCGAGCCTGTCGCCAACCTGAAACCTGTTCTTCACGTCGATCTCGGCCATGCCGTTTGCACAGGCCACGATGTCGCCGACATATTGCTGGCGGAAACTTTCAGAGTGGCCGCGCAGGTAGTTCTGCTGCTCGTGTGTGTGGTGGCGTTCGTAGAAGCCGTCGGTATAGCCGCGGTTGGCCAGTGCATCCAGCGCGCCGAGCAGTTTGAGGTCGACCGGACGGCCCTTCACGGCATCGGTTATGGCCTGGCGATACACCTGCGCGGTGCGTGCCACGTAGTAGATGGATTTGGTGCGCCCTTCCACTTTCAGTGAATCCACGCCGATCTTCACCAGCCGCTCGATGTGTTCCACCGCGCGCAGGTCCTTGGAATTCATGATGTAGGTGCCGTGCTCGTCTTCCAGCACCGGCATGAGTTCACTGGGATGATCATGCCGTGAAATGAGGTACACCTTGTTGGCCAGCGGATGGCGGGGTTGCGAGCCGCATTCAGACAATTCGGCTTCGCTCAATGCCTTGTCGAAATCGAAATCAATCTTTTGAATCTCTCCGGTGCCGGTTTCTTCTGCGTTGTCCACCTTGTAGTCCCAGCGGCAGGCATTGGTGCAGGTGCCCTGGTTTGCATCGCGATGATTGAAATAGCCGGATAACAGGCAGCGTCCGGAATAAGCAATGCACAGCGCGCCGTGAATGAACACCTCGAGCTCAATGTCCGGGCATTGCTGGCGGATTTCCTCGATTTCGTCCAGCGACAATTCGCGCGACAGGATCACGCGCGACAGGCCGAGCGCCTTCCAGAATTTCACCGCCGCGTAGTTGACAGTATTGGCTTGCACGGAAAGATGGATGACCTGCTCCGGCCACTTCTCGCGCACCATGGCGATCAGGCCGGGGTCGGCCATGATGAGCGCGTCCGGCTGCATCGCAATGACCGGCTCCATATCCGCCATATAGGTCTTCACCTTGGCGTTGTGCGGCATCAGGTTGCTGGCGACGTAGAATTGCTTGCCCTGTGCGTGTGCTTCTTCGATGCCTTGCGCGAGTTGCTCCAGTTTGAATTCGTTGTTGCGCACGCGCAGGCTGTAGCGCGGCTGCCCGGCATATACCGCATCTGCGCCATAAGCGTAGGCGGTACGCATCTTATCGAGCGAGGCGGCAGGAAGCAGAAGTTCAGGTATTTTCATTAAATCTTCGATCTAAACTCCCTTCTCCCGCAAGCGGGAGAAGGGCTGGGGATGAGAGTCTATGCGTTGAATCATAACAATTTGCACGGCCACGTCCCTCACCCTGACCCTCTACCGCCTGCGGGAGAGGGAACTGAAAATAAGCGCGGTAACCCAGCCGATGCAGGATTTCGATGGAAGCCTTGGCCTGGTTCAGCGTGTAGAAATGCAGTCCTGGTACGCCGCCCGCAATGAGTTTTTCGCACAGTCCGGTGACGACATCCAGTCCGAATTTCTGCACAGATTCCTGATCATCGCCGTAGCCGTCCATGGTCTTGCGTATCCAGCGCGGGATCTCCGCACCGCAATTGTCGGAAAAACGCGCTAGCTGCGAGAAACGCACAATAGGCATGATGCCCGGTACGACAGGCGCAGTGACGCCAAGTTTGCGTGTTTTTTCGACGAAGTGGAAATAGGCATCCGGGTTGTAGAAATATTGCGTGATGGCCGAATTGGCGCCCGCATCCATTTTCTTTTTGAAGTTGAGCATGTCTTCGCTCGCAGACCTGGCTTGAGGATGAAATTCCGGGTAGGCCGCCACTTCGATCTGGAAGTGTTCGCCGGTTTGCTTGCGTATGAATGACACCAGTTCGTTGGCGTACTGGAACTCGCCTATGCTGCGCATGCCGGACGGCAAATCGCCGCGTAACGCAACGATGCGTTTGATGCCCATGTCCTTGTAGGTGGATAGCATTGCATGAATGTTGTCGCGCGTAGAGCCGACGCAGGAAAGATGCGGTGCGGCGTTATGACCTTCGGCATGTATCTGTGTGATTGTTTCCAGTGTGCGGTCCTGGGTGGAGCCGCCTGCACCAAAGGTGACGGAGAAATAATCGGGTTTGAACACTGCAAGACGCTGGCGTGTTGTCGCAAGCCGTTGCTCGCCTTCCGGTGTTTGCGGTGGATAGAACTCAAAACTGATCGGTGTTTTCGTGATTGTCATGTTTTCTCACAAGCAGTTGTGTGGCGGCCGAACTCAGCGCCCAGGTAAAGATACTGTACAGGACCGCGCCCAGTACGCCGTGCCAGAAGCTGTCAACATAAAAACCGCGCAGGATGGAACCC
>JBNLBY010000027.1:0-30478 GCA_050303535.1 Sideroxydans sp. | reverse complement strand
GTAGTGCCGGAAGACTGGGGTGGTGACGCCATGTTCGTCGAAGTGTCCGCCAAGTCCGGGCAGGGTATCGACTCCCTGCTGGAAGGCATCCTGCTGCAGGCCGAAGTGCTGGAACTGAAAGCACCGAAGAACACAAGTGCCAAAGGCGTGGTGGTAGAAGCGCGTCTGGATAAGGGTAAGGGCGCTGTGGCGACATTGCTGGTGCAGTCCGGCACATTGAAGCGCGGCGACGCGGTGCTGGTGGGTTCGGTATCCGGCCGCGTGCGCGCCATGCTGGACGAGAACGGAAAAGCAATTGAAGAAGCCGGCCCTTCCATTCCGGTCGAGATACAAGGACTGTCCGAAGTGCCGGTGGCTGGTGCGGATTTCCTCGTGCTGGCTGACGAGAAGAAGGCGCGCGAAATCGCGCTGTTCCGTCAGGGCAAGTACCGTGATGTGAAGCTGGCGAAACAACAGGCCGCCAAGCTGGAGAATATGTTCGAACAGATGGGCGAGGGCGAAGTGCGTACCCTGTCGCTGATCGTGAAAGCGGACGTACAGGGTTCGCTCGAGGCAATTGCTGGTTCCTTACAGAAATTGTCCACCAACGAGGTCAAGGTCAATCTGATCCACAGCGGTGTGGGTGCGATTTCCGAGTCTGATATCAACCTGGCACTGGCTTCCAAGGCGATTGTTATCGGCTTTAACTCGCGCGCCGATGCAACTGCACGCCGTCTGGCGGAATCGTCCGGCGTGGATATCCGCTATTACAATATCATTTACGCGATGGTGGATGAGATCAAGGCCGCGCTGTCCGGTATGCTGGCGCCGGAGAAGAAGGAAAACGTCATCGGCATGGTCGATATCCGTCAGGTGTTCCACATCTCCAAGGTGGGTACGATCGCAGGATGTTATGTCACCGAGGGTATGATCAAGCGCGGTTCCAGCGTGCGCGTGTTGCGCGACAATGTGGTGATCCACAGCGGCGAACTGGATTCGCTGAAACGCTTCAAGGACGACGTGAAGGAAGTCAAATCCAACTTCGAGTGCGGCCTGTCCCTGAAGGGATACAACGATCTGCAAGTGGGCGATCAGCTTGAGGTGTTCGAGATCGTCGAGGTGGCGCGCGCGTTGTAATGGCAAGGAATTTTGCACGTACCGACCGCATCGCTGAGCAGATCCAGCGCGAACTGGCCGAATTGATCCGCCTGGAGGTGAAGGATCCGCGCGTGAAGAAGGTCACGCTCACGGACGTGGAGGTGAGTAATGATCATTCCCACGCCAAGGTCTATTTCACCTCGCTGGATGGCGACAGCCCGGATTTGTTGCAGGGTCTGGAACGCGCCGCTGGTTTCCTGCGCAGCCAGTTGGCACATGCCATGAAGCTGCGCATTACACCGCAATTACACTTTATATATGATGCCTCCATCGAACGCGGGGCGCATCTTTCCCAGCTTATCGACCAAGCGGTCGCAAGCGACAAGCACTGAACCTACTGCGCTTGGCATAACTGTGTTGCTCAATGGCTCAAGATGCTCATTTACTGCTTGTAAACTCCGCTCTTTCGCCATTTCGCGCCTTGTTCTGCCTGCGCTCGTGACGGTTCATATCTCTCCGCAATGTAAATGGTCATGAAGCTGAAGAAACGTTCGCTCGACGGTGTGCTGCTGTTCGACAAGCCGCTTGAATTGAGTTCCAACACCGCGCTGCAAAAAATCCGCCGTTTGTTCTCTGCCGAAAAAGCCGGACATACCGGCACGCTCGATCCGCTTGCCACCGGCCTGCTGCCTGTCTGTTTCGGCGAGGCTACCAAATTCACTCATGCACTGCTGGATGCCGACAAACGTTATCGTGCAACGATCCGTCTGGGACAGCGTACGACGACAGGCGATGCGGAAGGCGAAGTGATCGAGGAACAGCCTGTGGCGGTAGACGAGGCGCAGGTGCTGGCTGTGTTATCCGGATTTATGGGCGAGTCGCGACAGCTTCCACCCATGCACAGTGCCATCAAACATCAGGGCAAGCCCTTGTACGAATACATCCGTAAGGGCGAGACGGTGGAACGCGAACAGCGTACGATATTTGTCCACGAATTGAAGCTGGAGCGACTGCAAGGTGTTGAGCTCGAGTTCAGCGTTTTATGCAGCAAAGGGACCTATATCCGTACGCTGGGTGAGGATATCAGTGCGGCACTGGGTTGCGGCGGGCACCTGACCGCGCTGCGGCGTACCGGAATCGGCGAATTCAGCGTGGATAAAGCCCATACCCTGTCGCAACTGGAAACGATGGATGCAGCGCAACGCGATGCCTGCCTGATGCCGCTGGACAGTCTGGTGCAGGACTTGCCGCGGCTGGATCTGGACGCTATTCAGGCCAACCGGCTGGCGCAGGGACAAAAACTGGGCCTGAGGGACGATTTCCCCCCTGGCAAGCGCAGGTTGTACGCCGCCGGGCGTTTTATCGGCTTGGGCGAGCTGGGAGAAGGGCGGCTGGTGCCGAGCAGGCTGTTGTCCGGCGTGGCCAAGGCCGCAGCAGCGGCTAATTCAGCTTGAGTGGACCCCCTGTTAGAGGGTAGAATGCCGCACTTTTTATTTGGAGAGAGAAGTCAATGTCTATTACCGCCGCACAGAAGACGCAGATCGTTACTGACTATCAGCGCGCCAAGGGTGATACAGGTTCGCCGGAAGTCCAGGTAGCCCTGATGACGGCACGTATCAACTATCTGACAGAGCATTTCAAGGAACACAAGAAGGACCATCACTCGCGTCGTGGTCTGTTGCGTCTGGTGAGCCGACGCCGCAAGCTGCTGGACTATCTGAAGAGCAAGAATGAAGTCGGTTACAAAGAGCTGATCCAGCGCCTGGAACTGCGCAAGTAATACAGAATTTACTAGCGGGTCGCGAATGCGGCCCGCTTCGTTTTGGACGACATTTCACCACGCTGATAAGACCATTCGGTCACGCATTTATATTTGGAGAGCGCTATTTTGAGTCACTATAAAAAAACCCTGAGCTACGGCAAACATCAATTGACACTGGAAACCGGCGAAGTCGCACGCCAGTCCAGTGGCGCCATCATGGTCAGTCTGGACGACACCGTGGTGCTGGTCACCGTAGTCGGCCGTAAGGATGCCAAACCCGATCAGGACTTTTTCCCGCTGACCGTCGATTATCAGGAACGCAACTATGCTGCGGGCAAGATACCCGGCAGCTTTTTCAAGCGTGAAGGTCGCCCGAGTGAAAAAGAGATCCTGACTTCACGTTTGATCGATCGCCCGTTGCGCCCGTTGTTTCCGGAAGGTTTTTACAACGAAGTACAGATAGTGGCGACCGTGATGTCGTCCGATCCGCAGATAGATGCCGATATTCCTGCCATGATCGGCGCTTCTGCCGCATTGGCAATTTCCGGTATTCCTTTTGATGGTCCCATCGGCGCAGCGCGCGTGGGCTATGCCGACGGCCAGTACCTGTTGAACCCTACCAAAGAAGAATTGGCGACATCCCAGCTGGATTTGGTTGTTGCCGGTACCGCAAAGGCGGTGTTGATGGTCGAATCCGAAGCGCAGGAGTTGTCGGAAGAAATCATGCTGGGCGCGGTGGTGTACGGCCACGAACAGATGCAGGCCGTGATCGACGCGATCAACGAAATGGCAAATGAAGTCGGCCAGGATGACTGGGATTGGGAGCCTGCACAAAAGAACGAAGCGCTGATTGCGAAGATTGATGAGCTGGCCGAAGCCGATCTGAAGGCAGCTTATGCCGTTCGCCAGAAACAGGCGCGCACCCACCAGGTGGAAGCAATTCGTGCCAAAACGCTCGAAGCGCTGGCAACGCCGGAATTCGAAAATGTGTCGAAGAATGAAATTGGCGAACTGTTCGAGGCGCTGGAAGCCAAAATCGTGCGCGGACAGATCCTGAGCGGCGAACCGCGCATCGACGGCCGCGACACCCGTACCGTGCGTCCGATCACCATTCGCACCGGCGTGCTGCCGCGTGCTCATGGTTCGGTGTTGTTTACGCGCGGCGAGACTCAGGCGATGGTCATCGCGACACTGGGTTCCATGCGTGATTCGCAAAGAATAGATGCGCTGGAAGGCGAATATACAGACCGCTTCATGCTGCATTACAACTTTCCTCCGTATGCTACCGGTGAAACCGGCCGCGTGGGTACGCCCAAGCGCCGCGAAATCGGTCACGGCCGTCTGGCCAAGCGCGCACTGGTTGCCGTGCTACCGAGCGAAGAAGAATGCGGTTATGCGATACGCGTCGTGTCCGAGATCACAGAATCCAACGGTTCCAGTTCCATGGCTTCCGTATGTGGCGGCTGTCTGTCGCTGATGGATGCAGGTGTGCCGGTAAAAACACATGTGGCAGGGATTGCCATGGGTCTGATCAAGGACGGCGGCCGTTTTGCGGTTCTGACCGACATTCTGGGTGATGAAGATCACCTGGGTGACATGGATTTCAAGGTGGCTGGTTCCGATACGGGTATCACCGCATTGCAGATGGACATCAAGATCAACGGTATCACCAAGGAGATCATGCAGGTCGCGCTGAGCCAGGCCAGGGAAGGACGTTTGCATATTCTCGGCATCATGAAAGAAGCAATGCCTTCGGTGCGTCCGGAAGTCTCCGACTTTGCGCCGCGCATGATCAAAATGAAGATCAATCCGGACAAGATACGCGATGTAATCGGCAAGGGCGGTTCTGTGATTCGTGCCCTGACCGAAGAGACCGGTACCACCATCGACATCGATGACGAAGGCAACATTACCATCGCCTGCGTGAGCGGTGAGGCAGGTGAATTGGCCAGGAAGCGCATCGAGGATATTGTTGCTGAAGTTGAAGTCGGCAAGATCTACGAAGGTCCGGTCGTCAAGCTGCTGGACTTTGGTGCGCTGGTTAACGTGCTGCCGGGTAAAGACGGTTTGCTGCATATTTCGCAAATTTCGCACGAGCGCATCGCCAATGTGTCGGATCACCTGAAAGAGGGTCAGATGGTCAAGGTCAAGGTGCTGGAAGTGGACGACAAGGGCCGCATGCGTCTGAGCATGAAAGCACTGGTTCCTGCAGCTGAAGTACCGGCTGAGTAATTCACTGGGGAAAATCTCTAGCTATATCGGAGGATTCGCCAGGCTTTGCCCTGATGCAACGTAACGTGAACAGCCCCGCTTTGCGGGGCTGTTTATTTAGGGGTGTTTTGTGCAGCACGGTATATGGTCCGAAATCGCAGATGATGGGGAATTGATTCAATGACAACATTTCAAATGGTGGCGCTGGTGCTGGTATTTTCTGCACTGGCCAATTATGCAAATCATCGATTTATCAAACTGCCTGCCACGATGGGGCTGATGGTTGTCGGGATTATCCTTTCCGCCATATTCATTCTGCTGGGAAAATTACAGATTGTCGATCTTAAAGAAGCTTCGCAGATCGTCACATCGTTTGATTTTTCCAGTATTCTGCTGCACGGCATGCTGGCATTCCTGTTGTTTGCCGGTGCCTTGCATGTCGATATCTCCGATCTGAAAAGCCAGAAAGGGCCGGTCATTGTGCTGTCCACTTTCGGCGTGCTGATGTCGACCTTCCTGGTCGGCAGCCTGTTCTGGCTTGCCGGGCTTCTGTTTGGTGTGGAAATGCCGTTCATTTATGCGCTGCTTTTCGGGGCGCTCATTTCGCCGACGGATCCGATTGCCGTAATGGGTTTGTTGAAACAGGCGAAAGCGGCCAAAAGTCTTGAAATCAAGATTGTCGGCGAATCCTTGTTCAACGACGGTGTTGGTGTGGTCATTTTCCTGACGATATTCGCGATTGCCGTGGAAGGTACGCAGCCGACTTTGGCGGGCGTGACGATGTATCTGCTACTGGAAGCCGGCGGCGGCATTCTGCTCGGGCTGGCAATGGGATACGCTGCGTTTCTGTTGTTGCGCTCAGTGGATAACTACCAGGTCGAGGTGATGCTGACGCTTGCACTGGCTGCAGGGGGTTATGTGTTTGCTGAAATACTGCATGTGTCGGCGCCGATTGCCATCGTTGTGGCCGGATTGCTGATCGGCAATCACGGTCGGGAATTTGCAATGAGTGAGCGTACCCGCAGCCATCTGGATTCTTTCTGGGCGCTTCTGGACGAAATGCTGAATGCCGTTCTGTTCGTACTCATCGGTGTGGAGATGATCATTCTCAGTTTCAAGTGGGGCTATCTGGGCATGGGCATTGTATCGATTCTGATCGTATTACTGGCAAGGTTCGTCAGTGTGGGACTGCCGATTTTGGTGCTGAGGAAATATCGTCCGTTCTCGAACGGGGCCATTCGCATTCTGAGTTGGGGCGGTTTGCGAGGCGGTATTTCAATTGCGCTTGCCCTGTCTTTACCGCCATCGCCGGAAAGAGATCTGATCCTGTTCGTCACTTACATCGTGGTGATCTGGTCCATCCTGGTGCAAGGATTGACCCTGGAACGTGTCATCAGGAAGGTTGCCAGATAACGTCTATCTGCAATTCAGGCAGATTGAATGAATGCTGCAGGAGTTCTGCTACCCTGATTCCATTGTACGAAATTGTATCAATGCGCCCGGCTGGATATTTTTGTTATAGGGTAGAGACCTTGCATACACGATCCAGATTACAACTTGTTTGATAACGTGCTTCGATATCGATTTCTTCCATTGCTGCTGTGTCTGGCAACATTGTCGCCATTGGCCGCATGGGCCGGGGCGGATCCGCTTTCGGCTATAGAGGACGCTGAGTCGAAAGATTTTCCGCTGACTGCAGACAGCGTCCATTGCGACCGGGAGAAGATCAATAAACCGCTGACTTTGGCCGATGTAGTCGATCTGACCTTGTGTAACAATCCGCAGACGCGTTCGCTGTGGGCAAATGCACGTGCACAGGCTGCGAACGTCGGGGTAGGCTTATCGGCCTATTTGCCTACTCTGTCTGCGCAAGTCGGTGCGTCGCGGAGTATTTCAAATTCGGCAGGGACTTCCACGTATTCCAACACGCGAAATGCCAGCCTGAGCGCGAGTTATTTGCTGTTTGATTTTGGTGGACGATCAGCCACGCTGGAAAATGCCAGGCAATTACTGGTGGCGGCGAATGCGACACGCGATGCGACACTGCAAGCCAATTTTCTGTCTGCAGTGCAATCCTATTATGCTTTGCTGTCCGCCAGGGCCAGTGTGCAGGCGTTTCACGTTGCCGAAGCTTCAGCCAGGGAAAGTCTGGCTGCCGCCGATGCACGCTACAGGGCGGGAGTTGCCACACCGGCAGATAAATTACAGGCACAGACCGCTTTGTCACAGGCCCGGCTCAATCTGATCACGGCGCAGGGCAATGCACGCAGTGCACAGGGTACGCTGGCAAACATCATGGGATTCGATGCCAGCCAGCCGTTCTCATTGCAGCGTTTGCCTGAATCGAAACCCGATCCTGCGGTTGAGCAGGACATCGGAAAATTGATCGCTGAGGCGCGTCGGCAGCGTCCCGATCTGCGGGCTGCCGAGGCACAGATCAAGGCCGCAGAAGCGCAACTTGTTGCAAGCCGCGCGAGCGGTTTGCCTACACTCAGCCTGGAGGCAACAGGTGGCGCCCGGAAAATTTCGGGATTGCCCAATACCAACAGCGGCAGTATCGGTGTGACGCTCACCATTCCCTTGTTTACAGGCACGCGCAATACCTACCAGAACCGCGCCGCCGAGTTCCAGCTTGAAGGCCAGGTGGCAGCACGCGACCTGCTGGCCAACCAGATTGCACTGGATGTGTGGAAGACCTATCAGGCTTTGCTCACAAACAGTCAATCCCTGGTCGCTGCCAACGACCTGGTGGCATCGGCAGAACAATCGGAACGCATGACGCTGGGACGCTACAAGGCCGGGGTGGCGAACATGTCCATCGTGGATGTGCTGAACGCACAAAGCACGCTGGCCAGCGCGCGACAGCAACGCGTGTCAGCGCTGTACAACTTTCAAAGCAGCCGGCTAGCACTGGCGCAGGCCATCGGTCTGCTTGATCTGACGCGGCTGGAAGCGGGGAACTGAATTTTGAACAACAGTACTTACATGCCGGAAACAGGAGTTTTTGAATGCATATAAAGCATATAAACATGTCGAAAAAAACATGGATGGGAATGGCAGCACTACTGCTTGTCGTAATAATCATCTGGCTGTTTTTTCCGAATCAGAGCTCGAAAGCAGATCGCTATGTTACTGCCACGCTGGCACGTGGTGAAATCATGCAAAGCGTTGCGGCAAACGGCACATTGAATCCGGTGGTACTGGTGAGCGTGGGCAGCCAGGTTTCCGGCATCGTCAAAAAACTGCATGCGGATTTCAATGACGAAGTCAAAGCCGGCCAGATATTGCTGGAACTTGATCCGACGTTGAATCGGGCACAACTGCAGCAAAGCGAGGCGAATCTTTCCAGTGCCCAGGCATCACTGGATCTGGCCAAGGCCAACGAAGCGCGTACGCGAGAACTGTTTGCGCAGGAATATGTGACGCGTCAGGACCTGGATGTTGCTGTGCAGGCATTAAAAGCGGCCAAAGCGCAATTCGCGGTCGCTCAGGCCCAGGTCGTGCGCGACCGGAGAAATCTGGATAACACCATCATTCGTTCGCCGGTATCCGGTGTCGTGGTGTCGCGCGAAGTGGATTTGGGACAGACTGTGGCGGCTTCCCTGCAAGCGCCGGTTTTATTCAAAATCGCCCAGGATCTGTCGCATATGCAGATCGATACGAGTTACGCCGAAGCGGACATCGGCAACATTCGCGTCGGACAGAAGGCTACTTTTCGTGTGGATGCTTACCCGGACCGGGTTTTTCATGGCGAAGTATTTCAGATACGTCTGATTCCGACTACAGAGCTGAATGTGGTGACCTATGATGTGGTGGTATCGGTGGATAACCTGGATCAGGCGCTGATGCCGGGTATGACGGCGTATGTAAATATTGTAATTGCACAGCGTGAGAGTGCGTTGATGGTACCCAATGCTGCTTTGCGTTTTCATCCTGCCGATGACGCCGGCAAGGACACACGCAATAATGGCAGCAAGCCCGGGCGTGACGGGCGCAGCAAGGGGGCGCCGCCGATGCGCACAGTGTATGTGCTGGAGAAGGGACAACCCAGGGCGGTGCGTATTTCCGTTGGTATCTCCGATAACCGCATGACTGAGGTGCTGAGTGGTGAGATCAAGGAGGGTGATCAGGTCATTGTCAAAGACCGTCAATTGTCTGCTAAAACCGACCAGCACCGTCGCGGCATGAGAATGTTCTAGGCCATACCCGATGAGCAGCGATCCTGTCATTCATATCGAGCGCCTGTACAAGGATTATGTAACCGATGCAGGTGATGTGCCGGTACTCAAGGATGTGTCGTTTACGGTCATGCCGGGAGAGTTCGTTGCCATCATGGGGCCGTCCGGTTCCGGAAAATCTACCTTGATGAATATTCTCGGCTGCCTGGATGTGGCAACCAAAGGTAGTTATCAGCTTAACGGGCGCGATGTAAACAGGCAAAGCCGGGATGAGCTGGCCCTGCTACGCAATCAGGTGATCGGATTCGTATTCCAGGGTTTCAATCTGCTGCCACGTGCCAATCTGGAAGATAACGTGGCTTTGCCACTGGTCTATCGCGGTGCGAAGCGTGCCGAACGTCTGGTGCGCGCCAATGAAATGCTGGAAAAAGTTGGTCTCGGATCCTACAGCCAATCGCGTCCCAACCAGATATCCGGCGGACAGCAGCAACGCGTGGCCATTGCGCGCGCATTGGTCAATCATCCCAAACTGCTGTTGGCAGATGAACCTACCGGTAATCTGGATACGCATACCAGCCAGGAGATCATGACGCTGTTCAGCGAGTTGAATCAGCGCGACGGTATTACCGTTGTGCTTATCACACATGAACCGGAAATCGCTGCGTATGCCCAGCGCCTTGTGCGTCTGTCCGACGGCATTATCGTTTACGACGGGGCGGTCGAACATGCCGCAGCACACCATCTGGAGGCGACCTCGTGATCGGCCCCATGCTCAGTGAAGCCTGGATGGCAATGTGGGCGAACCGGTTACGCACCATCCTGACTATGCTCGGTATGGTCATCGGGGTCGGGGCGGTGATCATGATGCTGGCTATCGGCCAGGGCGTACAGCAGAAAGTGGAGGATTCCATCGAGTCGATGGGCAGCAATCTGTTCATCATCCTGTCCGGCTCTACCACTTCCGGTGGTGCGCGCATGGGCGGCGGTGCGGCACCAACGCTGACTGTTGAGGATGCCGAGGCATTGCAGGAATTGCCGGAACTTGCCGCAGTTGCGCCGGCTGTGCCTGGCACTGCGCAACTGATATATGGCCCCAACAACTGGAGTACGCGTGTCTATGGTACTTCACCGGGTTATCTGGCTGTGCGCAACTGGGATGTTGTCAGTGGTGCCGCCTTCACCGATTCTGACGTGCGCTCCGCCACACGTGTGGCATTGCTGGGACAGACTGTGGCACAGAGCCTGTTCGGCAGCGAAGACCCGGTGGGCAAGATCATTCGTATTTCGAACAGTCCTTATGTCGTGCTCGGGCTGCTGGCAGTCAAGGGACAGAGCCTGGACGGACGCGACCAGGACGATACCGTACTGGTGCCGGTCACTACTGCACAACGCAAGCTGTTTGGCAGCCAGTTCGAGGGGTCGGTGCGTTTCATTATGGCTCAGGCCCTGTCGGCCGACATAATGCCAGCAGCGGAAAGATCCATTAACGAATTATTGCGTCAGCGCCACCATATCCGTGAAGGAAGCGATGACGATTTTTCCGTGCGCAACCTGACTGCGATGGCGGATACCGCAGCAGAAACGACCCAAGTGCTGTCGTTGATGCTGGGCGCCATTGCTTCGATCTCGCTGCTGGTGGGCGGTATCGGCATCATGAATATCATGCTGGTGTCGGTGACCGAGCGTACCCGCGAGATCGGGATCAGGATGGCCATCGGTGCACGCGGCCAGGATATCCTGCTGCAATTCCTGCTGGAAGCCATTATTATTTCGGTGATTGGATGTCTGATCGGTGTGCTGGCCGGGATAGGAGGCGCATTGGCTGTGGAAAAACTCACCGGACTGGAGGTGGTCGTTACCATGATTTCCATCGTCATGGCCTTCGGGGTGGCAGCAGCGGTCGGTATCTTTTTCGGCTGGTATCCAGCCCGCAAAGCTTCAATGCTCAAACCGATTGACGCCTTGCGCTTTCAGTAGCAATGCAGGCGTGAGTATTCTGTGCTACAAGTGGATTTGTTAATCGGGTATCCGGAGATAATCAATTGCATCAAGCCATCGGGAAAATACTGCAAGCCGCATTGTTTTTAACAATGTTGCTGTTTGCTGCATGCGGCGGCAATACCTTTTCCGTCGGCGGCACAATATCCGGTCTTGCAGGCACGGTGGTTTTACAAAACAACGGCTCCAGCAACCTGACCGTCTCGACAAACGGGGTATTCACTTTTCCTTCCCGCTATACCGCTGGCAGCGCCTACGCAGTTACCATCCTTACCCAGCCGATCGGCCAGATCTGCACCGTTTCGGGTGGCAGCGGCAAGGTAACAAAAGACATCGATAGCGTGGTCATCAGTTGTACGAACACCACTCTACCGCGCTATGCCTATGCGGTGAATACGGGCAGTGACAATGTTTCGCAATACACGATAGTGTCAGGCGGCGCTTTGACGCCGATGGCAACCGCGACGGTTGCCGCAGGCACAGCCCCCAAAGCGATCGTAACCGACCCTTTGACAGAGCATGCCTATGTGGTGAATTCAGGCAGCGACAACGTTTCGCAATACTCTATTGGGTCAGGCGGCGCTTTGACGCAGACCGCGACGGTTGCTGCGGGCACGGGTCCGAGGGCGGTCAGCATTGATCCGGATGGCAGGTACCTCTATGTGGTGAATGCGGACAGTAACGATATCTCACAGTACGACATCGGTGCAGGCGGCGTGTTGACCCCTATGACGCCGACGGCAACTGTTGCAGCGGGCACGAACCCGTATTCGATCGCTGTCGATCTATCAGGCAAATATGTCTACGTGGTGAATGCGGGAAGTAACGATATTTCGCAATACGACATCGGGACGAACGGCGAGTTGACACCAATGACTCCGACGGCAACCATTGCAACGGGCACGAATCCGTATTCAATCGCCGTCGATGCATTGGGCAAATATGTCTATGTTGCAAATTCAGGCAGCGACCATATATCCCAGTACGCCATCAATACTAATGATGGCAGTTTGAGCCCGCTGGCGCCTGCGACCGTGTCTGCCGGCACGACACCTTATGCCGTTACCGTCGATCCTACCAGGAGGTTTGCTTACGCGGCAAATGCAGGCAGTAACAATGTTTCGCAATATTCCGTCAGCAGCGGCATACTGGCTGCGTTGACTGGGGCAGCAACGGTTTCTGCAGGTCGCAATCCGCAAGCCATTACAGTCGACCAATCGGGTCAGTATGTTTATGTGACCAACTATGACGATAACAACATCTCCCAATATTCGATCGGCAGCAATGGTGCGCTGGCAGCTAATACGACAGCGGCAACGGTTGCGGCAGGTACGGGCCCGGTATTTGTTATCACCGTGAAGTAACAGGTTATTGGGTAAAAATGAAAGAGTTTTCGACTGATTGCCGTTTGTGTCCGCGTCTTGCTTCTTTTCTGGATGAGGTGAAAGTGGCGCAACCGGATTATTTCGCCAAACCCGTTCCTTCCTTTGGTGAGCCGGGGTCATTGTTGCTGATCGTCGGGCTTGCGCCGGGCATGCACGGGGCAAATCGTACCGGACGCCCTTTTACCGGCGACTATGCGGGCGATCTATTGTATTCGACGTTGCACAAATACGGTCTGGCGACTGCGGCCGAACCACTGGATGCGAACAAACAGGCTAATCCCAAACTTGAGCTAAGCGGTTGCCGCATTACCAATGCGGTACGCTGTCTGCCGCCGCAAAACAAACCGGAACCGGCGGAGATCAAACAGTGCAACGGTTACCTTGCACGGGAATTGGCCGCATTGCCGCAGGGGTCAGCGGTGATTGCTTTGGGTACCATCGCGCATGCGGCGGTGCTGCGTGCCAGCAGCCATAAGGCGAAGGACTTCAAATTTTCCCATAACGCACGACATGAACTGGCGAATGGTCTTAAGCTGTATGACAGCTATCATTGCAGTCGCTACAATACCCAGACCAGGCGCCTGACCGAGGCGATGTTTCACCAGGTCTTTGAAAAAATTCTTGAATACCACGCCCTTCGATCCTAAGACATTCCTTGCCACACTGCCCTTGCAGCCGGGCGTGTATCGTATGCTGGACGAGGCGGGGCAGGTGCTATACGTAGGCAAGGCCAATCAGCTCAGAAAGCGCGTCGCTTCCTATTTCCAGAAAAGCAATCTGTCGCCGCGCATCCGCCTGATGGTGTCGCATATTGCACGCATCGAGGTCACGGTGACGCGTTCGGAAGCCGAGGCGCTGTTGCTGGAAAACAATCTCATCAAGTCGCTCAAGCCGCGCTATAACATCCTGTTTCGCGACGATAAATCCTATCCCTACATTGTATTTACCGGCAGTCCTTCGCCGCGCCTGACCTACTACCGCGGTGCGACCGACAGGCGCAACCAGTACTTCGGTCCTTACCCAAACGCGCAGGCGGCGAAGGAGAGCATCAATTTGCTGCAGAAAGTGTTTAAGCTGCGCACTTGCGAGGAGGGTGTGTTTAATAACCGCACGCGGCCCTGTCTGTTACATCAAATCCATCGCTGCAGTGCACCTTGCGTTGGGCTCATCACTGCAGAGGACTATGCGACGGATGTGCGCAATGCGGGCTTGTTGCTGCAGGGCAAGTTCGATGAGGTCGAGAAGCGCTTGCGCAGCGCGATGGAGCAGGCTTCCGGGAAGATGGAATACGAGCACGCTGCCGCGTTGCGCGATCAGTTGCAGGCGTTGCATACAGTGCAGCAAAAACAGTTCGTGGAAAGCGGGCGCGATATCGATGCCGATATCATTGCCGTGGTAGAGGAAGAAGGTGCGTTGTGCCTGAATCTGGCGATCGTGCGTGGCGGACGGCATCTCGGAGACAAGCAATTCTTTCCACAGAACGTGCAGGGTCAGGACAGAGGCGAGGTGCTGGAAGCTTTCCTGGCGCAGCATTATCTGGAAAGCAATGTGCCACCGCTGATTATCACCAGTGATGAAATCGCTGATGAGGCGTTGGAAGCATTGCTGGGCGAACAAGCCGGACATAAGGTACAGATACGGCATACAGTGACGGGTGAGCGGCGGCAATGGCAGGAAATGGCGCAGTCCAACGCGTTACTGGCATTGCGCCGTCAGGCTGGCTTGCAGGCCGGGCAGACATTGCGTCTGGAGGCATTGCGTTCGGCGCTGTCTTTGCCTGACCTGAAACGCATCGAGTGTTTTGATATCAGCCATACGATGGGCGAGGCAACCGTGGCTTCCTGTGTGGTGTACGACGATCTGGCGATCCGGCCACAGGAATACCGCCGCTATAATATCGGTGGTATTGCGCCGGGTGACGATTATGCGGCGATGAAACAGGCTTTGCAGCGGCGCTACCAGAAATTGCAAAGCGGAGAGGGCAAGCGTCCGGATCTTGTTTTGGTCGATGGCGGTGCCGGCCAATTGGGAATGGCGGTGGATGTGATGACAGAATTCGGGCTCTCTGATATTGCGCTGGTAGGCGTAGCCAAAGGCGTGGAACGCAAGCCGGGTATGGAGCAATTGTTACAACCCGGTGTAGAAAAGCCGTTACAATTGCCGCCAGATAGTCCAGCCCTGCATCTGATCCAGCAAATTCGCGACGAGGCGCATCGCTTCGCCATCAGCGGCCACCGGGCCCGGCGTGGCAAAGCTCGCACGACTTCATCTCTGGAAGATATCGAAGGCGTGGGCGAGAAAAGGCGGCGCAATTTGCTGACCCACTTTGGCGGTTTGAAGGGGGTTCAACAGGCCAGCGCTGAAGAATTGGCGCGAGTGGAGGGTATCAGCCCGGCGCTCGCGGAGAAAATATACCAGCAACTACATTGACGATGCCGCTCAACATACCAAATTTGCTGACCTGGTTCAGGATCGTGATGATCCCGGTATTCATCGCGCTGTTCTATATATCTGACGAAACGTTGAGTCTGCACAACAAACACTTGTTCAGCATGTTGCTTTTCGTGATTGCCGGGATTACGGATTGGCTGGATGGTTACTTGGCGCGCAAACTGGACCAGTATTCCGCATTCGGCGCATTCCTCGACCCGGTGGCGGACAAACTGATGGTAGCCGCAGCCTTGATCATGCTGGTGAGCCAGGGGCACGTGGACGCGGTGATTGCATTCATCATTATCGGCCGCGAGATTGCGATTTCCGCGCTACGCGAATGGATGGCGCAACTGGGCAACAGCAAGAGTATCGCGGTTTCGATGATAGGCAAGGTCAAGACGACTTTCCAACTCATTGCCATTCCATTTCTGCTTTATCAGGAGCCGTTGTTGGGATTGCCGATCCGGGAGATGGGCACTGTGTTGATCTATCTGGCGGCTGTATTGACGCTGTGGTCGATGGCGTATTACCTGATACTGGCAAGGCCGCAAATCAGGAAAAAAACGCGCGACTGAAATTGATTTTTGCCGTTTGGTCTGTATAATGCCGCGCTCTCGGGGTGTAGCGTAGCCTGGTAGCGCGCCTGGTTTGGGACCAGGATGTCGGGAGTTCGAATCTCTCCACCCCGACCAGTTTCAAATAGCATGAGTTTGTTGGATGCCGAAAGAATTGTGCCCGTAGCTCAACCGGATAGAGCACCAGCCTTCTAAGCTGGGGGTTACAGGTTCGATTCCTGTCGGGCACGCCAATAACGACGATTCAACGGTGGCTGTAGCTCAGTTGGTAGAGCCCTGGATTGTGATTCCAGTTGTCGTGGGTTCGAGCCCCATCAGCCACCCCATTTACATCAATAACAAGAAATCCTGTCAGCTTGTGCGAGGTGTCATGCGTCACGGCTTTGTGTATTTGAGGATACCTGTACTTGCGCTGACGTGTGGCGCTTTCATTCCTGTTTCGAACAGCGTATTTGCTGAAGTTTATCCGCCTTCCGAACAAGCCTTCCTGCAGGACCTCCCGGTCGTTCTGAGCGCTTCGCGCCTGTTGCAGCCATTATCCGAAGCGCCCAATGCCATGACGGTGATCGATCGCCACATGATCAAGGCGTCCGGTTTTCGCAGAATCGTCGATTTGTTTCGTCTGGTACCCGGGATGTATGTCGGATATGCGGGCGCAAACGCCCCTTTCGTTTCGCTGAATGGTGTTTCCGACCAGTATTCTCGTCGAATGCAGGTGTTGATAGACGGGCGTAGCGTTTATCTTCCTCCATTTGGCGGGGTTTATTGGCAGGGTTTACCTTTGCTGATTGATGATATTGAGCGTATTGAAGTTGTACGCGGCCCTGCGGCTGCTTCGCATGGTACTAACTCGTTTTATGGCGTTATCAACATCATTACCCGTGATTCAGCAAGTGGTATGCCTAATTCTGCCAAGGTAAGCAGGGGTGAAATGGGTGTTTCCGATGCATCTGCACATATCGGCAATACCGGGGAAGACTTCGATTACCGGTTGTCTTTCGGCTATAGTGCTGATGGTGGTGATAATCCTCAAATATTGAATGACAGCAGTACCTATCGGCTGCTTAATCTTCGCACGAATTACCGTCTTGATAGCGTGAACAGCATTGAGCTACAACTTGGACTGAATGACGGAGTACATGGACAAGGGGTCGCTGGACGTGATCAAGATCCATTCAGGGATGTTCAAACCACCGATGACTTTCAACAATTGAGCTGGCAGCATGTCTGGACGGATGGAGAAGAAAGCAGATTGACATATTATCGGATCAACCGTGATTACACGGATCCGCATAAATGTATCAATACTGCAATATGTGGAAATTCGACTCCGTTAACCTTTACAAAGGATGCAGCCAACAGTCGGCGTCAGGAGCTTGAGATTCAGAACACGATACAACTGGGCGCAAGCAATCGCGCAGTCTGGGGTGGAGGAATACGTTATGACTATATGAATCAGCCCCTGTTGTTTGTTTCTCCGATAACGTTACGTCAATCGCATATTTTTGCACATGACGAATGGCGGGTAACGAAGTCGACGTTGGTAAACATAGGGGCTATGTATGAGGATGACGGGGCAGGACACAGGAATACTTCCCCCAGAATCTCGATTAACTACCACCTTGTTCCACAACAAACTCTACGCGCTTCGATTTCATCTGCAACGCGTAATCCGGTGATGGTGGAAATGTACATGAAGACTGCCCCAACGGGATACTGGAACCTTGGCAATACCCCTCCGGCACAGGGTCTTCAACCCGAAAAAATTCTTGCAAGGGAAATCGGGTACGTTGGCAAGTTCGGTTCAGTTAGTGTGGACGGACGTCTCTATTACGATAAAGTGAGTGACATTATCCTGGTCGATTACCTGGCTGACCTGGGCAATATGGCAAACAGTTTCAAGAATATGTCGGAAGTGGTCTTCAAAGGCCTGGATTTTTCTGTCGATTACCGCTGGGAAGACGGAAGAATAACCGCGAGTTATTCACATCAAAAAACAAGTTGCTCGTTTACTGCCTATCCGACGCAATACTTCAATTCAACTCCGATTCCAGGAAGTAATCCGCCTGCTACCATCGGGCAAATCTATCAAGCAGATTATTTAAACATCTGTGCCGAATCGGTTCCTTTGAACAGTGGGAGTTTGTTGCTGAGTCAGCAACTCACTGAAGCACTACAATTCAGTATCGGTTATTATTTACGAAGCCGGGTCAGGGTTAGCGATGTATCGAGCATCTTTACGCCACAATCGGAAATGCGCAGAGTGGATATGCGTCTCGCCAGTACATTCGGACAAAAAGAAAAAGCAGCGGGAGGAGAGGTGGCTGTGGTATTGCAAAACGCGTTCCAGAACAACTACACGGAATACGGCAACTTACAACAGACTGTGAATCTCTTGTTTAAACGGCGGGCTTATTTTACTGCAACCATATATTTCTAATCGGGCAATTGTTCACTACCCGGCATTTCGCTGGCACATACGGAAGTGTGTCATGGTTTTGGCGTTTCTGTTTTCATGCCTTTCACTTGCGCAGGCTGATCCTTTACGCGTGACGCTGGTGTTGAGCGAAGAAGGCGGCACATATCAGGTGTTCAGCGATGCTTTAAGCGAGAAACTGCAAGCGGACAAATTTGTACTGAAAGCACAAAAAACCGGCAATAAAATCAATCCTTCCAATCTGTATATCGCAGTCGGCATGAAGGCGGCCGCCGAACTTGCGGACAAGGATATTCCTACGTTGACAGTACTTGTTCCCAAAGCGGGATACGAGAAATTGCCCACCCTGCAACGAACCACACCACGTTCGGCAATTTTTCTTGACCAGCCCATGGAGCGTCAAGTTGCTTTTTTGCTGGCAGCTTTGCCGGATACCCGGCATGTCGGCGTAATATATTCCTTTCCGCCCCCGGAACTTCAGGAGTTACGAAAATTGCTGGCGGACAGAAATATCCGTTTGCATGAGCGGGAAGTCAACGAAACTCGATACCTGAACGACGCGCTGGGAAGAGTGCTAAGTGAAAGTGATGTTCTTTTCGTATTGGCAGATGCAACAGTCTACAACGCAGGAACGATACGCAACATTCTGCTGACTGCTTACCGCAAAAAGGTACCTTTGATCGGTATTTCGCGTGCCTATACCAGAGCTGGAGCGCTGTGCGCAATTTACAGCACGCCGGCACAGATTGCGTCACAGACAGCAGACGCGATCATGCAGTTTTCTGCAACGGCTAAAATGCCGTCGGACAACTATCCAAATCAATTTGAAGTCTCGGTCAACAGACAGGTGGCCAGATCACTCGATATACCTATCAGAGACGCACATCGACTGCGCGATAAAGTCAGGAGGAATCCATGAAAAAACATGGAATCGAAAGGCAAACGCTTGCGGTCGCTGTCATTCCGATCTTGATCCTGGCATTGTTGCTGGAAAGTTATTTCACCTATACCCGTTTTGCAGATCTGGACCGGGCGCTATTTGACAGGGCAAAGCTGATTGTTCATCAGCTTGCCTCATCCAGCGAATATCCTGTTTTTTCCGGTAACCAGGGGCTATTGCAGCAACAAGTGGATGCTGCATTTGCACAACAGGATGTCAATTCCATCCTGGTGCTGGATGCCGACCTGAAATATCTTGCCGGGGCGGGGGGGACACGCAATACCTATGAGCGGGATATCTTCAGGAATGATTTGTCCGAGGTGGACGATATCGTCACGATCAGGGAAGACAGCAATGTCCTGTGGTTCCATCAACCCATCCTTGCCACGCAGATCGAACTGGATGAACTGATCACAACTGCGGAAAATATTCCGCCCAATAAGGCGCTGGGCAGTGTGATCGTTGAAATCAGTAAAAACAGACTGAATACTGCGAAGCTGGAGATGCTGGGGCTCAACCTGTTTTTGTTGCTGTTTGTGCTGGTGACAACCATGCTGATTGCCATGCAAGTGTCACGCCGCATTACGCTTCCGGTACTGCAGATAAATAATGCTATCCGCCGTATCGGGGAAGGACATCTCGATACAAATATTACCGGAAATCAGGTACGGGAACTGGATGAGCTTGCTTCAGGTATAAACGATATGGCGCATCAGTTGCAACAGGATCGCAACACTCTGAAGCAACGTATTGAAGAGGCAACTCAGGAATTACGCCGCAAAAAAGATGAGGCAGAAAAAGCCAATTTTGATAAAAGCCGTTTTCTTGCGGCGGCAAGCCATGATTTAAGACAACCCATGCATGCACTTGGCCTGTTTGTTGGCGAGTTGCACAGCAGGCTCGATACTGTGGAACAACGCAAGATCGCGAGCAAAGTTGAAGAATCAGTTGAAGCGCTGTCCAGTTTGCTGGATTCTCTGCTGGATATTTCCAAGCTGGATGCCGGGATCGTGGTTCCGCAAATACAGAGCGTGGATGTTGAAGCGATACTTAAGCGTCTGGTACAGGACTTTGTTCCGGTTGCAAAGCGTAAGAATGTCAAATTATGCGTCAAATGCATCAATGCCACGGTATTGAGCGATCCGGTGTTACTGGAGAGGATTTTGCTTAACTTGTTGAGCAATGCAATCCGCTACACCCCGCAGAATGGCACGGTATTGCTTGCGTGCCGTAAAAGCGGCGAAAACATGCGCATAGAAGTACGCGATAACGGGATCGGTATTCCTTACGATGAACAAAAGAACATTTTCCACGAATTTGTGCAACTGGCGAACAGTGCGCGAGATCGCAGCAAAGGACTGGGATTAGGACTTGCCATTGTGGATCGCCTTGCAGGATTGCTGCATCATACGCTGGATTTGCGGTCGGTCTCGGGCCGCGGATCGACCTTTTCAGTGACCGTACCGCGCGTATATGGCGTGGAAGACCTGTTTGCGGAGCAGGAAAGTGCACCGCCTGCGGCGATGACAAAACCCGATCGGCTGGAAAATCTGCGGGTGCTGGTTGTCGACGACGACGTACTGGTGCGGACCAGTACCGCTGGTATCCTTGAATCCTGGGGGTGTGATGTTTCTGTAGGGGAAGGGCTGGAAGAGGTCTGGAATGAATATTCCGAATCGCATTTCGATTTGGTGATCTGCGATTACCGGTTGCCTGACGGTAACGGGCTTCAACTCGCCGACCGTATCAAGGAACATAGCGAGATACCGCCCGCATTCATCCTGATCAGTGGCGATACTTCTCCGCAAATACTAAAAGCCGTCAATGATCGAGGTCATCATCTATTGCACAAGCCGGTTCGCCCGGCCAAATTGCGCTCGCTTATCCTGTTCCTGCTGAAAAGTCGCAACAAGGACGGGTAGTCACAGAGCTCGTTTGATGCTTACACCTCCGCGTACCTGACCGATGGCGTATCCAACTGCCAGATCATGCGGATATTCTTCAGCCAGCCGGGCTTTCACGCTGTCGATGATTTGTTCGTCGTTGCCGTGACAGACAATGCAACCTTGTTGTAATACGATTCCTTTCATGTAGCGGAAATATTTTCCACCGGGTTCATTCACGATCTCGGCCGTTTCCAGCATTTCCGGTTTTTCACCTTTTGCCAGGCGTATCTCGAATTGTTTCAGGGTTTTCTGTTCCCAGGCATCTGCTGTACCGAGCAAGGGATTGCGTACCTTCAGACTTACACGGGTGAGCTTGATACCTTTTTGAAGCGATATGTTTCCAGCTATTCTGGGGGCAATTTCCTTGCAGACTTTTATAGCTGATTCCGGACCGTCTTTTTCGATGGCCTTCCTGTTCTCTGCAAGCAATTTCTTCATGAACGGTCCGACAATTGCACGGCTTTCTTTCTTGTATTGCGCCAACTCTTCGGACAGTGCCGGCGTCATAGCAAAGGCGAGGAGTGCGTACAGAAATAGTTTTTTGATCATGGGATTTCCTCAATAAAAACGCCCGGCCTGAATCCGGGCGTGCAGGAATGGTTACACGGGTTTATTTTTTGTCCATCGAGCATGTGCTCATCCCGAAGATGGCATAAGCCGGGCAGAATTTGAAGATGCCAGTCACCAGAGGAACAGCACCAATCAAGCCGACCCACCATGGCAACATGCCCGCCACTGCTGCACCGATAAGTCCCAGGCCAACAACAATACGCAGGATACGATCGATAGTGCCAACGTTGATTTTCATCATTTGCTCCTTAAGGTAAGAGATTAGAGGAGTTCACAGGATATGCGCAAAGGGCCGATTTGTCTGTGATAAAAATCACATATTTTGCAATTCAGAACTCGGAAAAATGTTTTAATGCAATATTATCAATAACTTCTATTTGTTCCCTAGCCACTTTTACCCAGCCCTGATCGGCAAATCCCTTCAACAAACGGCTGACGATCTCGCGCGCACTGCCGAGTTCGTCGGCCAGCGCCTGGTGCGTCGTATGCAGCGGGCTGGGTTTGGCGATGAGCAGCGCTGCGAGGCGTTGATCCAGTTTCTGGAAAGCGACAGCGGAGACCAGTTGCATCAGGTCGGAAAGGCGGTCCGAGAACAAGTGGAACACATAGTCGCGGAAGGTATCATGTTTGTCGAGCAGGGCCTGGAATGAAGGGGCGGGTAGCAGTACCATCTCCAAATCCTGTTCGGCGATGCCGCGCGCCGTATAGCGGGTGTGTCCAAGCAGGCAACTGCTGGTGATGATGCAGCTTTCACCCGGCGTCACGCGGTAAAGCTGCAATTCGCGGCCGTTCGGGGAAGATTTGATGACACGGATGCTGCCGGAAAGCAGCATGGGAAAACCCTGGCAGGGCTGGTTCTCGTCGAACACGACGGTTCCGGCGGGTATCGGCATCAACATTGCGTTCTCCAGCAATATATCCAGTTCCGCGACAGGCAATCCGGCCAAGGCAGGGTATTGCTGGAGCAGGCGTGTGCGGATGTCGCTTGAGAGCATCGCTATTCCGGGCGCATGTGCGGGAACAGGATCACATCCCTGATGCTGGCGCTGTCGGTCAGCAACATCACCAGCCGGTCGATGCCTATGCCTTCACCTGCCGTGGGCGGCAAGCCGTATTCAAGCGCTCGCACGAAATCGCTGTCCTTGAACATGGCCTCTTCATCGCCTGCATCCTTGGCGGCGACCTGCGCATCGAAACGGCGTTCCTGATCTTCCGCATCGTTTAACTCGGAGAAGCCATTGGCAATCTCACGGCCGGCAATAAACAGCTCGAAACGTTCGGTGATCTCCGGGCGGGCATCGCTGCTGCGCGCCAGCGGCGAGACTTCAATCGGATAGTCGATGATGAAGGTCGGCTCGAACAGGTGCGATTCGGCCAATTCCTCGAACAGCGACAGTTGTAAACCGCCGACGGCATCTTTCGGATTGTATTTTGCCTTCAAGTCCAGCAACTCGTTGATAAGGAATTCTCGGTCTTTCAACTGGGCATCGGTGAATTGCGGATGGAATTTCTGGATCGCCTGCACCATGGTGAGGCGATGAAATGGTTTGCCCAGATCAAGCGAGTTACCCTGGTAGGAGATGACCGTTGTGCCCAGCGCTTTTTGTGCGACTTCGGCGAGTAGCCCTTCGGTGAAGTCCATCAGGTATTTGTAATCGCGATAGGCTTCATAGAATTCAATCATGGTGAATTCCGGGTTGTGGCGCGTGGATACGCCCTCGTTGCGAAAGTTGCGGTTGATCTCGAACACCTTCTCGAAGCCGCCAACGACCAGCCGCTTCAGGTACAGCTCCGGCGCAATGCGCAGGTACATTTGCAGATCCAGCGCATTGTGGTGGGTGACGAAGGGCTTGGCAGAAGCACCGCCGGGAATGGGATGCATCATCGGTGTTTCAACTTCGAGATAGCCGTGTCGTACAAAATAATCGCGTATCGCCTGGACGATGCGGATGCGCGCAAGAAACACCTTGCGTGATTCCTCGTTGGTGATGAGGTCAAGGTAGCGCTGGCGGTATTTCTGTTCCTGGTCGGCCAGGCCGTGGAATTTTTCCGGTAGCGGGCGCAACGCCTTGGTCAGCAGACGCAGTTGCGTCACGCGTACCGAAAGTTCGCCGGTCTTGGTCTTGAAGAGGATGCCTTCGGCGCCGAGGATGTCGCCCAGGTCGTAATGCTTGAATTCGGCATGTGCTGCCTCGCCGGTATTGTCGTTGCTGACGAACAACTGGATACGTCCACTCATATCCTGAATGGTGGCGAAACTGGCCTTGCCCATCACGCGCTTTAGCATCATGCGTCCGGCCACTGCAACGGGTATCTTTGCCGCTTCCAGTTCGTCATGCGACTTTTCGCCGAATTCGGCATGCAGATCGGCCGCCATGTTCTTGCGCTGGAAATCGTTTGGAAAAGCGACGCCTTTAGCGCGTATGGCATTCAGCTTGGTACGGCGCTCTGCAATGATCTGGTTTTCTTCTGGTTGTGGAGTGATTTGCTCTTCGGTCATATTGGTTCTCTGAAGTTAAACGCCTTGTTTCAAACTGGCTTCAATGAATGGGTCGAGATCGCCGTCCAGCACCTTCTGCGTGTTGGAAATTTCGACATTGGTACGCAGGTCTTTAATGCGCGACTGGTCGAGCACGTAGGATCGGATCTGGTGACCCCAGCCGACATCGGTCTTGGATGCTTCCAGCTTGTCTGCGTCGGCCTGGCGCTTGCGCAGTTCCAGTTCATACAGGCGCGACTTCAGCATGGACATCGCTTCGGCCTTGTTGCGGTGCTGCGAGCGGTCGTTCTGGCATTGCACTACGATACCGGTCGGCACATGGGTGATGCGGATCGCCGAGTCGGTCTTGTTGATGTGCTGGCCGCCCGCGCCGGAAGCGCGGAAAGTGTCGATGCGCAGATCGGCCGGGTTGATGTCTACCTCGATGGAGTCGTCCACTTCGGGCGAGACAAACAGGCTGGCAAACGAAGTATGGCGACCGCCGGAGGAGTCAAACGGCGACTTGCGCACCAGACGATGCACGCCAGTCTCGGTGCGCAGGTGGCCATAGGCGTATTCGCCCTCGACCTTGAGTGAAGCGCTGCGGATGCCGGCCACATCGCCGTCGGTCTGCTCCAGCACTTCGGCTTTGAAGCCCTTGCGTTCGCAGTAGCGGAGGTATTGCCGTAACAGCATTGAGGCCCAGTCGCAGGCCTCGGTACCGCCGGCACCGGCCTGGATGTCGATGAAACAGTTGTTCGGGTCTGCAGGGTTGGAGAACATGCGGCGGAATTCCAGCGTCTCGACACGCTTTTCGATGTCCTGAACGTCGGAACTGATGCTGTGGAGGCTGTCCTCGTCATTCTCCGCCTGCGCCATCTCCAGCAATTCGGCGGCATCGTCGAGGTTCTGGGTGATCTGTGTGAGTCCGAGTACCACGTCTTCCAGCGACTTGCGTTCGCGGCCCAAATCCTGCGCGCGCTTTGTGTCGTTCCAGATGGCCGGGTCTTCGGCGAGTTGATTGACTTCGGCTAAACGTTCCTGCTTGCCGTCGTAGTCAAAGATACCTCCGAAGTTCGGTGTTGCGGGTATGCAGACTTTGAATCTTGTTGGTTAATGCGTTGAGTTGTTCAGCTTCCATTACTACCTCTATTAAATTCGTTTTTCGGGCGATTCGCGGCGTCGCATGCTCGCTCATTTCTCGCCTACCATCAAGGTATGTCTCGTCATTCGCTGCGCGGCTCCTTGCGCTTCATCCCGAGAAACGAATTTTCTAGAGGTAGTTCGCGTAGCGTTAATGCGAAAGGCCATGATTATACACGCCCAGCGCGTTTCAAAAGAACTGAACGCTGTGCAGATGCTTACAGGAAGAGCAGCAGACCCAGTCCAATGCCTGCGGCAATCGCGAGAAAGCCGGTGACCAGATGCCTGGCCAGAGTCAGGCCGCCAATGAAAGCTGCCAGGCCGAATTTGAACAACATGTTGGAAAGGAAGGCGAGGGCAATGGAAATGACAGTCTGAGCACTGCTCAGTTTGTCCAGGTGAAACAGGCGCAGGCTGGAAAGCGCAATCGCATCGACATCGGTGAGTCCGGAGACCAGGGCGACGACATACAGGCCGCCACTGCCTGCCACATCGGTGAGCCACGCAGAGCAGAACAATACGACGACAAACAACATGCCAAAAGTCAGTGCTGCGTGGAGTTCGGTCGGATTGGTGGTCTCCGGCATGGGCAATATCCCGGAATTTTTGAGCCGTTCCCAATTAAATAGCGTTGCGGCCAGGCCAAACAGCAATCCCATCCCCAATACCGGGGCAAGTTGCTTAAGGATAGCTGGGGAGACGACCGTGCTGACGATCATGAGCCGGATCAGCACGACCTGGCTGGCAATCAGGATGACCACGGCCGACAGGCGCAGCATGCTTTCGTTGAGCTTGCTGTGTCTGGCGTAAACCAGCGTGGTGGCAGTGCTGGAAACCAGTCCGCCGAAAAACCCCAGCAGCGGCGCCCCATAGCGCTGCCCCGTCCAGCGCAGGGCAACATAGCCGGCCAGGCTCAGGCCGGAAATCAGCACCACCATCATCCAGGCCTGATAGGGGTTAAACGCGCCATATGGGCCGTAGTTCTGGTCAGGCAGGATGGGCAGGATGACGAAACTCAGTACCGAGAATTGCAGGATGGAAACCAGATCGCGGCGGGTGAGCTTTTGCGATATACCATGCAGTTCGGGTTTGAAATAAAGCAGGGCAGTGATGGCGATGGCCAGCATGATTGCAAGTTTTGAGAAACCGAACCAGACCAGCACGCCGAGCGCGTAACTAATGAGCAATGCTGCAACAGTGGTAGTACCAGGGTCATTGTTTTCGGTGGGGGTGTTGAAGTAGGCCGTGATGATCATACCCGCAACGGCAAGCAATCCGGCAACGAGCAGCCATGGAGATTCGCCCTTGTCTGCCAGCATCGCCACAAGTGTGCCGAACAGGGAAACCAGCGCAAAGGTACGTAACCCGGCTTTGGCGGAAGGATTGCGTTCGCGTTCGAGTCCGATGAGCAGGCCGATGGCCAGACTGGTCAGAAACTGGAGCAGGGTTTCGATGTCGTTGCCTTGCAATAGGATGTCTTCCATATTTAGTCTCCTGCCCAGTGGCGCAAGATGAGCTGCAGGTTTTCGCTGCCATTGTATTCATTGACGTTCAAACTATACACGGCATGGATGTTATCCGGCGCAGGTCCGGTTGAATAAAAGCGAATGGCGTCAAAGCTTCCGGCGGGTGACGAAAGTTTCAGCTTGAGATGCTTCTCGCCGACTATACGCTGCATATCCACCCGGAAAATTCCCTCGAACAGCGGTTCGGGAAACCCTTGCCCCCAAACCTGGTTCTGTAAATCGCGGGCAATACTTAAAGTAAATTCTCGCGCTTCAAGCGCGCCATCGGTTGAAATGGACTTAATTAACGACGTCGCATCAAGCAGTTTTTGTGCAGTTGATTCAAAAGCTTGCGTAAATTCATTCAGATTTTCTTCAGAAATGCTTAATCCGGCTGCCATGGCATGACCGCCGAATTTCCGGATCAAATGCGGATGGCTTTTGGATACCAGATCAAGCGTGTCGCGCAAATGTAATCCGGTAATGCTGCGCCCCGAGCCTTTGAGTTCTCCCGATTGCGAACGCGCGAAGGCAATCACCGGCCGGTGGAATTTATCCTTGAGACGCGAGGCGAGAATGCCGATCACGCCCTGATGCCAGTCTTCGTTGAACAGCGACAGGGAATAACTGTCCGCCGGGTTGAAATCTTCGAGGGTAGCCAGCGCACTTTCCTGCATGTCCGCTTCGATATCGCGCCGCTCCCGGTTCAGCGTATCCAGTCTGGCAGCGATTTCGTCGGCCTCGGTCATATCGTCAGTCAACAGGCAGCGGATGCCCAGGCCCATATCTTCCAGGCGTCCTGCAGCATTCAACCGCGGCCCGACAATGAAACCCAGTTCATATGCCGTTGCCTGCATCGGACGTCTGCGTGCCACTCGCAACAGGGCCTG
Source organism: Sideroxydans sp. (assembly GCA_050303535.1). Classification (GTDB taxonomy): domain Bacteria; phylum Pseudomonadota; class Gammaproteobacteria; order Burkholderiales; family Gallionellaceae; genus Sideroxyarcus. The sequence continues at coordinate 2,949 of JBNLBY010000027.1, read as the reverse complement.
TATACCGGCGCAACTGCGCCCGGCACGTATGCGCTGCAAGCCTTGCTGTACGAGGATACGGTTGTTGTCGTCCAGCCTGACCACATCTGCGACTGTGCCCAGTGCGACAAGGTCGAGCAGGTTGCCGAGGTTGGGTTCGGGCTTTTCCGCGAACGCGCCCCTGTTCCGCATCTCCGCACGCAGCGCCATCAGCACATAGAACATCACTCCTACGCCAGCCAGGTGTTTGCTGGGAAAGGGACAGCCAAGCTGGTTCGGGTTCACGATGCATTCAGCTTCCGGCAGGGTGTCGCCGGGCAGGTGATGGTCTGTGACCAGCACTTGCATGCCCAACCGGTGGGCTTCAGCTACGCCTTCCACACTGGCGATGCCGTTGTCCACGGTGAGCAAAATATCCGGCGAGGACTGCTTGGCCAGTTCCACGATCTCCGGCGTCAACCCGTAGCCGTACTCGAAACGGTTCGGGACGATGAAATCCACCCGCGCGCCCAGCGCACTCAAGCCGCGCATGGCCACGGCACAAGCCGTGGCGCCATCGGCATCGTAGTCGGCCACAATCAGTATTTTCTTTTCATCTGTGATCGCATCCGCAAGGAAGCAGGCCATCTGTTCAGCATTTTTCAGCAGCGAAAAGGGAAGCAGACGCTCGAGATCGGTATTCAACTGCCCGGCGTCGGAAATGCCGCGGGCTGCGTAGATGCGTGCCAGCAAAGGGGCGATGCCGGAATCAACAAGCTGTGCGGCAATGTCGGCGGAATAGGGGCGTTTGTCAATCTTGCTCATCTGGACTGGAAGCGTTTTTTGCCACAGTGTAGCAGAGGGAGAATCGTCTTTTCAGGCCAGTTCAGTTAGAATGCTGCCCATTTTGAAAATCTTTAAAAACGGCGCGGATATATCGTGGCATTGATAGTACAGAAATACGGCGGCACTTCTGTCGGAAGTCCCGAGCGCATAAAAAAAGTTGCGCAGCGTGTTGCAAAATACAAGGCTGAGGGGCATCAGGTCGTTGTTGTCGTTTCCGCCATGAGCGGCGAAACCAATCGCCTGATCGCGCTGGCCAAGGAAATTCAGCAACACCCCGATCCGCGCGAGCTCGACGTGGTGCTCTCTACCGGCGAGCAGGTGACTATCGGCCTGCTGGCGATGGCGCTCAAGGAAATTGGTCTGCAAGCCAGAAGCTATACTGGCGCACAGGTAAAGATACTTACCGACAGTACGTTCACCAAAGCCCGCATCGTCAGTATAGATGAACAGAACATCATGGCCGACCTGGTCAAAGACAAAGTGGTCATCGTGGCCGGATTTCAGGGCGTGGATGAAGCTGGCAACATCACCACACTGGGACGTGGCGGTTCTGATACTTCTGGTGTTGCGATCGCGGCGGCGTTGCGTGCCGACGAATGCCAGATATTTACCGACGTGGACGGCGTCTATACTACTGATCCGCGTCTGGTGCCGGAAGCGCGCCGCCTGAAGAGCATTACTTTCGAAGAAATGCTGGAAATGGCGAGTCTGGGTTCCAAGGTTCTGCAGATCCGCTCAGTCGAGTTTGCCGGTAAATATAAGGTTAAATTGCGCGTACTCTCCAGCTTCAAGGAAGAGGGCGACGGTACGCTGATCACTTTCGAGGAAGATAATAAAATGGAACAGGCAATCATTTCAGGTATCGCGTTCAATCGCGATGAGGCCAAGATCACTGTGCTGGGTGTGCCAGATAAACCCGGTATCGCATACCAGATTCTCGGTCCTGTGAGCGATGCTCAAATCGATGTGGACATGATCATCCAGAACGTCGGTGTAGACGGCACCACCGACTTTTCCTTTACCGTGCATCGCAATGAATTCAACAAGGCGATGGACATACTGAAAAACAATGTGCAGCCGCACATCGGTGCGCGCGAAGTGGTCGGGGATGACCGGGCGGCCAAAGTCTCGGTGGTCGGCGTCGGCATGCGTTCGCACGTCGGCATTGCCAGCAAGATGTTCCGCACGCTGGCTGAAGAGGGTATCAACATCCAGATGATTTCTACTTCCGAAATCAAGATATCTGTTGTCATCGACGAGAAATACCTGGAACTGGCCGTGCGTGTGCTGCACAAGGCCTTTGATCTTGATCAGGAAGGGACATAAACAGTTTGACCGTCTAACCTCTAATCAGTATCATTCGCGGCCTTCGGAGAGGTGGCCGAGAGGTCGAAGGCACGCCCCTGCTAAGGGCGCATACGAGCTTAAACTTGTATCGAGGGTTCGAATCCCTCTCTCTCCGCCATAAAAAAACAGATTTATGCGCCCGTAGCTCAGCTGGATAGAGTACTTGGCTACGAACCAAGGGGTCAGGAGTTCGAATCTCTTCGGGCGCGCCATATTTGCAAGGGCTTCCAGTGATGGAAGCCTTTTCATTTGTACTATTCAAACTTCACCAGGGTTCGAATCGATTGCCAGCTGTATTTACCTAACGACGTCCCCCCGACTTGAGTAGCACCTGAGATTAGAGTCCAATCCCAACTATCGAGGAGATTGGACATGAAGAAGAGATACACAGAAGAACAGATCATTGGTTTCCTGCGGGAAGCGGACAGCGGTCTGCCGGTCAAGGAACTGTGCCGAAGGCACGGATTCTCCGAGGCGAGCTACTACCTTTGGCGTAGCAAATTCGGTGGTATGAATGTGTCAGAGGCGAAACGGCTGAAAGAGCTTGAGAGCGAGAACGCACGCCTGAAGAAGCTGCTTGCCGAGTCGATGCTGGAGAACGAAGCTGTGCGCGAGGTGCTCCGAAAAAAGTGGTAAAGGCACCGGCACGCCGCGAAGTGGTACACGCCCTGGCGAATCGTGGATTGAGCGAGCGCCATGCCCTGCGTATCGTTGGCATGAGTGCCAGTGCCTATCGTTACCAACCCACCCCTGACCGTAACTTGGCCCTGCGGGAGCAGATCGTCGCCCTGGCACACC